>NZ_JEMA01000591.1 GCF_001589285.1 Sorangium cellulosum | reverse complement strand
GGACCCGGGGCTGCGGACCGCGCGCCGGCGCGGCCGGGCGCGGCGCCGTCTCGCGCCATCGCGCGATCATCGGTGAGGCGGGCATCGGTGACGCGGGCATCGGCGACGCGGGCAGCGGCGACGTGGGGTGCTTGCTCTCGGGATCGGCCGCCACGGCGGCCACTGCATCACAACCCGCGGGTGATGGCCAAGAGGACGAGCTGCAGCGCGAGCAGGGCGCCCACCGCGGCCGCCACGTGGTGCCAGCGCGGCCGCGCCTTCCGCGACGCGGGCTTCGCCGGCTCCGCCGCGAGGGGCACGCCCGGCGGGAGCCTCGCGGCGAGGCGCTCCTTCCAGCGCGGGATCTGGGCCGGAGCGTCGACGAGGCGCCCCTCGAAGCCGACCTTGAGGCAGAAGAGGTAGGCGCCGACGACGAGCGCCGGCGGCGCGGCCAGGCGCAGCAGGGCCCCCGCCTGCTCGTAGANGGCGCAGCAGGGCCCCCGCCTGCTCGTAGAACACGTCGCCGCCGTCGCCCGCCGGGAACAGGTCGCGCTGGAGGGCCGGCCACGCGGGCGGCTCGTCCGGATCGAGCCGGGTGAGCCGGCCCTCGACCCGCTCGTCGAGCAGGAGCACGAGCGGCACCAGCGCGGAGACGGCGTCCTCCTCGCTGGCCGGAGGCGAGAGCGCCGCGAGCAGCTCGTCGAGGCGGCGCCGCAGGCGCGCGCGCAGCGCGTCGAGATCGGGCCGCGCCGCCCGGTCCCCGAACGCCGCGGCGATGATGCGCTCGGCGTCCTGGTGGGCAGCGACGATCTCCGCCCAGATCCGCGGGGTCACGCCCGCCCCCCGCCGGCCGGGAGCGCCCGCCGGGGCGCGTCCCCGCGCGCGTCGATCTCGACGTCCACCGGCTCCTCGGTCCATGCGTCGAGCAGCTCGACCACCTGCGCCGCGAGCCGCCGCAGCAGCGGCGCGTCCTCCGGGCCGCGCCGCCGCAGCGCGAGGCGGTAGACGCGCCGGACGCCGCCCGCGCGCCGCGCCGGGTCGGCCGCCTCGGCGACATCGAGGGAGTCCACGAGCGCGTGCGCGCCGCGGTAGGGCCCGTCGGCGCCCGTGCCGAGGATCTCCAGCACGCCCATCAGGTCCCGCCGCGAGAGCGAGGGCCGCATCCGCAGCGAGAGCACGTCGAGGCAGCGCGCGGGGTCGCGCGCGAGCGGGCTCTCCTCGGGGCGGCGCAGCGGCCCGAGCGCGCGGAAGGAGATCGCCGGCAGGTGCCGCGTCTGCGGCGCGATCGCGAGCCGGCCCGCCGCCGAGGACCAGAGGCCGGGCTGAGACCACCGCGCGTCCACCTGCACCTTCGCGGGCCGCTCGAACGCGCCGGCGATCTGCAGGCGGAGCCGCGGCGGGCCGCCCTCCTCGTCCTCCTCGAGCTCGTAGGTGTCGCCGCCGCAGGCGAGCGCGGCGGGGAGGATCGGCGAGAGCCCCCGATCGTCGCTCCTGTACACCCCGCGCACGCCCGTGAGCTCGACGGCCTCGAGGACCGCGCTCGGGCTCTGCACCGGGTAGCCGTCCCGGGTGCCGTCGCAGAGGACGGGCGCGGAGAGGTCGGTCCAGGCGTTCACGGCGGGCACGACGAAGAGGTGGAACGCGTCGTGCGGCACGACAATGTCCGCCGGGAACGCCTCGTCGAGCTCGAGGTGGATCGCGAGCGCGCTCCACGGCGAGGGCGCCGGCGGCACCGCGACGTGGACGAACAGGTCCTGCTCCGGCAGGTGGAAGAACCCGCGGATCCGCGCGAGCGCGCCCGGCTCGCCGACCTCGTCGGCGAGGCGCCGCGGCGGCTCCGCGCCGAAGGCGATCCGGCACGGCGCCTCGCGCCCGTCGCCGTCGGCCACGGCGAACGCCCCCACGGCGTGCTGCTCGAGCGCGTCGTGCAACGCGAGCGAGGCGCGGTAGTCGTTGAGGCGCCGGACGTGGATCGGGAGCTCCACCGCGCCCTTGATCGGCCGGCGCGCGCGCAGCCGGAGGGTGAGGCGCAGCCGGCGCCGCACCTCGACGAGGGCCGCGCCCTCGATCTCGATCGGCAGCACCGCGAGCGGCCGCGCGGTGGAGAAGATGCCGGCCTTGCCCTCCGGCGTGGAGACGCGGAGGAGGGTGCCGGCGGGCAGCCCCGAAGGCTCGATCAGGCCGCCGTCCGGCGCCGCCTGCACCATCATCGCCGCGGGCGACGTCGCGAGCAGATCGTCGAGGGTGCCGGCGGCGATGCGCCGCACCGCCGCGCGGGTCGAGGCGGCGGCGGCCGCGCGCGTCCGCGCCGAGAAGAACGCCATCGCCTCGAGGATCCGGCGGACGTCGGGGTCGTCGCGCCCGGGCAGGAGCCCCCCCTCCGCCTCGCGCCGGGCCGCGAAGGCGTCGAGCGCCTGGAGCTCCGCAAGGAACATCGCAGAGAGCCGCTCGCTTGTCGCGCTCATGCTCGCTCCTCAGCCCAGGTTGATCAGGCTGCCCTGCACGTTGGTCAGGCTGCCCTTCAGCGTGGCGATCCCGGACGACTCCAGCGACATCATCCCGTCCGCCTTCACCTGCACCTGCACCCCCGACATCGCCGCCTGCGCCTGCGACAGCTCGAGCTTCCCCCCCGAGGAGACCGTCGCGCCCGCGCTCGCGAGGGAGACCTTGCTCGTCGACGCGCCGCTCAGGCTCACCTCGGTCTGCCCCTCGGCCGCGATCTTCTGCCCGGAGACGCTCACGTTCGCGTCCGACGCGAGGGTCATGTCCTTCGCGCTCTGCGCCGTGAGCGTGTCGCCGCTCTTCCACGTGGAGGCCTTGCCCGAGGAGAGGTCGATCGTCTCCTCCGCCTTCACCTCGAACTGCTTGCAGGTGATGGTGACCTTCTCGGCGACCTGCTGGATGACGCTCGTCGCCTGATCGCCCGCGACCTTCAGCTCGATCATCGTGCCGTCCATCTTGATTGTCTGCGTGATCTTGGCGTCGGCGTTGGTGATGGTGACGGTCAGCCCCGCGGCCTTGTCCATCTCGATGGTGCAGACAAGGGTCCCCATCGGCTAGCCCTGCTTCTCCTCGACCTTGAGGGTGAGCTTGCCCTCCTCGAGCTGGAGGAGGACGGTGTCCTTGTCGTTCGTGCGCAGGACGCGGAGCACGGGCTTGTCGTCCTGGTAATCGTGGAGCACCGACGTGCTGTTCGTGGCCGACTTGCCCAGGAACAGGTGCTGCCCCTGCCCGTCCGCGGGGGCCCTGGCGTCGGCGCGCCAGTCGAGCAGCGTCACGACGCGCGCCCCGGTGAAGTCGAGCGCGCAGAGGACCCGCTCGCCCTTGTAGAGCGGCAGGTAGAGCGTCCCCGAGCCGGAGGTCGGCTCGTAGGGCGCGGTGATCTCCTGGTCCTCGAAGAGGGGGATCTCGATCGTGTAGCGCTCGACCGAGGTGCTCGAGTCCGTCGCGAACTGGTAGGTGATGTGGTCGTCCTCGCCGACAGTGCTCACCACCTTGCCCTCCAGGTACCCGGGGAAGCGCGGGTCCACGATGGGCGGCAGCCGGAGCGCGGGCTCGGCCCTGGCCTCGAGGCGGGCCGACATCGAGAGCTCGAACGCCGTCGCCGGCTCGCCGTAACCCTGCTCCGGCCCCTCGTCGACGGCGCGCGCCTCGATCGAGAGCCGGTGGACGCGCCACGGCTCCGCGGCGAGGAGGAGCGCGGCGCTGTGCCCGCCGGTCGCGGAGATCGACACAAGGCTGCCCGGCGCCACGAGCACGGTGGGGAAGCGGCGGAACACCACCTCGACCTCCCGCCCCGGCAGGAGCGGCCGCGCCTTCTCGAGCGCCACCCGGCCGTCCACCTCCGCGGCGATCGGCGTGCGGATCAGCACGTCGCGGAACACCCCCGCGGCCGCGTTCGCGTTCTCGCCCACCTCGGTGCGCGGCGACCCCGTGTTCGAGCAGCGCACGCGCGGCGTGTGCCGCGGGATCGCCGGGAAGACCGAGGTGAGCCGCGCGACGTCGTCCGCGGGCAGCTCGGCGGCCTCGCCGCTCGCGTCCTTGGCCCCCTTGATCGCGTACGCCCGCGCCGCGTGGTCGAAGGTGAACACGCCCCCCCGGTGCCGCACGTACCAGAGGACGAGATCGTAGAAGCTGCTCCCCGCGGCCGGGTCGAGGTGGAAGAAGATCAGCGGCTCTGCGGCCGTGATCGGGTCGAAGTCGTACGTCAGCGTCGCCTTCGCGCCCTTGTGGTCCTCGATGACGTCCTTGAACGACCTGTTCGTGGCGAGATCGCAGGGGAAGTGCTGGCGCCACAGCGCGCGCGCCGGATCGGCGAAGCTCACCCGGTAGTACCGGGAGAGCGCGTCGGCCGCCGCGCCGTCGGGCTGGTGGACCTCCTCGCGGAGCGCCCGCTCCAGCACGACGCCGCCCGTCTTCAGGGCCGCGGCGGACGGCTCGGTGTCGGTCTCGAGGTGCCCCGCCTGGAGGGAGAGCGACACCTCGGCGAGGTCCGGCTTCTGGAAATCCTCGAGGATCGCGTCGCCGTATTTCCCCTGCCGGCCGTCGTCGTCCTGCACGACGAACTCCACCCAGCCCTCCACGCCCCAGGCGTGCATCTCGATCCCGAGGCCGCGCACGTCGCCGCCGGGGATCTCGCGCGCCGTCCCCGCCAGCGTGAGGGTGAGCGAGATCTGGAGGCGCTCCCTCACGGCCGCGCCCCTCCCCTCGGCCCTACGCCGCCGGCAGCACCCGCACGCCGCGGAAGACGCTGTGGAAGAGGATCGCGAACGAGCAGACCTCGCCCTGGCAGCGCCCGCTGAGCCGGAAGCGCACCCAGAGCGCGCGATCCCGCCCGATCAGGGTGAGCTGGGGCTCGGTGAGCCGCGGCTCGTGGCGCCTGACCTGCTCCAGCATCTCCTGGGAGAGCGCGCCGAGGAACGGCTTCGTCGCGTGGATCCCGTCGTAGCCCCCGATCCCGAAGACCTCCACGGCCCCGGCGTGCCCGCGCTTCGCGTTGAGCACCGCCTCGAGGTTCCGCGCGATGCTCTCGAGCGCGCGCTCGTCCGGAGCGCCGGCAAGCTTCCCGAAGAACGACACGATCGAGCGCCTCCGTGGCCGCGGGGGTTCGGGGGCGTAGCGGGGCTTGTCCCCGCGGAGCCCCCGAGCGCTGACAGTATACGGTACTCACGGCCGCCTCCAGCAGAGGACGACCTGGTGCCCCTCGAGGTGCGGCGGCGGGTGGAACGCGAGGGCGCGCTCGCGCGCCGCGTGCGCCCACTCGCCGCCCTCCTCGCCGGCCGCGCCGCCGACCACCCGGTAGAAGTCGACAGCCCCGCCGAAGCCGTGCCGGAACGGCGGGCTCGACGTGGGCGCGAGCCGCAGGCCGNGGGCTCGACGTGGGCGGGAGCCGCAGGCCGCGGAGCGCGTGCTCGCGCACGATCCGCAGCCGGGTCGGGCTGGCCAGCCGCGCGCCGTCGAGCGGCACCTGATCGGCCGCGCGGGCCTTGAGCACGGCCACGTAGACCTCGGGCGCCGAGAGCGCCTCGTCCGGCAGCTCGGCGGCGACGAGGCGGCCGTTGTCCGGGAGGAAGGCGACGGCCGGCGAGGTCGGCTGCGGCGCCGCCGTCCGGCGCCCGATGTGCGCGAGCACCTCGCCGAAGCAGCGCGCCGGCGCGTCGTGATCGTAGGCCGGCGGCCGCCACGGCGACGCGTGCTCGTCGAGCAGGTAGACGTCGAGCGAGAACGCGCGCAGCGCCGAGAACACGGCGTACGGGTGGAGCGGCACGCCGCGCTCGATGTCCGCGAGCAGCGCGGCGAGCTTGCGCGCCTCCAGCCGCACGCGCTGCACCGGCCCGAGCGACTCGCCGCGGCCCAGCGCGTCGAGCGCCCGCGCGTCGAGCGCGCTCTCCAGGCCGGCGAGATCGCCGCGGAGCGCCGAGAGGGCGCGCGTGAGGTAAGGGGTTGTGTCGAGGCGCAGGAGCGGCGGCGCCGAGGACTCGTCGAGGCGGAACGCGCCGCGCTGCAGGACGAAGCGGCCGAGGGGGACGCGGCCGCGGGCGCCCAGCGCGGCGCGCTCGGTGGAGAGCTCGATGACGTGGAACGCCCGCGGGATCTCCCGCGGCGAGGGCAGCTCCATCGGCGGATCGCCCGCGCCGCCGTCGTCGTCGGGGTCGAGCACGTGGGCGAAGACCTCCACCTCGCGCCGCCCGGCCTCCTTGAGGTCGAGCGGCGCGCGCATCCTGGCGTTGCCTGGCACGTCGACGAGCGCGCCCTCCGGCAGCACCGCGGTGAGCGCGGTGATCCAGAGGACGCCGTCCGTCGGATCGTCGCCGTTCCACGCCAGCCGGGCCACGCCGTAGGCCGGCGCGCTGAGCCCCGCGCGCAGCGCCGCCTCGGCGGCGAGCGCCGCCTCGAGGCCGGC
Source organism: Sorangium cellulosum (assembly GCF_001589285.1). GTDB lineage: Bacteria > Myxococcota_A > Polyangia > Polyangiales > Polyangiaceae > Sorangium > Sorangium cellulosum_G. The sequence goes on along the minus strand of NZ_JEMA01000591.1, from coordinate 57,201 downwards.
GAAGTGCTCGGGCAGGAGGATCTGCCCGATCCGCCAGGTCGGACGAGCCAGGGTGGACGCCGCCATGCTGCTCCAGGCGGCCGGTTCAGCCGACCGTGAGGCCCCAGGCCTTGGCGAAGTTCTTGCCGTCGCCGACAGCGATCTGGAGCGCCTGCGCCGTGGGCTGCGGCTTGATGCCTGTGGTGGCCGCGTAGTTCTCGGGCGACTGCACCTGGGTCGAGGCGTCGTCCGCGACGGCCAGGTTGAGCTCATCCCCGTTCTTCTCGAGGATGCCCTTCATGTCGGTCTGGTTGCTGTGGAAGCAGAGGAAATACTTCTTCGCCAGCGGGTCATAGTCGTAGACCGAGAACTGGAACTCCGCGAGCACGTTGGTCATCGACGTGTAGACCAGCGTGAGGAGGCTCTGCTTGTTGGTGACCGAGACCTGGCCGGCGAAATAGACAGCGTCGGTGACGCCCGTCTCCCACTGGATGTCGGAGAGCACGGCGACGGCCTTCAGATCCGTCGTCGGGTTGGTCGGGTCCTTGCAAGTCTGGTCCGCCGTGAGGTCGGTGTCGCCGAGCTTCAGCTTCGTGATGAAGCCGACCGGCGTCTGCTTGTCCTTCTTGTAGTTGTATCCCTGGTAGATATCGAGGGTTCTACGAAACGTCGGCATGGCCGCTCATCCTTTCTCGCGCGTGGGGGGCTCGTCCTCGTCGACTCGTGGCCTCAGGGCCCGCCGAGGGCCGCCTCGAGGCGCAGCTCCACATCCATCCCCTCGAACTGGACGTGCGGCAGGACGGAGAGCGTCGCCTTGTACCAGCCGAAGGGGCCCGGCTTCGGCTCGACCTCGACCGCCACCGCCTTGAACGGGTAATAGAGCAGCGTCAGGTCGTCGGGGTTCGTGATCGTGGTGACGTACTGGCCGAGCCAGCCCTCGAGGACCCGCTGGATGTACGGCCCGTCGGCGGTGCTCCCGATGTACTCGCGCATCATCCGCTTGACGAAGTGGGCAATGCGGGTGACCGAGAACGTGTAGGCCAGGTTCGTCACCAGGTGCGCGTTCTTGGTGCTCAGGTCCTCGACGAAGAGGCGCGGCTTCTTGATCGACTGGGAGCTGAAGAACGTGGCGGTGGCCTCGTTCTTCTTGTGCACCAGCGGGACGAAGCCGTTCTTCGCGAACTGGAGCTCGCGGTAATCGGGGATGGCGATCTCGACCGGGGGCTGGATCTCCTCGTAGCCGTTCTTTGTATACGTGTGGACCGTGAGCCCCTCGACGATGCCGCCGCCCTTCGGGCCGCGGATGTGCTGCGCCCACCCGCTCCGCTCGTAGGAGCGCACCATGTTCCTGGCGAAGAGGATCGCCGAGTTCCCCCAGAGGAAGTTGCTCGCGTCGTCGGTGCGGCCGGGGCGGACGGTCTCGCCGAACCCGATCTGGTTGCCCCGCTGGATCGACGCGCCGTTCGTCCAGGGGTCGCGGAGCAGGTAGCGCGGCAGCGTGAGGGCGATGTAGGCCGCCGCGTCGGTGTCGCGGAGCTCCTGCCATTTCCCGAACCTGGGATGCGCGAGCACCGCGTCGAGATCCCCGATCTGGGCGACCTCCTCCATCGTCTTGCTGGGGTGGAAGAACGCCGGGTGCACCGCCGCCACGAAGGGGCAGTGGCTCGCGTTCGCGACCTTGCTCATGGCGCCGAGCCACTCGATGTCCTCGTCCGAGGACTGGAAGTCGTAGAGGCCGATCATCGAGGCGAAGGGCTTGCCGCCGTAGCGATCGTACTCCTCGATGTAGACCTTCCTGAAGAGCTCCCCGCCGAAGATGTCCGACTTGTGGTCGACGAGGTCGTTGAAGAGCTCCTCCTTGCTCGCGTCGAGGAAGTCGATGGTGACGTCGTCGTCGTTCACGCTCGACGCGAGGTCGTCGAGCCCGCGCCACGCGGCCTCCAGCGCCTGGAAGTCGTCGTCGTGGTAGACGAGATCCAGGTACGAGGCGACCTTCTGGTCGATCTCCGCGGTGAGCCGGCCGATCGTGTCGAGGATGTCGCTGAAGCTCTTCAGGTCACGGTTGATGTCCTCGCTGTTCACGAGGAGCACCGCGAGGGCGTTCATGAAGCGCGCCCCCTCGTTGATCTCCGTGCTGCGATCGTCGAAATGGAGCGGCGCGGCCGCCGCCGTGTCCCCGCCGGAGGACAGCGGCGCCCCGGCGGCAGCCACCGACAGGGGCTTGCTCGCGGCGCTGATGATCGCCTTGGGGCTGCCGCTGGGATCACCGTTGATATAGAGATCGCCGGGCGTCTCTCCGAGCGTCTCCAGGAGGCGCTCTTGCAACTCTTTCGCGTTCTTCGTCAGAGCCATCGCTGATTCTCCCGCCTCGTCTTGCCGAGCGCTCTCACCAGGGACCTGGCCTCAGGTGCCATCGGCACCGCCTCCGCCCGCCGCTCCGCCGCCTCCGCCCGCCGCTCCGCCGCCTCCGCCCGCCGCTCCGCCGCCTCCGCTCACCGGGGCCGCGACGGCGGACCGCTCGATCTGGAGCAGCGGGAAGCTCTCGCCCGCCCAGGCCTTGAGCTCGCGGAACCCCGCGAGCTTCGCCTCGATCGCCGCCGTGGACTCGCCATAAGCCGGCAGCATCTCCTTCAGCCGCTTGCGCAGGTCGGGCCGGTTCCTGAGCGCCGATTGCAGGTCCAGGAGGAGCTGCTTGAGCACGCGCAGGCGGTGCACCTCGGGGATGCTGCCCGCGACGGCGTCCGGAGCGAACGAGTCGATGGCGGTGAACGGGATCGTCCGCTCCGCGCGGCCAGGCTGCGAATCTTTGACGGTGACAGTGAAGGCCTTCACCTTCCGGTCCCCGGCGGCTGCCGCGGCGCCGTCGTCATCGCCCTCCTCCGCCGGCGAGATCGTCACCTGCTTGTCGTCGAGCGAGATCTGCGGCGTCTCCAGGAACCCGGTGATGATCCCGACGACCTTGTCCGTCGCCGGATCGACGTGGGTCCCGGTGACGGCGCCCGTCACGTTGACCTTCGCGCCCTTGGCCGTGGCCGTGCGATTGGCGATCGTCACCGTGAGCGTACCGTGGACCTTCACCTCGCCGGTGATGTCGGCGATCCCGTTGTCGTCGCTCGCGCTCTCGAAGCGCGCCGACCCGCTCAGGCTGAAGGCCGCGTCCCCGTCCTTCTCGAGCGCCGTCCGGGGGATGAAGCACGTCACCTTGTGGAAGTGGATCTGCCCGGGGATGGCGCTCCGGAGCGGCCCGAGCGCCTCATCCTCGTTCGGGATCCGCCAGATCGGGATCACCTCGCGCAGGTGATCGTTCACCGTGGTGCCCCGCTTGATCGTGCGGACGCTCCGGGTCGCCAGGTCGGGGAGCAGGTTCCCTCGACGGAGGGATCGACCCGCGAACTCGCCGAGGACGAGGAGGCGATAGGGCAGCTTCTCCTGCTGCACCGTGCCGGTGATGTCGGTCCGGTAGGTAATTGTCAGGCGCGACTTAAAGATCTGCTCCTGGATCGGCTTGCTCAACGCCGTCCTCCTTCTTCGCTCGGCACAGTGGGCGCTCGGGGGCGCTCTCTGCGCATCGCGCACGGCCCCCGGAACGACGCATAGGCTCACACACTCATCAACTGCGGACCAACTTTCGGGTCACGCGGGCGGGACGCGCCCCTCGAACAGGAGAGTCGCCTTCGGCGGGCGCGCCCGCACGATCGGCTCGAATCCGAGGTGGGAGGCGCCCACCAGATCGAGCCGGCCATCGGCCTGGCGGTCGAGCAGGACGACGCGGAGGTGAAGGCCCGTGTCGCGGAGCGCGGGCAGGACGCGCGCCTCGAGGCGGCGCCGCGCCTCCGCGGCCCAGGGCTCGCCGCTCCAGGTGGTGGACTCGTCGGCGACGAGGATCGCGTCGAGCCCGGGCGCAGCGATCTCCGCCTCGCCCCCGAGCGCGGCGAAGCCGAGCACCGCCTGTCCGAGGCGCGGATCCTGCGCCGGCATGCCGCGCCGCACGGGCGCGCGGCGCACGCTCACCCCGAGCTCGGGGTAGACCTTCCCGAGGAGCCAGTGGAGCGCGAGCGGCGAGGCCGGCCGCGCGAGCGCGAGCGCGTCGCGGCGCACGTCCGCCGCGCGGGGGAAGAGCCGCTCGGCGCGCTCGGGCAGGAGGGCCTCCGCGCGGTCGCGGAGCAGGCGATCGTCGAGCGTCGCGAGGATGCCCTCCAGCGCCGGGCCGGCGCGCGGGTGCGCGAGCAGCTCCAGGAAATAGGAGGGCAGCGGGCTGGTGCTGCTCCGGAGCCCGAGGTTCAGGGTCACGACAACGTGATCGGGCGCGATCTCGACGTCGTGCACGATCGCGGAGCGGGTGGAGAGCGACGGGCGGCAGCAGAACCGGATGGCGCGGTCGGGGAGCTTCTCGCGGAGCAGCGCGATCAGCGCCGGCACGTCGAACGCGCTCGCGCGCCGGCGGATGGCCGCCTCGAGCGGGCCGTCCTCGCCGGCGGGATCCTCGTCGGGGTGCTCCCGGGCGGCCGTCATCGCGTCATCGCTCACGGCTCGAGGAAGGCGTCGAGATCGACCTGATAGAGCTGCTCCAGCGCCTCCCACGCCGGGCTGTCCGCCGCGGCCCAGTGCGGCGCGATCGCGTCGATGTGCGCGCTGAGCAGGCGGAAATGGGGCGCGAGGAGCGCGGGCAGGTAGACGCGCGGATCGAAGCTGTCCACCGCGGCCTTGATGTCCCGGGCCACGATCGCGGCCTTGCCCATCTCGCCCTGCTCGACGAGCCCGGCGAACGCCTCGAGCTTGCGAATGAACTGCTCCAGCGCCGGCGAGACCTGGATCACCCGCGTCCCGGGGGCTGGCGGCGCGGGCTCGCCCTCCTGGATCCCGGCGGCAGCAGGCGCCGCGTCGGCGGCCGCCTCCGCGTCATCGGCGTCGTCCGCAGCCGCCTCCGCTTTCTCCTCCGGCGCGGCGACCGGCTCCGGCGGGGGCTCGCGCCGGGGCATCTTCTGCAGGAAGAGCTCGATCCGCGCCTTCAGTCCGGCGAGCTCGACGACGCAGCGCGGGGAAGCGATCCGCTCGGCGGCGGCGGCCTCGAAGGCGGCGGCGGCGTCGAGGCAGGCGCGCGCCAGATCGCGCTCCACCCGCTCCACCCAGGCGCGCCAGGTGGCGTCGCGCGCGCTCTCGTGGAAATCGATGCTCGCCTTCACGCTCCGGAACAGCAGGCACAGCGCGGAGTCCACCGCCCGATCCCGCCGCGCCGCGGGCCGGATCGCCTCCCAGCGCCGCGCTGTCGCGCCCGTCAGGACGTCCAGCATTCCCGGGAGCGCGGCAGGTCCCCGCTCCCCGAAGGCGCCGAGGAGGAGCGCGGCGATCGCGCGGATGTCGGTCCCGCCCGCCGCGAGCGCCTTCGCCGCCTGCCTCGCCGCGTCCAGGTGCTCGCCCGTCTGGACGAGGCGCACAAGCGCGTCGACGGCCGACTCGGCCATGTCCTGACCGGGGCCGTCGAGCGCGCGCGAGGCGAGGGCGATATCGATCATGCGGCGGATCCGTGCGGCGGCCCGCGCTCAAGCCCCGAGGACCAGGCCCCGCAGCCCGGCGAGGCGGCGGAATACGGGGTGCTGCGCCTTCGCCGCCAGGAAGCCCGACGAGTATTGCCGCTGGCACCACGCGGCGTCCACTTTCCGGCCCTGCATGCGGGGGTAGAGGGGGAGCACGGTGACGCGGTCGGGGAGGAAATCGTCGCCGAGATCCTCGCGGATGGCGTCGGCGAGGGCGTCGGAGAGCGCGGCGTTCGCGGGGGCGCCGTCCGGCGGCGCGCCCGCGAACGCGAGGAGGACGAAGGCCCAGCGCCCCCCCGGGTCGGCGGTGGGGATGGGCACCACGCAGGCGCCCAGGATGCCGGGCACCTCCGCGGCCCGCTCCGCGAGCTCCGCGGCCGGGAAGGCCCGCCCTGCGCGCCGGGGGGCGAGCGTGCCGCCCCACAGGAACTCCGTGCCGCGCCGCGCGAGAACGAACCACCCGTCCTTCTTCGGGTCGCCCGCGGGCGTCGGCACGAAGACGCCTGCGCCCCCGGCCGCGGGCTCGCCGCTCCCTGTCGCGTCGAAGAGGGTGTAGGGCTGCCCGGCCGCCGGCAGCGCGAGCGCCTGGACGCTGCCGGGGCGCCGCGTGGAGAAGAGCACGGCGCCGCCGGCGGCGGCGTCGACGAGGAGGTTGGTGGAGGGCACGCTGGCGAGGTCGTTCTTCTTGACGAGCTCGTTCCAGGCCACCCAGTCGAGCGGTTCGTCGACGCTCCGCACCCACTGGCGCAGCTTCGGCGGCCGCGCGATCGGCGCCTTGCGCAGCGCCTCGCAGAGCCCTGGCGTGATGCCGAGGGTGGTGATGGGCTGCTCGTCGAGGAGGCCGGGGCGCGCGGCGATGTCGGCGGGCGTGAGCTCGACGAAGGTGGCCCCGGCGAGCAGGGTCGCGAGGATCGCCGCGGGGTGATGCTGCTGGGGGTGGAAGCCGGGGAGCGCGAGGGCGTCTCCGGGGCCGAGGCGATACGCGAGCACGGCGTCGTGGAGGGCGCGCTGCCACGCGGCGCCCGCGGGCAGGTCCACCGGCTCGGCGAGGGGCGCGCGCAGGGGCGAGAAGAGGCGCGCGCAGGGCTCGTCGGGCGCATAGGCGTGCGGCGGCGCGGCGAGCGGCGGGCCGTCGCCGGCGAGCGGCAGAGCGCGCTCGGCGAAGGGCCCGATGGGCGGCGGGGCGGCGGGATCGACGACGACGTGGGCGGGATCCAGCGCCTTGAGGCGGCGGAGCAGGGCGCGCTCGCCGGCGGGGGCGAGGAAGGAGACGACCAGGCCGAGGCGGAGGGCGGCGCCGAAGGCGATGAGCCAGGGAATGCCGAGCGGAAGGACGAGGGCGACGACGGCGCCGGGGGCGACGCCGGCGGCGGCCCAGCGCCGGGCGCAGGCGGAGGCGCGGGCGGCGAGATCCGGATAGGAGAGCGATTGCCAGCCGGCGCGGCGCTGGTAGCCGACGAAGGCCGCGCGGCCGGCGCCGGCGTGGCGGCCGATGGCGTCGTTGTAGAGGTCGTACGCGTGGCCTGGGCGGCTGCGCGGCGCCGGGCCGGCGCGGCGCGCGTGGTCGGCGAGGGCGGACCAGAAGGCGGGGGGGTCGTCGTACGTCGCGGCGAGCCAGGCGAGCTCGGGGACGTCGTCCTCGCGGGAGAGCTCGAGGGAGCGGAGGGCGGCGGGGATGTCCAGGGGCGGGAAGGTAACGACGGCTTCCCGTCAATGGCAACATTGTGCCGGGTGTCGTCGGGCGCGAGGTCGCCTCAGGAGAGCACGTCGGCAGCGGTCTTCGCCTCGAGCACGTTCTCCACCCACCGATCCAGGGTGGCGCCGTCGTCACACCCCAGGATCCGGCTGCGCTGCTCGTCCGAGAGCGCGATCCCCGCCCGCGCGAGGAGCCGGAGCAGCACGTCGCGCTTTCCCTTGAGCTCGCCCTCGTGCTTTCCCTTGAGCTCGCCCTCTTGCTTCCCCTTGAGCTCCCCGTCGTGGAAGCCCTTCCGCTCGCCGTCGTGGAAGCCCTTCCGCTCGCCGTCGCGGAAGCCCTCGCTGATGCCGCGCTCGAAGATCTTCTGCGCGAACGGGGGGAACGTCGCCTTGCCTTCGGTCTGCCGCTTCATGACCAGTGCCTCCAGAGCCCGCTTCATGGGCTCGCGCAGCGCATCGTAGCGATCGCCGACCGGTCTCGGCGGCATGCTCGCGCGGCATGCTCGCGCGGCATAACGTATCGATACTGATGGATGTCGCCAGCGCGAAATCCGCCGCAAGAGCTGATTTTGTGCACGCCGATCGTGCGGTTGCACGTAATGCCGTCACGCGCACGCAGAGAGATAGTTCCCGGCCATCGTGCACGGTGTTGGCGGTCTGCCCTGCACTCGATGACTCCTGGCCTCGTGGTCCCCGCGCCAACGTGGTTCCCAAGACCGAGGAGCGGAGCCGGGAGACACAAGCGACGACGTGTGACCGCCCATCGACCCCCGCAGGACCGGCGACGCCGGCTGCACCACCCCCAGGCCCTCGGTGGAGCGCCGTGCGCGCGGAGCCGGGCTCTTCGGCAAGCTTCTGGAGCCTCCACGGGCAGGGGTGATACCCTGCTCGGCATCGGCCATGCGTCCCGCTGCGCCCCCCCGCGTCATCCAGGCCTTTTTCCCTGAGCGCCGCGTCCCCGCGGGCACCGCGGTCCAGCGCTTCGCCCGCGCGGTCCTTCCGCCGCACCCGGCCACCGCGGCGCAGCCGCGCGCCGCCATGGACCCACGGCAGCGGCCCCCGCACCCCGCCACCGTCGCCCAGCCAAGGCCCGGGCTCAGCTTCGCGCCGAGGCCGCCGCACCCCGCCACCGTCGCGCCGCCGCAGGCGCCCTTCGGCGCGGCGCCCCGGGCCGGCGGGGCGGCGCAGCGCAAGGAGGCGGACGTCCACGCGTTCCAGCCGCCCACGGGCTTCCTGGAGGGGCCGGCGAAGGCGGGGCAGAAGCTCCCGCCCTCGGTGCAGCTCCGGATGGAGCGCTATTTCGGAGCCGACTTCTCCGACGTGCGGGTCCACGTCGGCCCCGAGGCCGCCGCGATCGGGGCGCTCGCCTTCACGCTCGGCGCTGATCTCTACTTCACGCCGGAGCACTACCAGCCGCACACGCGCCATGGCCAGGAGCTCCTCGGCCACGAGCTCACGCACGTGGTGCAGCAGCGGGAGGGGCGGGTCGCCAACCCCTTCGGCGACGGCGTGGCGGTGGTGCAGGATTTCGAGCTGGAGGCCGAGGCGGACCGGCACGGGAAGGCGGCGGCGCAGGGGAAGATGGGGCCCGGGTCGTCGGGGGCGGCGCACGGCGGGGCGGGAGGGCCAGCGGGGGCGCAGGCGAGGAGCGGCGGGGCGCAGGCGAAGGGGGGTTATCGGCTGCTGGTGGGCGCCTACATGCACGACAAGGCGCTGCCCGAGCCGGTGGCGGGGCACAGCTTCGTGGCGATCGAGGAGCCGAGCGGGGAGCGGCGGGCGTTCGGGTTCTCGCCGGCCCGTTATTCGAGCTACGACCCGCAGCGCGATCTGGGGCGGCTCAGGATGGGCGTCGAGGGCGTCGTGCACGACGACCAGGGCGCCTTCGACAGGCCAGGGGTGAAGACGCAGGACTACGCGATCACGCGGGAGCAGGCGCGGGCGGCGATGGCGAAGATCGCGGAGTACGAGTCGGGGCGATACCGATACAGCCTGGACAAGCGCCAGTGCTCGACGTTCGCGCTCGACGTGCTGCGCGCGGCGCGGCTGCCGGTCCCCGAGGGCGGGGCCGCGCCGGGGCCGAGGGTGATGTACGAGGCGCTGGACGACGAGACCTGAGGACAGGAGGAGCCGAGATGGCGCGAGCCCAGACGAAGCCGCCGCACCCCGCCACCGTGGCGCAGAAGAAGGCCGGGCCCGCGAAGAACGCAAGGCCGCCGCACCCCGCCACCGTGGCGCAGAAGAAGGCGGTGCCCACGACGCCGGCGAGGCCGCCCCATCCGGCGGCCGTCGCACAGAGAATGACGATCCAGCGCTCCGCGGAGCGCAACCCGTCGGACGTGCCCTCGCTGACAACGCTCGGGATCCTCGAGGACGAGCAAGTCCAGCGCTGGCTCTACTACTCGAAGGGCAAGAAGCTCCCCGAGAACAAGGTGAAAGGCCTGATCGCCGAATACCTGACGAAACATAAGCTGACGGCTGTCTATCGACCCGAAAAGCACGTCTGCCTGACCGGCGTCAAGGTGTCGCTCGCCACCGAAGGCGGCTGGAACGACATCGCCGAGATCGACGTGCTCGTCGGCGTCGTGGACGACGGGAAGCTCGTTCCGGTGCTGATAGCAGAGGCCAAGGCAGGGAAATATGGCGCTGGAAAGTACACAACAGCCCTGTCCAAGAAGCTCAAGGCGATGGAGCTGGTACGTACCAACGAGGCGCTGCTGACGACCGACTATCCCATCGCCCGGATCCTCGAAGAGGAGGGCGAAGTCACGATGGACGACCTACGCCAGCGCGAGCTCATCGCCTACAAGAAGCGCTTTCAGAACAAGCTCGCGGTGATCGCCGCCGGACCGGAAGGGAAGGACCTGCCCCTCGCCCCGAAGGACATCGACGCGATCTATCAGGCGTTCACCACGTGGTGGAGCCAGCAGCATTGAAGCGCTGAGACGCCGCGGAGCGCGGCACCGCCCTGCGCAGGAGCCAGGCAGCGCTTCACCTTGCGCCGCCGTCCCCGCCGAGGCCGGATCGAGAGGAAATTGGGCCGCTCCCAGCCCCTCCCCTATCCTCCCCGATCATGGCCGTTCAAGTCTGCGCCGGCGCCACCACGATGTGCAGCTTCGGCATGGCCCCCGCCACGCTGATGGTCCTCCCCGTCCACCAGGCCATGGCCACCCTGCCCGCCGCCAACATCTCGGACTGCGCCCCCGTGCTCAACGTCCTCCCCTTCGGCGCCTGCTCCTCCCTGGCGAACCCCGCCGTCGCCGCCGCCACCGCCGCCGCCCTCGGCGTCCTCACCCCCATGCCGTGCGTCCCCGTGCCCGCCGGCACCTGGGTCCCGGGCAGCGTCACGGTGATGCTCAAGGGCATGCCCGCCCTCGACAGCGCCGCCAAGCTGATGTGCGCCTGGGGCGGCGTCATCCAGATCTTGAACCCCGGCCAGACCAAGGTCATCGACGGCTGAGCGCGCGGGGGGCGATAGAGCGGACAGACGCGGTGGCGTAGCGGGCCGGGAGGGGTCGTCGCCGACGTCACGCCCGAGGGGATGCGCCTTCAGGACAGCCGGAACGCCGGATGCGATGCGATGCGCTCGCAACGATCACTTGTGCGTCGGAACGATCTTCTTGATGGTCCCGTCGTCGTTGAAGTAGGCCCGATCCACGCAGGTCGAGCGCCGGTAGCTACCGCCGGTCGGCAGCCCGGCGTTGTGGTACGTGAGGTAGCTGGCGCCCTTGAAGTCGAAGAGCGACTGGTGGATGGTGTCGCTGTTCGGCACCCGGTCCAGGATGACGCCCCGATGTTGCCACGGCCCTTCCGGCGACGTGCTGGTGGCGTAGGAGATGGTCTCCGGGAACCCGGAGGCGTACGTCAAGTAATAGAGGCTGCCGCGCTTGGAGAGGAACGGCGCCTCGGTGTAGCTGGGGATGTTCGTGAGCACGTGGATCTGGGCGCTGCCGACGCTGCGGTTCTGCATCTTCCCGCTGCCGTCGGTCGTGTAGGTCTCCCCCTTCAGGTGGATCATGTCCTGCTCGAGCTCGACCCAGTACAGAACCTTATTTCCCCAGTACAGGTAGACCCGGCCGTCGTCGTCGACGAGGACCGTGGGGTCGAGGTTTCGCCACGAATGGTCTGCCGTGCCCTCGGTGTCGTCCAGGAAGATGAGCGGGATTCCCCGTGCGTCTCTGAACGGGCCTTCCGGCTTGTCCGCGACCGCGACGCCGATCGAGATCCCGTAACCGGACTGGCCGCCCTCCACCGGCGCGTAGAAGTAGAACTTCGGGTTGCCGTCCTTGTCGTCGCGGTGGACCACCTGACCCGCATTGGCGTTGCCCGTCGAGTCGCCGCCGCGAGCCCACGAGAACACGTCGTAGCGCATCACCGCGCCCTTGTTCTCCCAGCGGACCATGTCGGACGACGTCCAGAGCCGATAGTCGAACATGCGATATCCGCTCGCACCTTCGACCTGCTCGTCATGGCCGGTATACAGGTAGACCTTGTTGTTCCAGACCATGGCGGCGGCATCCGCGGTAAAGATGTGGTCTCCAGGACCGCTCGTCGGATCGGGCGCGTCGTACTTGATGATGGGATTGTCAAACTCTGTCGGGGGTGGCGCGTCGTCCCCGCCACCGCCGGTCCCGCCGCCGCCCTCCCCGGGATCGATCGTTCCGCCGCCGGTGCCGCCGGTGCTGCCGGTGCCGCCGGTGCCGCCGGTGCTGCTGCTGATGCTGCTGGTGCTGCCGGTCGTCGCGGCGTCACCTCCGGCCTGTCCACCGGCTCCTTCAGCCTGTCCACCGGCTCCTCCGGCGCCGTCGGGGCCGCTTGAAGCTTGACCCGACGAGTCGCAAGCCGTGAGCCAGAGCCCACCGATGACGAGCGCCAGATACTGCGCTCCCCAAAAAGAGAGTCCTCGCGTCTTCATGTTTGGCCTAGCCGGTCGGGGATATGCGATGTTTGCCCGCCCGAGGCGGGAACACACACCCAAAGGGGCAAGCAACCGATCCGGAAACCGGAATGTGAACGTTCACATGGCCGATGTCAAAAGAAAATGAGCGGCGCGCGGCGCCCTCGATCGCGACGGGTTGCGCACCGGCGGCCGGCTGCGGCGCCCGCGTGAGCGGTCTCACGAGAGCTCGTCGAGCGGGCCGGCGCTGACCGCGGGCCGGCGCCTGCCCGTCCTGACGCGGCGCTCCGGAGGAGCCTTGCGAGCGCTGTCCTCCCCCGGACTCGCGGGGACCCGCGGGCCGGTCGATCAGGAGCGCCTGGTCCAGCGCAGGGCAAGAGGAAGCTTTGACGCGTTCACGCCTCCGCGCCGGCGCTACGGCGGGAGCACGGCGATGATCCGGAGCGGGCCCCCCGAGCCGCCGCGGATCTTCATGGGCAGCGCGAGCACCAGCGCGCCGCGCGCCGGCAGCGCGTCGAGCGAGGCGACGTTCTCGAAGGCGGGGATGTCGGCGCCGAGGAGCACCCGGTGCGCGATGAAGTCCTTCGACGGCCCGTGGTCGATGCTCGCCGTGTCGATGCCGACCGAGGCCACCTTCCGCGCGACGAGGGCGCGCGCGGCGTCCTCGCCGATGCCGGGGAAGTGCAGGTTGGACGCGTCGCCGGGCCTGTTGTCGCCGAGGTAGCGCTTCCGATCGGGCCAGCGGCTCCCCCATCCGGTGCGGATCAGCACGACGGTCCCGGGCGCGATGGCGCCGTGTTCCCGCTCGAAGGCCTCGATGTCGGCCCTCGTGACGCGGTAATCGGCGTCCCTGGCAGCGGCTGCCGACACGTCGACGACGGCGGCCGACCCGACGAGCCGCGAGATCGGCACGGCGTCCGCGGTGCTCTTGCCCTCCGCGAAATGGATGGGCGCGTCGAGGTGCGTGCCCCCGTGCTCCGGCGCGCAGAAGTCGTTCGACGCGTAGAAGAATCCAGCCTCGGTTGGGCCGTTGTGCACCTGATTCAGCACGAAGCCCGTCGCGGCTGTCGGCCAGTAAATCGTCCTGTCGTCGAAGGGGTACGTGAGATCCACGAACCTCGCTCCCTCGGGCAGGCGCAGCCCGCCCTGGGTCGAGGCCGCCCTGGGCGTCGCGGGCTCGTTGCCGGCGGCGCAGCCGATGGCGAGCATCGCTGCGGTGGAGAGCGCACAGAACATCGCACGTGCCATGGATCCTGGCGATGGATCACGCACCCAGCCGCCACCTGTCGAGCGGAAGGAGCAGCTTCTCCTTGATGGCACCCTCGTCCGCGAGCGCGGTGAGATTCAGATCAAAGTAACGGTACGCGTAGTCATCTCGGCCGACCATGACCTTGTGCTCGGCCCCATTCTTCCTGGTGGCAGTACGCGAGAGCTGGCTCCAGGCGGAGCTCCAATCGGGCTTCTTCGCTCGTGTGCGGTGCAAGCCGATCCGGAGCTCGGAGGCCGCCTCCTCGGCGGACTTGAAGCTGGTAGGGTCGGGTTCGCCGTCGCGGGAGTCATCGTATGCCGTATCAGCGATGCCATGGATGTGGACCTTGCAGTGGGTTCCGTTGCTCGATCCCCGCCAGACGCACTCGACCTGGTAGGCCGGCGTCAGGTCCCATGCCCAGTGTTCAGGCCGGAAGAACGGCTTCGTTGACTGGGGGAGCCTCGCGACGTTGATGGGAGCCCATCGATCGAACTCGAAGCCCCGCTCGGCTAGAAATTCGTCAGTGAGCTGCAGCAGATCGCACAGCCGCCGATGGTACGCATGCAGGAGCCTGTACGCGCGACGCACATCGGCGAGCGCCCCAGCCAGATCGACATTCTTCTCGTTCACCGGATCCTCCACCCCTGGATCATGCCCACCGAGTCTTCGCTCCCGGGTCGTTCTGTCACCGCTGGCAATGACGAGAACCAGGTTTTCCTGCGGTACCCCCACGCCTCGAGCGCCGCAGCCATGTCGCGCAGGACCGCCGACTGCGGCGATGCGCGCGTCGAAGCCTCGATCGGATAGAGCACTTCGCGCAGATCTTCCCACCGGATCGTGAGCACCCCGGCGACATCGCTCGCGACATCGCGCCGGACACGAGCAAGGTGGCCATGCCCCTCCTGCATCACGATCCCTCCCACCGCGATGAGCCAAAGCTGCTTCTCTGAGTGCGCGGGCATCGCCCGCGCCGCGCGAATCTGCTCCACCCACTGTGCCGGGTCCTGGAATCCCCGATGCTTGGCCTCGATCAGGAGCAGCGTGTCGCCCCACGAGACGAGCACGTCGGGCTCGACCCGCACCTTGTTCCGCCCTCGATCGCCTGGCCGAAGGCTGGGCCAGAACGACCACGAGGGCGCCCCCGCGGGAGGGATCGCAGGCATCGGCGGACCATCACCCAAGGGCCTGCTCGCGCCACGCAGGATGGCCCACGCGAGCTCGGCCGGCAGGTACGCCAGACGCTCGAACACCATCGACGTGAGCGGGTCCTCGAGCTCCGTCAGCCCGTCCGTCGCCGTCCCCTGGGCGCTTCCCTCCTCCAGCGTGTCTCCGTCGCTTTCCTCGTCGACGCCGACCGCCACGCGGCGGAGCTTCCCGTGCAGAAGCGCCTTCAGCATGCACGACGAGGCTACAGTCTTGCTGCGCCGGCTGTCATCCCGTACGGAAGAGCGCCCAGCCGCCCCGTCCACGCCGTCGACGAGGTCTCCCGACGGGCGTCGGCCAGGCGGCATCCGGTGGGGCTGCTTACATCAAGGCGCCAGCGAGGCTAGCCGCCCAGGGGCTCGCCGGGGCCGGAGGGTGGCCTCTCCATCGCGGAGATGGGGGCCACCCATCTCTTCCTGGGCGCACGTCCACCGGGAGATGGGGGCCACCCATCTTTTCTTGGACGCACGTCCACCGCGGAGATGGGTGCCACCCATCTTTTCTTGGACGCACGTCCACCCGGAGACGGGTGCCACCCATCTCCCGCGTGGACGCGCCACCTCACCCGGATGGGTTCACGGCGTCCCGCCCGCCCCGAACGGGGGCGCCGGGACGACCTCGGGCCTCTTGGACCGGGCTCTCCGGCGGGTTCTCGCGGGGTCGTTGGCCATCTCGACGCACGGCGCCAGCAGGAATGCGGCCAGCGCCTCGCTCCCCGGGAGAATGGCGTCGTCTACTACGCCAGCTTCTGCAAGGCGCTGAGCCTGGCGCTGCGCCTGGGCTACATCGCCGCCAGTTCAGGGCGGCTGAAGCCGCTGCTGCGCGAGAATATCTACTCGGTGTTGACGACCGGTGCGCTGAACGAGCTCGTGCTGCTGGAGGTGCTGTCGGCCGGCAGGCGGCCGTGCTGGTCGCTCAGATCGGAGAGGGGTTAGGCGCCGTAACGGCGGCGGGGGACGTCGAAGCGGCACGCGTTGCACACGAAGCAATCGCATGGCACGCGCCGCCTCGAAGCAGCGGCTTGACAACGGAAGTTCTCTGCTGCACTATCGGCGAACTACGCGGGCTTCTAGCAGCGCCGGTCTCTCTCGCGTGGGGTGCTCACCGGTGGTCTCGAGCTTCGGTCGAGGTCGGCCCCTCTCTCACCTTTTGGTACTCGGAGCGTTGGAGCGTCCTGTGCCCCCATGTGCGGACATGTTCCGCTGATAAGGGCCGGACCCATGCTGCCGAGAGAACCGGGAGGCGTTCATGGACCGCCGTCAACAGCTTTCTATCTATCATGATGCCTGCGAAGGTGACTGTCGCAAGGTTGCCCGTTATCACATCTTCAGAAACCGTGAAACTATAACAGCCGAGGACCACGAGTATCTCGCGAAGCACATTGATGCGTTACCTTGGGATGAGTACGCCTCTTGGCTGGCACACAACCCGGCCAACCCGCGGCTGCTGGTCGAGCGCATCATCGCGAGCTTCCCGATTCCAGAACCCGGCGAGGAGCCTGTTCTCTTTTTCTTGGGAAACCCGCTGGCATGGGACGCAGGGCGCTACCCGCCCGGAGTGCTGGACGAGCTCGTAGATCGTCTGAGGCCACCGCGCCTCGCCGAGCCTTCTTGGTGGGAGCTCGCCCGGAAGTTGCAGGACGTCTGCTCTCCCTATGCAGCTATACTAAAGGCAAATGCGCCCCCACTCGCACTGGCGCTGTTCGACAAGCGCCGCGATGAACGCGGATTCGCATCTGCTCTTGCTACGGCGCTACGATCGTGTGCCGGCCTCGAGAGGGCCGATCTGCTCGAACTGGCGCACGTCGCAGGGCTCCTCGAACGCGTTCGCCCCGGCGAGGTTCTTCCGGAAACACTTCGTTTTGAGCACGAACCGGAGGCCACTGAGGCGGACAGGCAGTTTCGGAACATCGCGCTCCAGTGGCCAGGTGACGAGGGAGCGGTGGCTCGAGCATGGTTCCTCGATCAGGTCGTCGCCGCCGCTGCGCGTGGCGTACAGCCTATTGTGCTCTGGCGCGCCACACCGCCGGAGCTGCGCGAAGCCGTCGCGTTCCAAGCGCAGGACGCGGGCCACGTCCTGCCGTGGCTCATCACCTCGTTACGTGACGCCCTGGAGCGGCGTGAGCCAGACGCGTGGGACCGATTCTTCCGCTACCTGGACATGCCGGGCTCGCTCACGCCGTTCAAAGGCTTCTGGTCATACCGGGACGCTCCGGCGCAGAGCGGCCCGAAGGTCGAAGAGTTCGATCTTCTCGACCCGACGCGCAAAGCCGTTTCTCTGCTGCTGAGTGCGCCTCTTCCAGAGAATGTCGACGAGTGCTTCGAGGAGCGCTTGCTCAGCTACCGGGAGCTGATGACCGAGAGCTCCTACTGTGGGCCGATGACATCGGTGGCTCTGTTCCATCGGATCGCGTCGTTCCCAATGACCACCGCACGCGCAAACCGGCTACTCCGCTGGGCACTCCAGCAGCGCGATGTCTTCGCGACGAGCGATGAGCTGATACGCATCTCCATCGCGGCGGATCCGCTACCTGAGAGCGAACTGCCCTCGGTCGACCAGATTGTCGCGAATGCAGCCGACGTAGAGGGCGTCGCTCTCTATACTCGTATCGCCGGCCCGTTGGCCGAGGAACGGCTCCGGGCCTGGCTCCGCGCGCCGTGGGATCGACGCGGAGAGGACCTCGATCACGCTTTCCCTGAGTGGCAACCGTTCGACCAGGTCCTCGCGCGCGCACGCCTGCTGCCCGGCCTCGTAGAGCCCGATGTGCGGCAGTGGCTCACTGCAGAAGCAAGAAAGCTGCCGACGCGTCGTATGGTGGGCTTGCTGCGCCCCGCCAACATGAGCTGGCTCCTTGACGAGGCGACGGTTGCGGCGAGCGCGCTCGCGCGCGCGCACTCCGAGCAAGAGCCCTGGGTGGCCTGCTGGGACACCCCTGCCGAGCTCCCGGATACGCTCCTGCCTGCCGTACGCGAACGTGTCCGCTCGCCGGCGGTGGGTGACGACGAGCTCGTGGAGCTGCTGCGATGGCTCGAGACGCACAACGAGCCAATGAGCTCGCTCGTCAGCGCGATGCTGGATCACCTCCGAGATCACAAGCCTGGGCGCGCCGCGCTTCGGTGGCTTGCCTCGACGCTCCGGACCCGCACGCGCTGGGCCTACCACGGCCGCGACGTGCTCCTCGCGCTGCTGGACGCCGAGTCATGGGAAGAGCTTCTCAAGCTTGCACGGGACGTCGTCCCCTCGCCCGAGGCGACGGCAGATCCCGAGGGGCGCGAACGCCAGCGGATGGTCGTTGCCCTGCACGACGCCTTCGCACGGGCGCTGGTGAAGGTGGCCGAGCGAGCCCTGGAGCGCAACGCTACGAGCGAGGTGCTCGGCGCGTTGCACGGGCTCGCCGCGCTCCACCCGCTGACCTCGGTGCGTAAGCTGCTACATCACCTCCGTCAGAAGCCGGGCGTGACGGAGCCGATCGCCGAAATGATCGCACTGAACGAGGAGTTGCTCCGCCGGGATACGACGCACGAAGGGCGTGAGCATGATCTCGCGGTGGCGCTGTCGCTCCTCTTAGAGAAGCGTGCGTCATCCGCGCCGGCGGTCGTCCGTGTGACGGAGGCTCGCTCTTGAGCAGCGTTCTGGCCGAGCGACAAACACGTGGGCGCCGACTACGCCGCCAGCCACCGCACCGTCCCCGCCACGTCGAGCAGGAAGTTCTCGATGACCTCCAATGCGAACCTCTCCGGGAGGCAGTCCTGGAACTTCGATAGCCGGTAGCCCGGCAGCCTCGCGAGCACGGCCTGGCGCATGTCGGGTGCGTCCCAGAAGGCCGGCGACGACATCCTCGCGATCGTCCCCCGAACGCTCTCGTGGCCGATCCCGTCACCCTCGATGCGAAGCTGGAAGTTGTCGGCGACGACCTTCCAGCCTTCCGCGACCTCGAAGCCGTACTTCAGCGTGTGGTTCACTCGCCCGCCCGCGAAGGTCCACCAGCGGGCGACGCTGCCGTCGACCTGCACCGCATGGCCGGGTCGCCGAAGCAGGTCGCCCAGATCTTCGCGCTTCTCCTCGATGTGCTGCATCCCCCGCGCGTCGACGTACGGGTAGCGAACCGACTCCGTGAGCACCCGCTTCATCCTCTGGCAAAGCTCGAACCCGAGGAGCTGCGGGATGAACCCGCCCCAGCTCGGCTTCACGCCGGCCGGTGCTTCGCGAACGACGACGGCGCGATCGCCGTGGCTCACGCGCTCGACGGTCCACGCACGACCGCCCAGCAGGAACGAGCTCATCTGCTCTACGAGCCGATCCACGAAGTCCTGTTCGAGCGATCCGAGGTCACGCCCCGCACCCGTCACGACCCGGTAGAGCACGGGCGACGAGAACACGGCGTACAGCTCCATGAAGTTCTTCTTGCCGTACGCCCGCTCGGCCTTCTGCCCCATGGACAGCAAGCCTCCCGCCTCGAAGAGGAAGTCCTGCTCCTTCATGTGCTCGACGATCTCGTCGAACTCGGTCCGCGTGATGGACCCGAAATCGGGGGTCTTCGCGAGCTGCTCCCAGCAGCGCTCGGCGCTGATTGCGCCATACTGGAGCGTCATGGCGAGGATCTGGTGAACCAGCACCGGCCAGCACCGCCCCTGCTGGGCGACCCGCTCGACCCAGCCTTCCCGGGCTAGCTCGATGAGCGCGACCACCTGGAGCACGGCCTCCGGATCCTCGCAGAAGAACGTCGTGTTCGCGACGGTGCCCGCCCGGCGGCCCGTTCGTCCCATGCGCTGCATGAACGATGAGACCGAGCTCGGAGCGTTCGCCTGGAACACGAGGTCGAGATCGCCGACGTCGATGCCTAGCTCCAGGGTGGACGTGCAGACGATGCAGGCGTTCGTCCCGTGGGCGAACCGCTCCTCCGCGGCCCTGCGCTCCTCCAGCGACACTGAGCTGTGGTGAACGAACACGTCGATGGACCGCCCGCGCATGCGCTCGGCGACGCTCTCCGTGAGCGACCTCGACTGGCAGAAAAAGAGGCTCTTCTTACCGGAGGCACGCCCCGCAGCCTCCACGGCCAGGCCCGCAACGCTGTCGTGCAACCCGACGAAAAGGTCTCGCTTGGCCGGGATCTTCGGCGGATCGACAACGACGCCCTCGCGCCGGGACGAGCCTGCAAGCCACGCGAGGATCTGGCCGGGGTTGCCGACCGTCGCAGACAGCCCCACGCGCTGAATGTCGTTCTGGCTCGACGGAGCGAGCCGCTCGACGACGGACATCAGGTGGGCGCCTCGATCCGTCCCCGCGAGCGCATGGACCTCATCGATGATCACGAGGCGGAGGTCGTTGAACAGCCGCTGCACCGGGTACTTCGGCGAGACGATCATCACCTCCAGAGACTCCGGCGTCGTCATGAGGATCTCAGCCGGCTCCCTGACGAACTTTCGCTTCGCCTGGTCGGTGACGTCGCCGTGCCAGACGAACCGCCGGAGCCCGACCATCTCGGCGTACGAGCCCAGGCGTCCCTCCTGGTTGTTGAGGAGCGCCTTGATCGGGGCGATGTAGAGGACGCCCACGCCTTCGGGCTCGCGCTCGACGAGGTTCGCGAGCGCCGGGAACATCGCGGCCTCCGTCTTTCCGCCGGCCGTCGGCGCGAGGACCACGGCGTTCTTCCCGTCGAGGAGCGCCTCGCCTGCCATTTCCTGGACGGGCCGCAGGCTGGTCCAGCCGAGGCTGGAGACGATGGCCTGCTGGAGGCGGGCGGGGAAGCGCGCGAAGGCCGTCATGCGCGCCCGCGGTACCGAACGAGAGGCTCAACCTCGTGGACGCCAAGCTTCTTCAAGAGCTTGTCGGCGAGCTCCTTGTCGGTCGCAGGCGGCCACGGATCTCCCGCGGCGTGCCAGAGCTCGGGGAGCAGCGTCTGTAGCCCCGTGTTCTGCGGTGACATCAGCTTGCGCAGCCGCTCGCGGAACGGATGCCGCGGACCAGCACGCACGATCACCTCGGCCCCAAACTCTGCGATGAGCCCGCTGTCGTGCTTCACGATCCAGCGGACCAGCGCGCGCGTCACCAGGTACCTGAAGCGCGCTGGCACCATCGGGTCGAGGCGGGCACTCTTCTCCTTGGTGTCCTTGAGCGCCAGGTGAACATTCCGCAGGACGTTGGTGGCAAAGACCAGGAGGTCGAGAGGCTCGAGGTTCTCGTCCTCAAAGAGGCGCTCGTAGATAGGTGACTCGAACAGGTCAGCGATCTTGGCGGCCACCGAGAGAGCCGTCTGCGCGCCCATGAGCGCGAGGGCCTGGGCAAGCTCCTCCATACGAAGCGGAGCGTCAAAGCTGTGCGGGTAGTCATCTTCGAGCGTTTTCGGGGAAGTTTTCCTCAAGTTCTCGAAGGCGCTCTCCTGCCGTTCGTAGAAGATGCCGCACTGCTTCAAGCGCTCGCCGATGCGTAGCTGGACGGGATCGTTCGCACGAAATCCCGATGGACGGATGGCGTTCTGCCGGTTGTTCGAGACGGTGATCTCTCGAACCAGCTCCTCGTCCGTCGTGCGGATCACGCGGATCGGGACGCGGAGGCTGCCCCATGCCTCCGGGTCGATGCGGTCCCGGAACGCCCTCTCGTGCTTGAACATCCAGGCGCTCTTCACGGTCTGGCATCCGTTGAGGATACCGGGGCTCCGAATGGTGAGGCCCCCGTCTCGCCGCTCCGCGGAGGTTACATGCAACGTGATGCCGTTGTGAAACAGGGTGAAGCGCATTGGATTGAGGCGCTTGTTCGCCGTCTGCGCGCAGCATTGCCGCAGCGTCTCTCGTAGGTGACGGGCGGGCCCTCGCTCGGCGGCGCGGTAGTTGAAAAGGCGGACGTTCTTCGAGAAGATGTTGTCGCCGTATTCCTCGTAGAGCTGCACGAGGTCAGCAAGCTTTCCCAGCCCGATGAAGAGGCGCTCGCCCAGCGATGACGCTTCCACGCCCTCGAAATAGATGTGGCGGGACGCTCCTGGAGTGACAGCGACATGGTTCCAGGCGAAGGAGCGCGGCCCGCTCAGCGACAGTCGGACCTTGTGGTCAGGAAAGAGCGTCGCGGCGGCTTCCTCGAAATCAGCCCGCTCCGCCTTCGCCTCTGCCAAGAGCGCATCCTCATCCGCCTCTGCGATGTGGAGCACTCGACAGTGAAAGACGAAATTGTCGACGGAGCGCCCTTCCAGGCGCGCCCGGAGCCGTACCCAGATGTTGTTCTCCGTATCGGGCCGGTAGGTATCGCGGCCGAGTACCCCCTCGAGGCGCACTAAAGTTCTTCGCAGATCACGGATACCATCCCGGATAATACGATGCGTGGGCGAGCACTTGGCCTGGATCAGGTGGAGGACGGGCTCTCGGTCCGGTCGAGCTTCGATGAAGAAACCGTCGAGGCCGTGGTCATGGGAACCCGTCGAAGAGCATGCGATCGCTTCGTTCGGAGCAAGCTCGAACTCTCTGTGGAGCCACCAGCCTGGGAAGGCGTCTTCCGCGCTTCGCCCTCCTGGCGCGTAGCGTGTGTAGAATTGCTGAACGGCGTCCCGAACCTCCTGGCTCCGCATCGTGCGCTGTCCCCCTCAGCTCAGAACTCCACCGACGCCACCGGATAGCCCTTCTCGTCGTCGGGCTCCGGCTGGTATTCGTAAGGTCTCTTTCCCTCCGACGCGCGCTGCTCCTCGACGGTGGGCTGCGGCTCGGGGAGCGATGCGTCGGGGTTCTCCGCCACGGTGTCGAAGAGGTTCACGAGCCGGCGGAGGAACTGACGCGGAACGACGCCCACGTCTCCGCCGAAGCCCCGGCTCACCTCGCCGACGAGCGACTCGATCCGCTCCGGCGTCACCTTCTGAGCGACGATGTTCGGGTCGCTCATCGTGTAGAGTTGCTGGAGCCGGAGGCCGACGTCCTTCAGGCGGCCCTTGTCGAAGGGCTTCAGCTCCAGCTGCGGCTGCCGCATCGTGACGAGCCCGCCCTCGTTCAGGAACTGGATGCGGTCGTGGAGCGGTTGCAGCCCCGCGACGCCCCGGCGCGCGTCGAAGAACTCGGGCGTGCCCGTGAAGATCCAGAGCAGGCCCTTGTAGCGGTCGGCCGCGTCGATGATCTGCCGGACGCCGTTCAGCGACTTGCCGCGCACGTCCTGGCGCATCCGCAGGATCGTCTCCGCCTCGTCGATGACGATGACCAGGCCGTTGTAGCCGGCGGCCTTGACGATCTCCAGGACGCCCTGGAGGTACGCCATCGCGTCCTTGCTCGCGATGTCGCCCTTGATGCCGGCCGCCTTCTTCTCGGACGCGCTGACGTTCTCGCTGCCAGAGAGCCACGACAGGAGCGCCCCCGCCTCGCGCACCTTGCCCACCTGCTTCAGCTTGAAGACCTCGCGCAGCACGCGCCCGAGATCCTCGGGCGCCTTGCCGCCGGTCATCGACGTGATCTCCTCCTCGATCCGCCGCTGGACCTTCTGATCGAAATCGAACGCGCGCTCGTCGGCCCCCCCGCCGATGAGCGCGCTCTCCACCTTGGCGATCCATCGGTCGATGATGTCGCCCAGCGCGCCCCGCGGGCACGAGCTGGTCCCGAGCTCCTGGACGACCTTCCGGTACACGTCGTCGAACTTGTGAAAGTGCAGGTCGTTATCCGAGACGACGACGAAGCTCGTGGCGAAGTTCCTCGCCTGCGCGTCGAGCAACGCGAGCCGGGCCATGAAGGTCTTGCCGCAGCCGTAGCCGCCGCGGAGGAACTTGAAGACGCCCTCGCCCGACTTGGCCAGATCGAGCAGCCGGCCGATCTCCGCCCGCTGCTTCTCGATGCCGACGGCGAACGCCTCCAGGCCGCGCTCCGGGACGACGCCGGAGCGGAGGCGCTCGAAGATGTGCTCGCGGTCTCGTTGGCTCGTCATCGGTCACCCTCGCGCACGTAGCGCTTGCCGCCCTCCCCGGGCTCGATCCGCACCTTGAACGGGAGCCTGGGCAGGTAGTCGTCGAACTCCAGCGAGAACCTCCGGAAGGCGCGGGCCGATCCGAGGAGGTTCGTCACCTCCGGCTCCGTTACCACGCCGTGCTTCTCGATGTGCAGGAACACCTTGCGGATGCCTTCGTCGGCGATCGTGCTGGCCCACCCCTCCGGCGCGGGCGGCGGCGCCGAGGGCGGCGTCGTCCCGCGGGAGGTGCCGCTCACCGAGTACCACCGGTCAGGGGTCGCGCCGTGGACCTTCTCGGTGCTGTCCGGGTGGTACACCTCGACGCGGACGCGCTCGTCGGCGGGCCCTTCGAGGCCGAAGAACACCTCCGTCCAGGCCTCGCCGACGGTCACCTGCAAGCGCCCGGGCCTGAGCGACGACGGCCCTGCCACGTCCTTGATGATCACGCGGATCGGAGGGCGGTCGGGGACCCGGAGCGCCAGATCGACAGCCCGCGCCGCGGCGAACCCGAGGCTCGTCGTCGTCTGCCGGGCGAAGCCGATCCGCAGGCGCAGCCGGTGGAGCCCCACCACGTCGTCCTGGGGCTCGACCTCCACGGCGTACTCCGCGTAGCCGGCCTGCTCGGCGCGCTTCCTCGTCACCGTGAGCACCGGGATCACCCGCTCCTGCGGGCTGTTCCCCCCGTGGACGAACGAGGCGCCGGCGTTGCCCGTCGCGAAGACGGCCGTGTCGTCCCGGAAGAGCAGGTAGCCCGAGAGCCCCTCGTACCCGAGCGACGAGACGGACACGTTGACCATGCCGGCCTCGGCGCGGGGGTGCTCGTCGAGCACGTGCCTCCGCTGCGGATCGCTCTTCTTGCCGAACGGTCGGACCTCGGTCGTCTCGTCCTGGAGGAGGAAGCCGTGGTCCGCCGTGAAGACGCAGCTCTTCACGCCGGCGAGCTGAAGATGGTGCCAGGCGGCCTTGATCTGCCGGAGCGTCGACTCGAACGTGGGGAGTCCGACGTTCGCTTCGCCTGCGTCGTCGATCTCCTGGGAGTGGACAACGATGAGCTGGTGCGCCTTCACGCTCTTCGTGAGGGCCGCCGTGCTGTCCTCGCAGACCTTGGCGAGCGTCAGGCGGAGGGCGGGCTTCCCCGCGCTGCGCATCCCCATCGCGCGGGCGCGGTCCTCCGGATTGCGCACCGTGAACTCGCCCGTCTTGAAGCCCTGGAAGCTGCCGGCGACGGTGAGCCGGTCTCCCTGGGCCACCGGCGCGAGGACGTTCATCCCCACGGCGGTGATCGTCGGCAGCTCGGCGAGCCGGGGTTTCAGGTCCACGACGGTGCCGGCGCCCTTCAGCTCCTCGACGAGCTCGGTCGCCATCTCGTAGCGGAAGGCGTCGATGACGAAGACCGCGACCTTCTCGCTCGCGAGCGTCAGCGGGTGGACGACCTGCTCGAAGAGGCTCCGCTGCCGCAGGTCGGCGGACGGCAGGAAGCCGTGCTCCTTGCAGAGGGCGGCGAAGTCCTTCGCGAGCTGGTCGGCCCAGGCGCGGTGGGCTCGCCGTAGCTCGGTGGCCACCTCGCGGAGGGCGCCGTAGTGCGGCAGGCGCGAGTCCAGCAGGGCGAGCCGACGCTGCTCGAACCGCCGGTGGGCTCGGTCGACCTCGAAGGCGGACGCGGCGTACCGCTCGACGGCCTCATCGAGGCTCCGGGCGCCCTCGAACGGCCTCGGGTGGCGCGCGAGCGTCTCCCCGAACTCGGCGGCCTCGGCCACGAGGCTCCACGCCCACCGCCGGAGCTGGTCGCGCTGGACCCAGAACGACCGCTCCCCCTGGCGCACCTCGCACCAGGCCTTCGCCTTCGACCACGCGCCGGCGCGGAGCGCGTCGACCGCGCCCGTGAGGACGCGGTTCTCCTCCTCCTGGAACGTGTCGATCTGCCCGAGGTCGTCCGGGGTCATCGCCGCGAGCTCGTCGGCGAGGAAGCCTTCGACCTCATCGGCCATCCGGGCGTAGGCCTCCGCGCTGTCCTTGCGGAGCTGCGCCGCGAGGTCGCCGCACGCCTTCACGAGCGGGGCCGACAGGCTCCGGAGGCGTCGCAGGTGCTCGTCGTGGGCGGGGCGCCGGAGGTCGTTGACGTACTCGACAGCGAGCACCCAGCCGACGAGCTGGTGGAGCAGCCGGTCGAGCTCCCTGGCCTCTCGCTCGCCCGCGTAGAAGGCCTCCCAGGCGTTGTCCATTCCGGTGAGCTTGTGGATGTAGCTCCGGAGGGTCGCCATCTCCTCGGGGCCCGACACGCGGGGCGCGAGCGCGCCGGGCTGCGCGAGGGCTTCGGCGAGCATCCGGGGGCCGAACTCGTCGAGGGCGGCGGCCAGACCGAAGGTGCGCTGCGAGACGGCCGAGGTGAGCCAGGCGTCGGCCTCCTCGAGCGTGGGCTGCTTCGCGAGGAGCTTCTCGATCTCGGCGGGGGCGAGGCGCGCGGCGGCGGCCTCGCGGATCAAGGTGTCGAGCGCCTTCCGGAACCGGACGCCCGGCTCGTACAGCTCGAGGACGGGCGTCTTGCGGATCGTGTCCTCGTTGAAGCCCGGCATGTGGATGAGGAGCGGCTGCTTGTCGAGCCCGCTCCCGAAGTGCTCCAGGTGGAAGAGCAGGTCGAGGAAGCTGCCGCGGAAGCCGACAACGGGGAACGGGAACTCGCCCCTGGCTTGCCTCGCCGCGAGGTCGTCCACGAGGCACGTGTAGTGGGCGTCCTTGTCGAGCCACACGACGATGCCCTGGCGGCGGAGCTCGCCGAGGACCTCTTGCTCGATGGCGGCGGACACCGGGCCCCGCCCGGTCGTGGAGGGGTCGCGTGGCTCAGTCATCGGGCTCCTCCGGGGCGTTCTCGTCCTGCTCGAACAGCGGACCGGCGCCGCTGTCGTCGTCTGCGGAGGCGGCCGCGGTCTTCCTGTCGCGGCGCTTCTGCTCCTTGGCCAGGATCTCGCGCGCCTCGCGATCGTGCTCGGCGAGGAACTTGGCGCGCGCGGCGTTGGAGGCGGGCTCGTCGATGGTGAAATCGGGCCGGATCTCGTCCTGGAGGCGGAGCTCCCAGGCGTAGGCCTTCGCGGGGTGCAGCTCCCAGAAGCATTTGTGGGCGACGGCGAGGGAGGGGTCGTCGTGGCACTTCTTGCGCACGCGCGCCGAGAAGTAGCGGGCCGCGAGGTGGGACCAGTCGTAGTCCTTCTTCCCCTGGGCGGTCGCCAGCTCCTTCCACCACTTCTTCGGATCCTTCCACTGCGGCTCCAGGAGCGGCCAGAGGGCGGCGCTGTTCACCATCACGCCGTCGTCGAGCTCCATGACGTAGCGGGCGTCAACCTCGCGCCTGGGCGTCTTGTCGTCCGGGGGCGGCGGGCCTTTCTCAGCGATCTCCGTGACCTTCACGATGAAGTCGTTCAGCTCCTCGAGGAGCTTTTGCACCTCGGTGAAGCGGCGCTCGGCCTTGCCCTTGTTGTTGCCGGAGGCACGCGCGGTGCGGAGATCGTCGAGCTCGCCTTCGAGGCGGCGCTTCGTTGGCACGAGGTGATCGGCGAGAAGGACGTTGAGCGTGTCGTCGGCCCAGCGGTGGATCGAGATGAAGGCGACGAAGCTCTTCTTCGCCGAGGACAGTGGGAAGTAGATCGGGCGGTTCTCGTAGAGCTTACGGTGGTAGCCGAAGAAGGACTTGCGGAGGTAGGTCCGGAGGTCGTCACCGTCGCCAACAGCAGCGCCGTGTTCCTTCCACGCTGCAACGATTGGCGCACAGGGAGCTTGGTCGATGCTGTCGCCTCGCTCGGACGAGACGAAGAGGATCCCGCTCGGGAGCGAGCCTGCGGGGGCTACGTCGAGGATGCCTTCGCCGCTCGCTCCGAAGCGACCGATGGCGACGCCAATCGCGAACGAAACGAAGCTCTCGGGTGCAGGCGGATCGTAGACAGGCTGGTAGGGCGGCAGCGAAGCGCCATCGGGACGGTCAACGGCGTGCTGGGCCCAGGCTTGGGCGGAAATCCACGCAGAGGGGCCGGGGCAACGGAACTCCACGGACGCCTCGCAGGCCGCTTCCTGGGCGGCAAATTCTCGTTTAAGTATACCGAGGATATCGGCAGCTCCGGGCACTGGCAAAAATGGAATCCTTGCAACATCGCCCACTTGGAAGCTGACACTCGGATTCAGCGATTCGACCACTCTACGGCTCCGAGTCGTATTCATGACCGCAACGACCTGGGCCACGTCGTGGGCGAACGCCGACGACCCCTTATCGCCGATAACGCTGTGAAAGCGATGTGCTCGCGCCCGAAAATTCGCACCGATCATCGAAAATGCGACACCCGGCACAAAATGAAACTCGGGACTTTGAGTACTCATCCCGTAGGCCCAATCGAGCTTAACCTTCAGCTCAAGCGCTTCGTCCAGCCAGAGCACGACGCAGTTCAGCGGTTCTAACCACTGGCGCCCCTCCGCTCCCTTGATATACGGAACCCACTTCGCTTGAGGTCGCTCGTAGTCGTTTCGAGTGATAAGCGGCCAGACCTGGCTTCCCAATTCCCAAGGGACACGAAGGAATCTGACATTGTCGGACGTACGAACGCCAAGTCGAACCGCTGCGGAGCGAGCAAGCGTTGGGACACGCTGATAGTCACCAAGGAGCTCCTTACTCCACCAGTAGACGATCGGCTCGCCCTCGATGACCTCGAAGCCACGCGGATCGAACTCATAGCGTCCGACATGGGCCAGAACAACCGCCCGCTTGCGGTTCGTCCGCTGGCGATCGTAAGATTTGTCGTCGAGTGGTGTCGGCTGGATTGCGACACTCTGGACCCCTGGATGGGGCGCCCGGCGGAAAATGGGGACGCAGACAGCCAGCACTTCGTTGGGCACCTCGTCGAAAGCACCTCGATCGAAGTCACCGATCGACCTAAGATCGTTCGTCTTCAGGAGCGCCTTCCGAAGCTCGGCGAACTGCCCAAGGAACATCCATCCCCGCATGGTGAGGAGCGCCGACGCCCCCCCGGGTCGGGTGAACTCCAACCCCCGCTCCAGAAATGCCGCGTAGAGGTCCGCCTTGCTCTTCGGGTACTTCGCCGCGACGTAACCGAATGAGTTGGTCTTCGAGAGCCCCTGGTACGGCGGATTGCCAACGACGAGGTCGTAGGTATCCTCCTTCGCCATCCTCACGAACCGGACCCCAGCCGCGAGTTGCTCTCCGTCGAGGCGAAGCCCGAGATCCCCCGACTTCGAGTGCTTCGCGAGGAACTGCTCCAGCTTCTCGAGAATCGTCGCCTTCGCTGCTCCGACGGGCAGCTTCACCTGCTGCGCTGAGAACCCGCGGAACAAATCCCCCTGGCCGTGGCTCCGCTCGAACTCCAGCTCGACGTCCTTGATCGCCTCCTCGACGGCGGCATCGACCTTCAGCAGCGATCCGAGGTAGTCAACACCGGCGAGCGATGTGAGAAGCCTTGTGGTCAGCTCCTCGGGGATCCCCACGTCGCGCTTCAAATCCCTCCGCAGCGCCACGATCGCGGGATCGTCGGCCGGCAGATTTCCCAGTTGAAGGACCGGGGCGACAAGGTTGACCCTCTTCGGCCGGGCCGCCTTCGCCAGCGACCTCGCCTTCAAATACAGCCCCGCCGCCGCGATCTGGACCGCCCGGGGATCGATGTCGATCCCATGGAGGTTCTTCTCCACGATCGACTCCGCGATCTCGCGGTCCGTCACCGTCGTCCCGAGATGCCGTGCCTCCTCGCGGTAGAGCGCAGCGAGCAGGTCGAACGCGATCACGAGGAAGTGCCCGCTTCCACAAGCCGGGTCGAGGATCTTGATCGCCCGGACCGACTCCGGCGCCTTCTCGACCGCATCGTCGGGGATCGGCTGCGGCACATAGTATTTCCAGTGCTCCTCCAGCTCTCCCTCGATGGGCATCAGCGCATCCAGCGCCACCTCCCCGGCCTCTCTCCTCTTCCGCCACTCGGCCCTGCGTGCGTCGAGCACCGGCAGGACGCGCTCGGCATCCGCCGTCCACCGGCTCTTCTTGCACATCGCCAGCCACGTCAGGCCGAGGCTGTTCTGCAGCAGCCACTCGACCATGTAGCGCTCGGTGAACATCTGCGTCTTCGACGCGATCTCGTGCGGCTCGATCTTCCCCCCGCCGTTGATCTTCGCGTCGAGCGCCTCCCGGTCCGGGTCGTTCCAGTACTGGTAGACCCATCCGAGCGTCGTATCGTCGGTCCACGCCGAGGCGAGCGCCGGCGCGTCGAGCCGCTCGATCACGTCCCGCAGCGTCGCCGCCGGGATCGGGAACAGCCGCGTCAACCCCACCTCGCCGAACACGCCGGGCAGGTCGACCGCCAGCTCATCGAACACGAGCTCCAGCAGCGTCCCATACCCCTCCGTCGCGTCCGTCGTCCCGTTCGTGCAGAGCGTGGGCGCGAACTCGCGGAACTCGCGGTATCCCTTGCTGTTCCACCCCCCGGTGACGACGGCGGGCCTGGAGAGCCCGAGGGCCTCCAGATGGCGCAGCAGGACGAGCCGGTTGACGGCGGTCGCCGCCGCCTCCTTCTCGGCCTGGGCGAGCAGGCGCTCCTTCGTCGCCTTCAGCTCGGCCTTGTTCTTCGGCTTCGTGGCCCGCGCGCGCTCGTCGATCCACGCCTCGATGCGCTCCCGGCGCCTCCGGTGGGCCTCGTCGAGGCCGGCGTCGCCGGTGGGCACCGACAGCCGGTAGCGCCGGTCGGCCTCGTCGTGGATGGCGCGGAGGAGCCGCGCGCGAATCCCCTTCTCGGGGTCCTGCGCCGTCCCTCGGATCGTCTCGGCGAGGAGCTTCTTGGCTTCGGGGGTGAGCGGCATGGTTCAAACGATCCGTACGCGAGCGCCCTTGTCGAGGAGCGGGCCGATGCGGTCTTCCAGCTCGCTGAAGACCGCGCGCAGCTGCTCGCGGCTGGCCACCTCGCGGCCTCGGAGGTGGGTCTCGACCTTGACCACCTGCCGATCGGTCTCCTTGCTCAGCTCCTCGTCGAGCCGGTCGTTCGCCAACTCCTCGGCGGGCTGGATACGGCTCGCGAAGCGGTCCCGCACCTCGACGAGCGTGGGCGAGATGGCCTCCGGCGTCGTGTCCACGAGGACCTCGGCGACCGGC
Source organism: Sorangium cellulosum (assembly GCF_001589285.1). Classification (GTDB taxonomy): domain Bacteria; phylum Myxococcota_A; class Polyangia; order Polyangiales; family Polyangiaceae; genus Sorangium; species Sorangium cellulosum_G. The sequence goes on along the minus strand of NZ_JEMA01000591.1, from coordinate 26,614 downwards.
CGGAGCACGCGGTGGGCCTGGTCGGCGTTGAGCTGCGCGAAGCCCGGCCGCGTCTTCACACGGCCCCTCACCGCCTCGGCCTGCGCGTTCTGCTTGTTCAGGAGGCCCCGGCGAACCTCGATGTAGCGGGCGCGGATGCGGTCGAGGGCAGGCTTGAGCTGGCTCGCTTCACGCCACGGGAGCTCGGCCGAAAGGTGATTCACCACGACCGCGGCGTCGTCCTCGATCCCCGACAGCTCCTCCATCGGGCGGAGCTGCGACAGCTCGTGATCCCGGATGCGCGCGGCCTGATTCACCGTCTCGATCGCGCCGGGCGTCAGCTCCGAGCTGCGCAGCCCGAGCTGCTCCAGGCCATCGCGGAGCACATCCAGGTTCCGCTTCACCTCGGCGACCGTCTGCTGGACGAACCGCGAGCGGCAGCAGTCCTCGAGGGCGCGCCCGAGCTTCTGGAGCGCCTGCGGGAGCGTCGGACGCCCCGGGAGCGCGTCGAAGCGCCGCTCCAGCTCCCTCAGCCGCTCGCGGTACGCCGGGAAGTGCAGGAACACGGTGTCGGCGATCGGCTCGTCCTCGGGATCCTGGTCGACCTGGAGGTACTTCTCGAACAGCTTCCGGATGGCGATGCGATCCTTCTGCGTGACGTCCCCCTCCGTGGCCGGGAAGAACTCGGCCCGCCGGAAGTCCCGATCGCCTTTGAAGAGGTCGCGAACGCCCGGATCCTGGTGCGACTTGATGTCGGTGCCCTGCTCGGTGCGGATCCGGACCTTCTTGCCGCGCAGCAGGCCGGCGCAGCACGCCTTCACGAGATCGGGCGCGTACCCGTACGGCGGGCTCACGAACGTGGCCACGAGCGTCTGGCCGGAGAGCCCCCCGTGCTGCGCGATCTCCTGGGCGATCCGCGTCGGGAAGAGCCCGGCGCACGAGGCGACGTACTTGCCGGCGTCGAGGGAGAGGATGCCGAGCCCGCCGTCCATGAACTTCGTCGACGGCCCCGTCAGCTCCTTCTCCAGGAGCTGGCTTAGCTCCGTCGGGGAGATCGCGATCTCCGAGAAGTGCGGGTACAGGTCGGGGAGGAGCCGCGTGGCCATGCTGGAGAGGGCCGGGCCGAACGCGCTCCCGGCGTCCCGGGGACGCAGCGGCTGCCCGCGGAAGTAGGCGGAGCCTTCGAGGAAGGCCTCGGCCACCGCGGCCTTGACGCGCGCCTCCAGCTCGTCGAACCGCGCCTCTTCCTCGGCGAGGAGGCGCAGCTTCTCTGGCCTGAGGGACTCACGCCGGGGCCGGTTGCGTTCCAGCATCCGCTCCGAGCGGGCGAGCTGCCGCGCGTGATCTTCGATCGCCCCCGACTCGCCGACGACCCAGACAAGGCGGTTCCGGAGCTGGTCCTGGTCGCTCTTCGGCACCCAGACCGAGGAGGCCCGCTCCTCTTTCTTGCCGAGGAAGCGGAAGTCGACAGCCACGGTCGAGTCCTCGCGGGCGTCCTGGAGCTTCACGTCGTGGGCGTGGCGTCCATCGGAGAACCAGAGCGTCCACGGGAACGGGCGCCCCTTCCACCGCAGGCGCTCCTGCATCGAGCCCACGAGGTTCTTCAGCGCCTCCTGGGCGATCTTGCTGATCTGCTCCTGCGTGACGCCGATATCGTCGCGCTCCCGCTGCCACTCCTGGCCAGCGGAGCTCTGGATCTTGAATCCCTGCTTCTCGGAGTAGGCGAGCAGGCTCAGCGAGCGGAGCTTCTCCAGCGCCTCCGTGACCGCCTGAACGCGGTTGCCCTCGCCGAGCCGACCGTAGAGACAGGCGGCCACGAGCGGCGGCATCGTCGGCGTTTGCTCCTGGATCAGCTCCAGCAGGGCGACCGCCTTGGCGACGCGCTGGGCGAGCGCGTCGTCGCGGACCTGCGGGTCGTTGAAGATGCGCGCGAGCGTCGTCTGCACATCGGCGTCGAGCGCCGAGTGCTGGACCTCGAAGATGGCGTCGAGCGTGACGAGCGAGCCCACCTCGCCGTCCGCGAGCTTCTGCTCCCGGAACAGCTCGCCGAGGAGCTGCAGCAGGCCGCGGATGGCGTGGTCGTCGCCCTGCACGCGGGTCGAGCGCGTGCGGAGGTTCGAGGTGACCTGCATGAGCAGGTCGATGTGCCCGGGGAGCATCGGGTAGACCTCGACGAAATCCTCCTCGGTGATCTCCTCGCAGCCGTAGCCGTAGAGCTTCAGGTCCCCGCGGTGCTTCTGGAACAGGTCCCGGAGCGTGCCCTCCAGCTCGGGCTTCTTCTTGAGGAGCCGCTTGTGGACGACGTCGCGGATGTTCGTCGTGCCGAGGTGCACCCGCAGGTGCGTCGGGAAGCGATCCTTGAGCTTGCCGAGGTTGTTGCTCTCCGCCTGGTCCTCGAGCTTCTGCTGGCCGGTCGCGAACAGCCACACGCGCCCCTTGAGCCGCTGGCCCAGCTCCGACACGAACGACTGGAGCTTGAGCATCCGGCTCTCGTCCTGGTGGACGTACTGGCTCACCTCGTCCACGACGATGAACAGCGTGTTGTCAGCCGCGCGATTGTGGGCCATCGCGTCGATGGCCTCGACGACCTCGCGGACGCTCGTGCCCGCGCCCGTCCGCGCGCCCGCCCGGCTGTCGATCCAGCTCGTCGGATCGGGGTAGCGGTCCGGCTTCATGACGTGGAGCACGTGCGAGAAGTGGTCGTCGGCCTGCTCCTCCTCCTTCGCGGCCTTCCAGTCCTTGCCGAGGGTCTTCTTCGCGATCTGCACGAAGGTCTCCCACTCGCCGTCCCGCTCCAGGCGCAGCTCGAAGTCCGCGACGAGGTTGCTCTTCGAGCAGTACCCGAGCCGCGCCTGGACCAGGCGGAGCACGGCCGAGTGGACGTGCTCGCCGTCGCGGGCCACGCCGCCGATGTCGAAGACGACGGCCATCGGCTCCTTCACGTGCTTCGCGAGCGCGTGCCACGCCTCGACGAGCTCGTCCCTCCGGGGGGAGTCGTCCCGCTGGAGGAGGGCGGACCCAAGGGGCGTCCCGTCGGGGAGCACCACGCCGTCGAGGGAGAGCCCGAGGAGCTTCGCGAAGCTCGATTTACCGGAGCCGTAGAAGCCCGATATCCAGGACGCCGGCAGCTCGGGGCCGCTCTTCTTCGCCAGCTCGTGCGAGATCCCCCGGAGCAGGTGCACGAACTGCTCGTGGATGCCTGATTTCACCCGCCGCGCTCGCGGGTCGTTGTCGCGGTAGCCGCCCGTGATGATGTATTCGCTCACCTCCGCCTGCAGCTTCGCGGGCGACTGCTCATGAAAGTAGACGACCGGCGGGATGTCCCGGGTCACGTTGGCGACAAACAGGTCTCGGATCTTCATGGCAGTCTTCACGGGTAGATGCGGGGGCGGTAATCGCGGTCGGCGTCCAGCTCGCCCATGAACGAGAGCGCGGTCGTGTCCTTGCGCTCGCCCGGGTAGAGCAGCACGACGGGGATGTTCCTCGTCTTGCCGTCGATGTGCTTGAGGAGCGCCGAGGACCGAAAGAAGGGATAGAGCGCGCCGGCGCGGCCGAGGAGGACGAGGGTGCGGCCTTCGCGATCCGGGTTCTGCTGCGCGAAGTCGGCGATGAGCTTCGCCACGTCGGCGGCGATCCCGCTCGGCCCCTCGATGTGGGGAGCGATCTTGTCGCGCAGGTACTCCAGCGCTCGCTCCGGGCTCTTCTCGTGGAGCCGCTTTTCCCGGCTCATGAGCGCCGCCACGTTCGCCTCCCCTGTCGCCCGGATCCGATCGAGCAGGAGCTTCTGGAGCGAGATGGGCAGGACCCCCCAGCCCTCGGCGCGCAGCTCATCGGTCAGGCCGCGCATGAGCCGCCGGAGCTTGAACTCGTCCTTGGGGCGATACGGAAGGATCGCGAAGCGGTAATTCCGCATCGTGCTGATCTGGGGGCCGTCGGCGGCGAGCAGGTCGCGCCGGAGCGCCGCGACGGCCTCGTCGAGCGAGTCTTGCTGGAAGAGGGGTTGTGTCACAGCGTCGCCTCCGCCCAGGCGCCGAGGGTCGGCGCCTCCCATTCGAACTCGGTGAGGTGCGCCATCCGGCGGAACTGGATGCCCGGAAGAGCGCGGAGCCTTTGATCGAGGAAGCCGTCCACGAGGCCCACGGACGCGAGATAGGGGTTCTCGGTCAGGGTCCCGGCGAAGCGGACGCCTCGCAGGAGGTGCAGCAGATAAGCGAGCGCGAGCTCGGGCACCTTGGGCAGGAGGAGCGCCCGAGGATCGCGCTTCGGCGAGAGGAGGCCGGCCTCGGACGCGGCCGAGAGGAGCTTGCTCGCGAACTGCACGCAGGTCGCCGCGGACCACCGTTCGGGGAACTCGTTCTTCACCCACCGGAGCACGATGTCCCGGTCCACCTTCGGGTCCCGCAGGGCCCGGCGCTCGACGAGGAACCTCCCCGTGAATCGCCGGTACAGCGGGTCGGAGAGCTGGAGGTGCCAGTGGCAGATCACCTGCCTCGTCGAGGCGTCCATCGAGCTCCACCGCCGGAGCACCCCGAGCGCCTCCGGGAAGGTGTCGTAGCGGTGCACGAAGCTCGAGAGGAGGAAGCGGACGCGCTCGAGGCTCTTGCTCCCGAACCACCGCTGCTCGAAGGCGAGGAGGGCGCGCTCGGCGGCGAGCACCGTGGGGTCGACGTGCTCCCAGTACGCGCGCGAGTCCTCGATCCCCAGGGCGAGGCGGAGGATGCGCGTGTGGACCTCCGTCGCCTCGGAGGCGCGTGCCGCGGGTCCGCCCGGAGGGTCTGTCGCGATCGTCACGGCCTCCACCCGCCGGTCACCCCTCCAGCTTGTAGAACGGCAGCGGGTACTGTTCGGCGAGCGGCACGAGCGCGGCGCAGAGGCGCTTGGCGAGCCCGTCGGCCGTGTCGGGCCGCTTGCCCTTGAGCTGCCGCCCGTTCGGGACCGTCGTGAAGGGCACGTCGCCTCCCTGGAGCGCCGAGACGAGCTTCTCCTTCGAGAAGTCCGCGGTGAGGGGCAGCGGCAGCGGCAGGACCTCCGCGGGCGGGCGCACCGAGCGTTTGTGGGCTGCGAAGCGATCTCCGAGCTGCTCGTCCAGCTCGAAGCCGAGGAAGTAGAGCGTCCGCAGCTTGTCGGGATCGGCCATCTTGGCGCGCGCCTTCGCATCGGTGCGCCGGGCCGCTTCACGCACGGCTTCGAGGGACGCCCAGGCGTGCGTCTGCGGAAGGAGCCGCGCGAAGAGGTCGCCGCCGCCTTCGTCGTCGATCAGATCCGTATCCCACCAGCCGAGGCGACGCGGGGAGCAACGGCCTTCGCCCGCCCACGCGATCGTGACCTGCATCGCGAGGATCGCGTCGAGCATCTCATCGGGGATCGGCGTCGTCATGCGGGCCGTTGACGTTACGCTCAGGTTGCCGAGCTGATCAAGGTTCCTTAGCATCGCCCCTCGTGCCCCGTCGTCGCCACCGATTAGAACCGGACGGTCTGATCAGGCTGCCGAGGCCACGAAGCTGGTGGGCGTCCGGCTGTCGACGATGCACCGGTGGGACGAGAGCGGGAAGCTTCCCCCCCGGTGCCACCCAGTCGACCCGCATCGCATCTACCTGCGCGAGGACGTGATGAAGTCGCTGAAGATGTTCCTGGAGATAGAGAGGGCTGCGTAATGCCGGGACGCTCGGTACGGCTGTTCTTGATCGACGGTACTCCCCAGGGCATGCGCACGGCCGAAGTTGGCAACTGGACCGGGCTGGCCCTCGTCTGTCCTCGCACGGATCTCACTCGCCTGGCGCTACGCCCCGAGGTGAAGAAGACCGGCATCTACATCCTCGTCGGCCCGTCGGAGACCGCAACCTCCGGGATGAGCGTGTATGTCGGCGAGGGCGACGAAGTATGGAACCGGCTCACGAGCCATGACAGCGACAAGGACTTCTGGACGCACGTGGCGGTGTTCGTCTCGAAGGACGAGAACCTCACGAAGGCTCACGTACGATGGCTGGAGGCCACGCTCGTCCGGGAGATCAAGAAGGGCAAGCGTGCCGAGGTTCACAACGCAAATGACCCTATTGGAGGAAAGCTGCCGGAGGCCGACACCGCGGACATGGAGACCTACTTCGAGAACGTCCGCCTGCTCCTTCCAACCCTGGGCGTGAACGTATTTACCGCGGACGTCGCTTCCAAGCCGAGCCCGACGGGCAACGCGAACGAAGTTGTGCTCGAACTTCGATGGGAGGATGCGAAGGCCGAGTGTATCGTGCGCGAAGGCCAATTCGTCATCCGCCAGGGGTCCTTCGCACGGCTACGGGAGGTCGAGTCCCTCGGCGACAGCTCACGCGCGCTTCGTAAATATCTTCGAGATGCTGGGGTGCTCGTGCCGGCCGACGGGAACCCGAACCTGCTCCGGTTCACTCAGGAGTACGCCTTCGATTCGCCCTCCAAAGCAGCGTCTGTCATGTCTGGCACCGGGCTCAACGGACGTGTTGCCTGGAAGGTCAAGGGCGCGGGAATATCGTACAAAGAGTGGCAGGAGAAGCTCGTCGCCGAGGAAGGAAGCGATGCCTCGTAGGCCGGCGAACGTGGATGCGGTCGAGCGCAGCTTCCTGCGCCTTCCGGTCGTCTCGCTGAGCGCCGAGTACCTCGTCGCCGGCTACCTCATGCGTCGGAACGTGCTCACGTACAAGGCTCCGCCCGGCAACGAGGGCTACGATCTGATCTGCATTCACCCCGATCCGCGTCACGACCCCACGACGGGGCAGGTCGCGCAGGTCCGCGTCCAGATAAAGAGCCGCTATGCGACGGACTGCGACCGCGGATTGCCGGTGAAAGCAACGTCGCTCAACGCGTTCGACTTCCTCGTCGTCGTATTCCTGAACATCGGGAAGTTCTCCGGCCGGAACGATGGCAGCACCGGAGCCCGCGAACCCGAGTTTTACACTCTTCCAACGGGCTTCATCAGCAAGCACCACGACGCGACGTCCTCGTGGGAAAAGGTGCGGCTCAAGGGTCTCGAGTCCGAAATCGAGCCGTTCAAGGGCGAAGCCGGTTTCGAGCAGATCGCGAAGGCGCTCGGCGTTCCCAACCCCGTGAAGCTCAGGCTGTAAGCCCGGCACGACCTCCCCCCAACCAGGCCGAGCCGGGGCGACCCGGTAACTAGCGCGATCGGCCAATCCGCACGCCCAAATACGTGGGGCCCCACGCAGCCGCCCCCGGCTCGAGCTCCGGCGGCGCCAGGTCCGAGAACGCGACGTTCGCACACACGAGCCAGATCGACGGCGACCTCTCGGCCGTGAGCTGGCGCGCCATCGCGAAGGTCTCGATCAGGTTGTGCATCGGAACCACGCCTGCCGCGACCGGGGCCTCCTCCTGATCAAACGGCAGCCGTACGAGGTACACGTCCCTGTCCCCCCACGGCACCTCCGAGCGCGCCACCTCTGCGCTGGCGGCGATGACCCCGCCGCGCTCGTCGCTCGCAAGCCGTGCGCAGAGCCACGCGAGCACGGCGTCCTTTCGCGGGTCGCCATCCAGACGCAGCTCCGACTGCGATGGAATCGGAGCGTCGTGAAGCCTGCCCCCCGTCGCGAGCCGCATCTCTTCCACGAGATCGACGAGCGCGACACCCCGGTCTGCGGGCGCGCGGCGGCGCAGGGCGGCAGCAGCGGCGGCGCGCACGCGCGGGTCGCCATCGCGCAGCCGCGCCCGGGCGAGGTCGACGGCGCTCACGTCGTCGCCGAAGAGCTCCAGCACCGCGGCGCGGAGCGCGGGGCTCGGATCATCCATCCTGGCGATGACCGCGCCGCGGTGCTGCCCCTGCGCCCAGAGGAGCCTCGCGGCCGGGATCCGCAGCGCATCGAGCTCCTGGACGTCGTCCAGCATCCCGAGGAGGGGCTCCGCGGGCGCGTCCGCGGGCGCCAGCGACTCCAGCGCGACCCGGATCACCTCGGCGGCGTAGTCGCCTCGCTCCACGATGGCGCGCAGCCGGCCCGCGAGCTCCGGCCGTCCCGCGATCGCCCGCGCCGCCGCGAGCTGCGCCGGATCGCCATCCATGTCCGAGGGCTCGGCCAGCGTGGCGGCGATCCGCTCCACGGAGCCAGCGTCCCGCGCGAGCGCCGTGATCGCCGCGGCGCGAACGGCGGCAGAGGGGTCGTCGAGGAGCTCCCGGATGCGCGGCCCCGCCGCCTCGTCCCCCGCCAGCGCCTCCGCCGCCGCGACGCGCACGGCGCCGTCGCCGTCGCCGAGCCGTCGCAGGAGCGCTTCCCGCGCTGCTGCCTTCCCGGCGACGGCCCTCGCCGCGACCGCACGCCACCACGGGTCTGGATCGTCGAGCCGGCACGCGATGGCCTCATCCCCGGCGTCGCCGAGCGCGCTGGCCGCATCGGTTCGGACGAGCACATCGGCGTCGTCGAGCAGCGCGCGCACCCCCGCGACCGAGGAGGCATCCTGGGCCAGGTCGCACAGCGTGCGCTGCCGCTCCACGCGCCCGACCGGACGGAGGCGCGTGCGCAGCAGCGGGAGCGACCCGGGATCGTCGCGTAGCGCTTGCATCGCGGCGGATCCGACCGGTGATGGCGCGTCGATGTGCCGCCGGAGCAGCGGAATCGCCGGCGGGTATCGCGCGAGGACCTCGATGGCGGCCCGGCGGACGTGGGGATCCGGATCTCCCAGGCAGGGCATGACGCTGTCGAACAGCGCATCCTGGCGCGCGAGGCTGCTCACGGCGCGCGCCCGCACGAACGGCTCGGCGTCGTCGAGCAGTGCCCGGCGCGCCGCGACCGACGCCGCGTCGTGGCGCAGAGCGGACGCGGCCACCCCGCGGAGCGTCGGGCTCGGATCGGACAGCAGCGCTCGGACCATCTCCTCCTCGCCGGCGCGCAGGGTCTCCACGATCGCCACGCGCACCGACGTGTGCTCGCTCGCGTCCGCGAGCCGCGCCGCCCTCACCCGCTCCGCCACCGCATCGAAGCCGAGGACGGACACCGCCGCCGCCCGCACCAGCGGCGAGGGATCGCCGGCCAGGTCGAGCAGCGGGCTCGCCGCCTCCGGATCGCGACGCAGCGCCCGCGCCGCCGACGCACGAACCAGGGCTACCTCGTGCGCGAGCAGGGCGCGCACATAGGGGCGCTGCTCCGGACGTGCCCAGAGGTCCTCGAGCACGAGATCGCGGACATCACTCGCCAGCGCAGGGAGCCGGCCCTTCACCTGCTCAACCACGGCCGGCTCTCTGACCAGCGCGCGCACCAGCGCGCCCTCGAGCCGAGGTGCCTCCGGATCCACCGCAGGGCTCGGCAGCGGCGCCTCGAGCGCCCGGCGCAGGGCGGGCGTGTACCTGGGATCGCCGGCGAGCAACGCCGCCGCCGCCGCGCGCACGCCGCACGACGGATCACTCGCCAGGAGGTGCGCCGCCATCGGTCGGGCCAGAGGATCGGCGCGCAAGCCGGCGACCGCGGCGGCGCGTACCTCGCGATGCGCCGCGGTCACGCCCTGGCGCAACACCGGCTGATGGCTCGGCGCGAGCGCCACGGCGAGGAGCGCCGCCTCGCGTATCGCAACAGGCTCCCCGGCGAGCGCGAGCTCCCGCAGCCGCTCCTGAGAAGCCCAGTCGTCCCTGAGCGCGTGGATGGCCGCCACGCCGACCGCCGCGTCGGGCCAGCCGGAGGTCTCCCAGACGGCGATCATTGCATCCGACATGGCAGTCACATTCGCCTCCTGTCAGCCAAAGCCGAGGTGGACGACCGGCCCCTGGTGCTGGTTCGCCCAGCCCCGGTCCGGCGGGCTGAAGTTCTGGCCGTTCACGGGCGGCACCTGATGGCTCTGCACCCCCAGGTTGGCCAGCATCTGGCTACAGTTGGGGCATGGTATCCTGCTCGTCTGCCCCTGCTGAGCGGTGATGGACTGGATGGAACCGATGCAGTCGTTCCAGTTCGGATGCTGGGGATTCATCGTATCCGGAGGGATGCCGTTTGCGTGCTCGTAGTTTCGGATGTAGTTGGTCATCGCCCACGGCTCCGCGCAGTAGTGCGGCAGCGCGTCGGCTTGGCCTCTGGCCGAGACTCCATTGTACACGGGCACCAGCGCGTCCTGGACGGCGGGGTGCAGCTGGTTGGGCAGGCGCTCTCCGCCGCCATAGTGCCGCTGCCCTGACCGCACGTCCGTAGAAGAGCCGAAGGGCCCGTTCGAGTACGGCCCCTGGACGCTCGCGCGCACCGGCGCGAGCCCGTCGGGATCGATCATCGCGAGGGGCCGGTTGCTCGCATACCCGAACGGGCGAAGCCCGCCTGCGAGCCCGAGCGGATCGGGGCTGATGTACCGGCCTGTCTCGGGATCATAATACCGGAAGCGGTTGTAGACGACGCCGGTCTCGTCGTCCGCGTACTGTCCCGGGAAGCGGAGGGGCGTCTTCGCCTGGTCGGGGTCTCCGGCATCGACCTGCCCCCACACGCTGCGATGGATGCGGCCCAGAACCTCGCCCTGCCCCGACACCAGAGCTCGAGGATGCCCGACCGGGTCGTTGATGTAGTGAACCCAGCCGCCGTCCACGCGCTCGCCCGACGCGCGCACCAGCGCGTCACGGTGCGCGAGCGGCGCGCGGCTGCGCGGCAGGAAGCTGTACGTACGCTCAAGGACGACCGTGCTGCCGTGCGTGTCCGCGGCCTCCCGCACCTCGTGCACCAAGGTGTCGCCATCCCATACGAACCGGGTGGTGCGCGCCGCCTCGCCGCGGCGTTGGATGCGCTTCTCCACGCGCCGCGCGAGCGCGTCATACGCGAACTCGATCACCGCGCCGTCATCGAGCTCGACCGCTTCAAGGAGACCCCGCGCGTTCCAGCGATATCGGCGCGCGGGGCGCCCGGACTCTACGACACGCCTCTTCTCGATGAGCCGTGCATCGGCGTCGTAGAGATAATCCACGTCCCCGCGGCGGACCAGCTTGCCGCCTGGATCGTAGCGCCGGAGCTGCGCCGGGGGACCTGCCTCGTGGACGTTCTCGGCCGTGTCGTAGCCGAAGAGCTCGGCGCGCGCATGCTGAGGTACCCGGGAGAGGACCTGCGACACCGGATCGTACGTGTACGCCGTGCGCCCCTCGACGAGCCCCCACTCCTCCTGAAGGTCGCCCGCGGGCGTGTACGCGTGATAATGCTCTTCCGTGAGCCCGGATGGCCTGGGACCGGCCCAGGCAGGCTCGCCTGCGCGCGGCTGGCCCGATGGACGAAATACCCGCTGGTGGGTGATGCGCCCGATCGAATCGCAGGCGCTCTGGATCAGGCCACCGCCCGGAAGCGCACGCCGCGCCTCGAAGCCGCGGCTGTCCCAGCCGATCTCCACGGCGTCTGAGTCGTCCAGCAGGATGCGCGTCGGCTGGCCCATCGGATCGTAGACCGTGCTCTCGACGTAACCCAGGGAGGTGCTCCTGCGCGTGCGATTTCCGACCGCATCGTAGGCGCTCTCGACCACGTAGCTGCGGCCGTTCACCCGGTGCAGCTCTGCGACCAGCCGTCCGCGGCTATCATACCTGAACGCCGTCTCGGACGCGGGGGACTCTGCGTGCAGCAGGCGTCCCGCCGCGTCGTACTCGAATTGATCCGCCGTGCCGTCTGCGTAGGTCCGCTCGACGAGCCGCCCGACAGGGTCGTACTTAAACTCGGTGATCTCGCCGGAGCCGCTCTCGCGCTGAACGATGCGGCCAAGCAGATCGTGTTTGTATCGGATTGTTCGACCGTCGAAGGTCCGCTCCTCGATGATCCGCCCCGCGGGGCTGCGCACGAGGACGTGCTCTTCGCCTGATCCGTGGATGACCCGGAGCAGATCGCCCTCGCGGTCGTAACGGAAGCGCACTCGAGCTCCGTCGGGACGGCGGACTTCGTGGACGACCATCCCCGACCAGACGAGCTCACAACGGCGCCCCATCGGATCGATCACGGCGGCGAGCCGCCCATCCTCGTCGTGGTCGTAGCCGACCATTCCTCCGTCCGGGAGCCGGATTACGCGCAGCTCCCTGCATGGTCCGTACACGTAACGGGTAGTGCCGCCACGCTCGTCCGTGAAGCCCAGCACTTGCCCGAGATAGTCGTACTCGATGAGCCTCCTTCCGCCGTCCGGCTCCGTGACGACGACGCGATTCCCGAGCGCGTCGTACTCCATCCTCGTGATGGCCCCGTCCGGCATCGTGGCTTCAATGGGCAAGCCACGATTGTCCCGCTTGTACACGATGGCGTTGCCGCCCGGGCCGTCCACCGCCAAGAGCTTCCCGCCATGATTGTACTCGAAGTGAAACTCGGCGCCGACAGGATCGGTAATCGACGTGAGCAGTCCACGTTCATTGTAGGCGTACTCCTGGACGGCGCCGAGCGGGTCAATCTCGCGGACGACCCGCCCGAATGCGTCGCGATCCCAGCGCCAGCTCGCCCCTGTGGGATCCGTGTACGAGGTGAGCTTGCCGATGGCATCGAACGTGTTGGTGTGCACGCCGGGCCCCCACACCGCCTTCTCCAGCATCCCGTGCTCGTTGCCGGAGTACCGCTTCACGTCCCGCGATGTGACGAGCTCGACGTAGCCGTCTCCGCCGTGCTCCACCTTGCAGTGGAGCATCCCTTTCGCGCGCGTCACCCCGTCGGCGAGGAATGCCGGCGCCCTCTCGTCGAGCGCGTCCGTGTACCCAGGGGCCTCTGTCCAGGTCTCCACGCAGCGCTGCTGCGCATCATATCGGAAGCAGACGAGAAGGCCGCTCGGGTAAACGAGCGACGTGAGCAGCCCATCGTCGTACGAGTAACGAACAGAGCGCCCGGCGGCGTCCTCCGCGGCCACGAGGTGACCGGCCGAGTCGTATCGATAACGGCGAAACGCCACCCATTGGCCCTGGTGGGGGCTGTTCTTCACCTCGAACGCGGCGATGCGACCATCGACGTGCCTGCGCACGCGGACCGTGCGCTTGACGCTATCGATGATGGACGAGAGGCGGCCGTCGGCGTACGCGAGCTCGATGCTATTACCGCTGGGGTCGACGACGCGCGACAGGGCGTACCGCGCGCCTGTCGCCTGGGTACCCGAGAAGAAGACGAGCACGTCGCCGGTCTCGATGACGAGCGTGTAACCCCAGTCGTGGCGCGTGAGCACACCGCGGCTCAGCACGACGCTCTCGCCGATGGCGGGGAGGCGCGCCCGGGTGTGCGTCCCCTCGGGATTGTAGAGCAGGAGCGTGCGGCGCCGCGGTTCGATCTCCCAGGCGAGCGAGTGCGCCCAGCCCCGGCCGAGGCCGACGTCGCGATCGCGCGCGCTGCTGCTGTACGTTCGTTTGATCACGAGCGGCAGCGGCCCCGGAAGCGCGAGATCGACCGCAGGGACCGTGTACACGCGGCCCGTCACCGGGTCGATGGGGTCGCCGGCGTGTGTGCCGCCCCCGCCGCCGTGGGAGGGGTTGGGACAGCCGGCGCCGCTGCCAGGACCGCACGAGCCAGCCCCCTTGCCGCCCCCTTGCGCGTCGTTCCCGCCATTGCCGCCGCCAGCGCCTTGCCCGTCGCCGCTGCCGCTCCCGCCGCGGCCATTGCCCCCGCCGCCTCCGCCTCCGCCACCCAGGATCCACGTCCCCGGGTTCATGCCAGGAATCGCGGGGATGTTCGGAACCGGAGCCGTGCGCGCCATAGGACCATGGTCACCGGCTGTCGCGCTGTGTGTCAATTCCTGCAACGCAGGCCTGGAATGTGCCAGACCGGCTCTGTCGTGTGCCTGGCGGGCGGATCCGGCACCGACGGGCGCGGGCCAGGCGGCACCATGTGAAATTTTTTACAAACAGGTACTGGCGAGGCAGGCCGCCCAGGGGGACTCGCCGGGGCCGGAGGGTGACCTCTCCACCGCGGAGATGGGTGCCACCCATGTTTTCCTGGAGCCACGTCCCCCCGGAGACGGGTGCCACCCATCTTTTCCTGGAGGCCTCTTCACCGCGGAGATGGGTGCCACCCATCTTTTCGTGGACGCACGTCCACCGGGAGACGGGTGCCACCCATCTCCCGCGTGGACGACCCACCTCACCGAGACAGGTTCACGGCGTCCCGCCCGCCCCGAACGGGGCCGCCGGGACGGCCTCCGGCTTCTTGGCCGGCGCCTTCCGGCGTGACCTCGCCAGGTCGTCGACCATCTCGACGTACGGCGCCAGCAGGAACGCCGCCAGCGCCTCGCTCCCCGGGATCTCCGGGTCGGCGTGGCTCTCGATCTTCTGGATCAGGCTCCGCAGCGCATCCCGGGCGGCGCTCCACTGTGGCCGGCCGTCGGTCGGCGCGCCCTCCCTGGCGAGGACCACGTTCGTGAAGCCGTAGGCCTCGCCGAAGCGCGCGTGGGCTGCGACGAGCTGCCGGTAGTGCCGGGTCCCGCCGAACCCCTCGATCACCGCCTGCGCGCGCTCCTCCTCCAGCGTCTTCATCCGCTGCACCATCGCGGCCCACTGGACGCGGGGCCGGCGCGTGATGAAGCGCAGCCCCTCGGGCGCCGGGAAGAGCTGCCCATGCAGCCAGCGCGCCTCGGACGGCGACGGCGTCTCCCCGTCGTCGGAGAGCCCGGCGGCGCCGGCGTTCCACTGCTCGAACGCGCGCCATCGGTCGTCGCTGTCGGTGTTCGCCGCGCTGCGCTCGGCCTCGGTCGGCGCCCCATGGCGCTGGTCGGCCTGCGCGCTCGCCCGCAGGCCGCGGAACCCCTGGAGCTCCGTCGCAGCCACGTCGAACCGCTTCCACGGCCTGTCGATGTGCGGCGGCAGCGCCGCGACGGGATCGACGCCCCTGGGCAGCGGCGCGTCGCCCTCCTTGCGCTTGCCGCCCTTGGGCCGGACCACCGCCGCGATCCGCGCGCTCATCTGATCTCGGAGACCGATCACGTCGTCCGCGACGAGATCCGGGGGGAGGACGATGGTCGAAAACATCGGTGATTCACTCACGGGGAAAACCTCCTGTGATGTCGGATGGGATCCGGCCTGCCGCCCTGGCAACACGCCGTGGCGACACGCCGTGGTTTCGTTGCGGCGTGGCGGCACAGCAATCGACGTGCCGGCGCGACATGCGCCCCGATCTCGGCGTATCGTCCGAAGACGACGCGGAGCCGAGCGCAACGCCCTGTCATGTTCCGCAATGCATTGCGCTGTTGCGCAACGCCCCCGTCGGCGGCTCACGACCGCTCGTGGGTCGAGCCACGCAGGCGCCTCGGACGCCCGCTCGTGAGAATGGCCTCCCGACGCCCTGCCCCATGCCGTACGCTGCCGTTCATGGCGCCCTCTACCCTCACGACGACGCTCTACCGCCCGGTAGGCCAGGCCGAGCTCGACCTCATCGAGGCGAGCGGTCGCCGCCGCTTCCCGCCGCGCCTCCCCGAGCAGCCCATCTTCTACCCGGTCTGCAACGAGGAGTACGCGACGCAGATCGCCAGCCGATGGAACACCGCCGAGGGCAAGGTTGGCTACGTGACGCGCTTCGCCGTGCGTTCGGACTTCCTGGCCAGGTACGACGTCCAGATCGTGGGCTCGCGCGTTCACGCGGAGTACTGGATTCCGGCGGAGGACCTGGAGGCGTTCAACGACGCGATCGTCGGTACCATCGAGGTGATCGGCGAGCACCGGGCCGGAGGGCACGACACGACGAAGGACACGACGGCGCGATGAGCATCGCCCACCTCGCCGACACGGGCCTCCCCTTCGTCGCCGCGTTCGTCGCACGCATCGACTCCGCCAGGCGGTGAGCCGCGAGCGGCTGCGGGAGAGGTTCAACGCGCCCCTACCCCGTGTTCCTGATAACCAACGAGGTCATGCAGGAGGGGTTCGATCTGCACCGGCAACACCGCCGTACCGTGAGGCGATCGTTCGCCGTCAGCCCTCGCCTCGCGCCCGTCGCGGCCGTGCCAGCAGGAGACCTCCAGCCTGTCCCCCAGCGGGATCTCCACCGACCCGTAGCCGCTGCCCGCGCCGCGCACGTGGTCGAGATAGGGCCGCAGGTCCTCGGGCGCGAGGTCGAGGTCGTCGGCGACAATGATCGCGCCCCTCCGCAGCCGGGGCTCGAGCATCCGGAGCACCGGCAGATACAGATTCTTCCAGCCGTCCAGCAACACGAAGTCGATCGGCCCCTCCACGTCCCGCAGCGTCACCAGCGCGTCCCCCTCGCGGATCTCGACGAGCTCCCCGAGCCCGCTCTCCTCGACGTTGTGCCGCGCCCGCCGCACCTTCTCCGGGTGCATCTCGCTGCCGATCACCCGCCCGCCGCCGCCGTCGCGCACGGCCGCGGCCAGGAACAGCGTCGAGATCCCGAACGACGTGCCGAACTCCACCACCGTGCGCGCCCTCGCCGCGAAGGCGAGGAGGTGGAGCAGCCGCCCGACCTCGCGGGAGACCGGCAGATAGGCGTCGGCGAACATGTGGGCGAGACGCTCGGGGTCGGGGTTCGCCCCGCGGCGCTCCCAGTCGCCGCGGACGCGGGCGATGATGCGCGGATCGCCGCTCTCGGCGTCCTGGAAGAGGCGGTCGAGGATCCCTTGAACGCGCGGCGAAGCAAGCGTGGTGCTCATGATGTCATGTCTCCTCCGGGCAGGCTGACGGCGCTGACGGCGACGGCACGCTGCTGCCCTGTTCGACAGGCAACCTGCACCCGCCGAGAGATGACTTCCAGTGCATGCACGGTAAGGTATAAATGCGTCCCGTGCACTCCATGGATCTGAACCTGCTCGTCGCGCTCGACGTGCTCCTCGAGGAGGAGAGCGTCCTCGTGGCCGCGAAGCGGATGCACCTCAGCCCCTCGGCGATGAGCCGCACGCTCGCGCGCGTCCGCGAGGCGGTGGGCGACCCGATCCTCGTGCGCGCCGGCCGGCGGCTCGTGCCCACGCCCCGCGCCGCGGAGCTGCGCCCGCGCGTGCGCGCGGTGGTCGCCTCGGCCAGCGCGGTCCTCCGCGAGCGGGGCGCGCTCGACGTCTCCGCGCTGACCCGCACCTTCGCCATCAGGACCAGCGACGGCATGATCGGGCTCCTCGGCGCGCCGCTCCTCGACGCGCTGCGGGCCGAGGCCCCGCGCGTCACCGTCCGCTTCCTCCCCGAGGGCGACGAGGACGTGGCCGCGCTCCGCGAGGGCCGGATCGATCTCGACGTCGGCATCATCGGCGACATGGGCCCGGAGATCCGCGTGCAGGCGCTCGCCAGGGACCGCTTCGTGGGCGTCGTGCGCCGCGGCAGCCCGCTCGCGTCCGGCAAGGTGACGCTGCAGCGCTTCGTCGAGCACCCCCACCTCGGCGTCTCCCGGCTGGGCAAGACCTGGGGCCCCATCGACGACGCGCTCAAGAAGAAAGGGCTCGCCCGGACCACCGCGGCCGTGGCGTCGGGCCACTACGCGGCGCTGCTCCTCCTCGCCAGCTCCGACCTCGTCGGCGCGTTCCCCTCGAAATGGCTCGCGCACGCCGCCCCGCGCTTCGATCTCGTCACGTTCCCGCTGCCCGTGACCACGCCGGGCATCACCGTCGCGCAGGCGTGGCACCCCCGCTTCGACGCCGACCCCGCGCACCGGTGGCTGCGCGACAGGCTCCGCCGCGTCTGCCGCTCGATCGCGGAGCTCGCGGCGTAGCCCTGCCGACACCAGCGTCAGGTCACCGCCCGCCGCTGCGCCCACCCGTCAACGACGGCCGCCATGACCCGGATGAGGTCGCGCACCCTCGCGCGGAAGTCTTCGACGCGGATGAACCTCGGAAGCTTGTGGCCTGCCAGCATGTTGTAGCCACGCCTGAACGTCCACCCGGCGGACTCGAGGGCTTCACCTCGTCGCTCGAGCTCCACGAACAGCTCGTCCTGCACCGCCGCGTGCTCCTTCAGCGCGGCGTCGCCGTGCTTCGCCTGAAAATCGTTCTTCGACAGGTACGGGTTCGTCTCGCAGTGAAGATAGATCGCGAGCCCGTCGGTCGCCGTGTTCCACTGGAGCTCGAAGTGGACCGACATGCCAGGATCGCCTCCTGATCTGCGCCGCTCCCACGACGGCTTGCTCCATTTGAAGAGCGGGATGTAGCCGCACCCCGGGTTGGCCGTGTGTCCATGGCGGGTGACGAACCCCTCGTCCCGCATCCGGGCCGCGTCGAGCAAGCGGTGGAACACGACCGCCTCGGTGACGAGGCCCGGGCGCCGGCGCAGATAGCGGAGCACAGGGGTCGCCGGCTCGGGCGCAGGCCAGGCGTCGTGCTCTCGTATCCGAGCGGCGAGCTCGCGCAGGAGCAGGCCGACCGTGTCCGGGTGGGTCGAGGCCGCCGCGGCCTCGGCCACCACGGTCCACCGGAGCGGCCTGAACCAGGATGACCTCGGCGGCGTGCCGTCGAGCGTCAGGAAGAAGCCTCGCTGGTTGGACTCCGGGGCGTCGAGGCCGAGCCGCAGGCACAGCTTCGCCCGCGCCTGCGGCACGGCATACCGCATCGTCTGCCTGTCGCCCTCGCCAGCGTGGATCTTCGCCTCGACGATGACGATCTGGCGCGCCTGGCGGGAGAAGAAGACGAGGTCAGGCACGCTCTTCTCGTCCTCGCCGGGGGTCACACCGACGCGCAGGCGGCACATCCAGTCGGCCTCGGCTGCGGCCGTCGCTGGCACACCGAGGGCAGGCAGCAGCGCGGCCCGGAAGCCCGCGTCGTGCGCGAAGGCGCGCGCGACGAGCGTCGTGTAGCTGTCCTCGCGATGAGAGACGCCCAGGAGATCGAACGCGTCGAGCGACACGGACGACGCCTTCGGGATCGAGAAGCTGGCCACGAACGCAGCGGGCCGGGCCTTCATCCCCGCGATGGGCTCGGCCGCCGCGAGCGTGACGTCGAGGCCATCGAAGGCATCGGAGAGCGCATCGCGGAGATCGCTCTTCAACGCATCGGTGATGGTGCCGGGCGGATCGAACAGCAGCCGGAGCACCTCGCCGTCTCGCAACGGGAGCTGCCAGACGCCGGTCCTCTCGCCGAGACCGAGCTCCTTCGCGATCTCATGGGCCGCGTCGGTGGCAGCCGTGTTCTCCACGGGCCTGTCGACGTGCGACTCGTCGCGCCAGCTCACGTCGTTCGCCGCCGACAGCGCACGCGCCTGCTTCTCCCTCCATGCGACGAACCGGTCGCGCATGCAGTTGCCGCACGGCCGGTAGCCTGCCGCGACGGCGGCCTCCTCGTCCGCGAAGAAGACCCGGTGCTGCGTGTACGCCTCTCCGTGATCGCGCATGGCGGCGAGCGCAGATCCGCAATCGAGGCGGCCGTAGATCTTCGCCCTCGCGTTACCACCCAGCGTGCCGGGCGTCGTGCTCTCGTACCTCTGCCCGTCGGGACCGAGGAGCCGGTACGTCTTCTGGACGCCGTGATCGGCGGGAGGGGCCATGCCCGTGACTGTACCGGATGTGCAGGAGCGACGCGACGGAGGCCTGCCGGACGCCTCATCCGACACGTCATCCGACACGTCGTACCGACATGCTCCGAGATGTTCGTCGATGGCCAGGACAAGGGGTGACCTGGCACACGTCAGTTGGATGAACGGGGCACTACCCTTTGCAGGGCCTCTCAGCCTCTCGGGGTCGGGGTTCGGCCCGCGGCGCTCATGATCGCGTGTCCGTCGAGATGGCCCTGCGCGCTGCCATCTGCCTGACGATGGAGGCCGACGCCGATCGGGTCAGCCCCCGGGGCCCGCGGGCGTCACCAGCCGACGACGCGCGTGCTCGCCGCGCGGTAGCGCGACACGTCGTCCGCTGTCTCGCTGCGCCAGCGCGCGCGGTCGATCGCGAACCGGAGGCGATGCTCGCCGGCCTCGAACGGCGCGTGGTCCCCCGACGGGCCCACCGGGATCACGAGCGCGCGCAGCTCGTCGCCGCTGCCGAGGATCACGACCGGGACCTCGGCGTACGCAGGCGGCTCGGGGATCGGCTCGGGCGCGAGCAGCGGCCTGTTGCGCTCGTCGAAGAGCCCCAGCTCGCCGGCTCCGAGCGCGGCGTAGCTCTCCGGGATCCTGTCGCCCGGGACCAGCGTCGCCACGCGCGGCGCACGGTTCGTCATGGTCGGGTCGACCCGCGGCGGCAGCTCGTACACGTGGAACACGCGCTCGTCCCGCAAGCGCTCGCCCCGCGCGCGCTCGACGCGGACGAGGCGCCGGAGCGCGCGCAGCTCGCTCGGGATCGGCGGGACCAGCAGCGCGTCGTCGGCGAGCTCGATCTGCTCCAGGAAGCTCGCGAACGGCGACGGGCGCGACCTGCCCCGGATCGGTGACGGCGGCCAGCGCGGCGGCGTCGGGGCCGGCTCCGGAGCGCTCGCGCGGCGGTGCACCGACAGGGTCACGTCGCGGCTGAACGCGAGCGGCTCGGGGCTCTCGACGAGGAGGAGCTCGGTCGCGCCCCCCGCGACAAGCCGCGTGAGCGCGAGCCGCGACGGCCGCTCGCGGAGCGGCACCGAGAGCGCCGCGATCCAGCGGCGGAACAGGGCGTCGCGCGCCTCGGCGTCCGCGCCCGCCGCCATCGCCGCGGCGATCGCGCGCGCGTCCTCGGCGAGGAGCGCGGCCGCCGTCGTGGTCGGCGCCCCGGCCACGCCCAGCGGAAGCTCCGGCAGCGCCCCGTCCCAGCTGTCGATGTGCGCAGGGAAATCCATGTACCGGCTGGTCCGGAGGTGCGCGCGCCAGACGTCGAGCCCCTGCACCGCGAGCCCGGCGAAGCGCCCGCCGCCGCGCGCGCAGAGGCCGATCCGCCCGCCCCGCACCGCGCCGCGATCCTCGTCCGGCTGGACCACCACGTCGCCCACCGCGGCGCGCACGCGATCGTCGTACGACGTCACCTCGAGCACGTAGGGGCGCGTCGCGTCGTCCGCGAGCGGACGCGCCGCGAGCTCGCGCACAACGCCGCCGCGCCGCTCGACCAGGCGCAGCCGCCGCGCCCC
Source organism: Sorangium cellulosum (assembly GCF_001589285.1). Classification (GTDB taxonomy): domain Bacteria; phylum Myxococcota_A; class Polyangia; order Polyangiales; family Polyangiaceae; genus Sorangium; species Sorangium cellulosum_G. The sequence goes on along the minus strand of NZ_JEMA01000591.1, from coordinate 5,776 downwards.
GCCCCGCTCGTCGATGAGCGCGAAGATCGCCTGCGCCACCGGCGCGCCCACGACCGCGACAGCGATCCCGGCCTCGCCCCCCTCGGGATCGACTGTCGCGCGTACCTGGACATGCTCCCAGCCCGCCCCGTCGCCGACAAGCGCGAGCTGCGCCGCGTCGCCGGGCGGGAACGCGGCCGGGCGGAGCGCGCCGTCGTCAACCGTCCAGGCCGCGGCGGCGCCGCTCTCCGCCACGAAGGTGCACGCGGTCGCGTCCTCAGGCTCGAAGCGGCCGCGATCGATGAACGGCGCCCCCTCCGCGCGCACGCTGACGCGGTACTCCTCGTCGGGCTCCCAGCGCGCGGGCACCCCGGCCGGCGCGCCGGGATCGACAGGCTGGTGCACGAGGAGCTGCGAGGCGTGGATCCGCCGCGGCGCGGCGCACGCGCCCGGCCGCGCCATCATGTTCTCCAGGCGGAGCCGGCGCGGGTCGGTCGACGGCGCGCGGCGGATCGGCGCGCTCAGCACCTCGGCGTCGAGGATCCGCGGCCGGCGCGGCGGCGTTGTCGGCGGCGACGGCGCGCCGCGGTGCGCGACGATCCAGTCCTTGACCGTCTGCGAGATCCGCTCCAGCCCCGCCGCGCCACCGACCTTGTCGACGACAAGCACCCAGCGGACGAGCTGCTGGCGCTCCTCCGGATCACCCGGCGCCGGCGCGCGGTCGACGGGGAGGAGCACGTTCAGCCGCTCGTCGAACGCCACCGCGAGCGCCTCGGCGCGGTAGAGGCGATCGGCGGGCGCCGGGTAGCGCGACTCGACGTACGGGTCGATCTCCTCGCCGGCGAACGAGCACGCGTTCAGGCCGAGCGGACCGCGCGTGCGGAAGTACGCCTTCTGCTCGACGACAGCGTCCTGGTCGCCCGCCGCGGCGTAGCCGAGCACGACGCGGGTGCGGAGCGTGATCTCGTAGTCGGTGTTGGGGAGCCAGCCCAGCCGCCCGGCGCCGTGCGCGCGCTCGTCCTGCGCATCGCAGCGGAGCAGGTCGAGGAGGAGCTCGTAGGCCTCGCGCAGCGTGCGGTAGCGGAGCGAGATCAGCTCGACCGGCGGCTCCCCGCTGTCAGGCTCGACGTCCCCTTCCTTGCGGAGGAGCAGCGAGGTCATCCCGTCCGGCGCGCTCACCTGGATCGGCGCGGGGGGCGACACGTCGGAGATCGCGAACTTGAGCGAGGCCACGACCTCGAGGCCGCGGTACGCCTCCACGACAAGCGCAGCGGCGGAGTGGAGCGGCTTCCAGGCCGCGTACACCTCGCAGATCGCCGCCGGCTCGTCGAAGCTCACCGCGGCGATCACCCCGGCGGGGCGCGCGCCCAGGCCGACGGCGGCGACGTTGGTCCCGCCGGGCGCGACCTGGGGCGGCATCACGACGGGCGGGCGCCCCCCGACCCAGCGGAGCGTGCTCGCGCTCTCGCTGAAGCGCTCGATCGCCGGCGTGCGCACGCCCGGCGGCGTGTCGTGGAAGTGGACGACGTGCCATCGCACAGGCCGATCGGCGCGCCGGCAGCAGGGCCAGCCGGGCAGCGTCGCCGCGACGATCTCGTCCGCCTCGGGGTTGCGCGTCGCGAAGGTGTAGGGCGTGTCCGCGTTGACGAGCAGCCGCCGCGGGTCGACGCGCCCCACCCGGTGCACGTCCGGGTCCCAGTCGAACGTGACAACGGGGCGGAAGCGCGCCGCGAGCTCCTCGGCCGAGAGGCCTCCCAGCGCGTCGACGCGGGTCGTCAGCGGGTCGAGGAGATCGCGCCAGACGCCGTCGCCGAAGCGGCGGCGGCGGCGCACGCCGATCTCGACGATCTCGTAGCGCGCCTCCAGGTCGTTCGAGCGCTGGGCGCCGCCCGCGGTGCTCGTGGTGCTGGGCAGGGCTGTCGCCCACGCGTCGCACGAGGCGCCCAGGTCGAGCGCGATCACGCTGTCCACGGCGACCGGGCGGAGCGCCGCCAGGTCCGCGTCCGAGGGGCTCGCCGGCGCCGCGTCGCGCAGCGCCCGGAGCGCGTACGTGGGCCCGTCGCCAAGGCCCCCCGCCGGGCGGGTGACGCCGATCGCCACCGCCTCGCGCGGGCCCGCGGGGCGGTGCGCCGACGCGCTCGCGAGCGGCAGCGACACGACAGGCATCGCCTCGGGGACCGGCGTCCCGTCCTGGCTCTCCCAGCGGAAGGTCAGATCGGGCAGGTACCAGGGGGTCTCGATCCGGAAGACAGTGCTCTTGCGGTGGTAGGTCGGGTCGCCGGGGCCGAGCGCCGCGACGTCGACCTTCACGTGCGCGCCGAAGTTGAAGCAGCCGAACACCTTGCAGCGGATCCCGGCCTCGACGACGAACTGGTGCCCCGACGCCATCCCCTCGTTGCGCCACTGCCCCATCACGACCTGCACGGTCAGGTAGACCTGCAGGCTCCCGAGCGGCCCGAGCTTCCCGCCCCCCTGCAGGGAGAGGCTGAGCGCCCAGACGTTGACGCTCTCGACGGTGGGGTCGAGCGCGTCGGCCTCGTCCACGCGATGGTGACAGAAAGCGGCCGAGATCCCGAAGCTGACGCGCCCGCCGAAGGCGAAGCGGAACTGCAGCCAGGTCGACGGATCGTTGTACTGCCCGATCGCGAGCGTGTCCGGCTTGTTGCCGTAGAAGAAGGTCCCGGTGAGCGCGGCGAGATCGGCCAGGAAGCCGGGGAGATCGTCGCCGAGGAGGTTCTCCAGCCCGAGCGCGATCCCGAGGAGCAGCCCGAACTTGTCGCGCTGCATGTCCCACTCGAAGACGCCGAACGCGATCGGCTTCTTCGACTTCGCCAGGTAGAGCTCGACGCCGGCGAGCAGCCCCTGCTCGCCGGCGCCCTCGTGGTAGAAGAGGAAGCCGTCGAGCCCCATCGCCCGCGTCGCGGCGAGGTGGATCGTGAGCCCGATCCCCGCCGCGCCGGCGCCCTCGGCGGGCTGCCACGCGGTCAGCTTGCGCGAGAGCGGCACCGCGATGGCGTCGCCGTTCTGCTTGTACCAGCGGAACAGGCGCATGGACTGGCCGTGGCCGTCGGGAGGCGAGAGGCGCGGCGCGAGGTTCGACGTGAACAGCACGCGCACGTTGGCGAGCTCGGTGGCGCCGAGCGGCAGGCGCCCGAACGAGAGCGCGAGCAGCAGGTAGGTGAACTCGTCGGCGCCGGTCACGCGCCCGTGGAGGAGCTGCCCGCCGAGATCGAACGTGCGCCCCAGCGCGTCGAAGCGGAACGAGAGCTCGATCCCGATCTCGCGGTGGTGGTTCGCCCCCTGGTCGTACGCGCTGACCATCCCCATGCCGGCCAGCTCGAACTTCCCCTTGCGGGCGAAGAAGCTGATCCCGTCGAGGAGCCACGGCGCCTGGGTGTCGTTGCTCCGCGCGAGCAGCACCCGCAGCCGGTGCAGGCGCAGGCCGAACCCCTTGCGCCGCGCGTCGTCGGTGGACGCTGTCGTGGCGGGCGCCGCCGGCGCGCCGACCTCGGCGGGCTCGGGGGGCGTGGCCTCGCCGAGCGGCGTGCTGAGCCCCGCCGTCACGAGCAGGTAGAGCCCGCCGTTGTTCTCGGTCACAAGGCCGAGCTCCTCGATGCGCAGGCGGAGCTTGTCGGCGAACACGAAGTCGAGCCCGTCGGGGTCGTACAGGCTGCCGAGCGACGGCTTGCCGAACGCCCAGCCGACGTCGTGGAGCACCTGGAACCCCGGCTTCCCCGACGCGTCCTGGAGCTCGAAGATCTGCCCGTCGCGGACCGTGTCGATCTGGAAGTCGCCGAGCAGCGCGAGGACATCGGTCCAGGCGTCGTCGTCGCCGTCGAACACCTTCTTCAGCGACACCCCGAAGCGGAGCGCGCCGAGGCGCACGTGGGCCCCGAGGACGCGCAGGAACGTGACAGGCGCCGGGTTCAGCGCGCCGACGAGGAGCTCGCCGCCGTCGGTGAGCGTGACCTCGCCCTGCAGCGCGCCGGTCGGGTCGTCGGGCGAGTCGCTCCACTTCACGTCGAACGCCGCGGGCGACTCGCCGCCCCCCGGGGTCTGGAGCATGAGCCGGAACAGCTTCAGGTACGTCCCGCGCACCTCGATCTCGACAGGCGCGTCGCGCAGATCCCACGTCTCGCCCCCCGCGTCGCCCGCGACGATGCTGCGGCGCAGGTGGAAGCGGCCGTGCGTGGGGATCGGCAGCGGCGGCGCTGTGCGGAACGGGATCGCGACGTCCTCGAGGACGAGCTCGACGGGGTCGGCCTCGTCGCGGCGCGCGCGGATCCGCTCGGCGAGCCCCTTCAGCGGGCCGCGCGCGGTGTCGAGATCGATCGTCCGGATCGTGATCAGCCCGGGAAAGCTCGCGTCGGTGTCGGCGATCGAGATGTCGTGGCGCGCCCACTCGAGCGCGATCTCGGGCCCCTCGCGCCCGCGCTCGACGTGGCGCGGGCGCGGCGACGGGATGAGCTGCACGTCGTGGAGGCCGCGGCAGGGGAGCCCGGAGAGCTTGCACGCGCCGATCGAGAGCGGCACGACAGTGTCGAACAGGAAGTCGCCGGTCTCGGTGAGGCGCACGTTCACGCGCACGCTGACCCGCGTCGGGCCCGACTCGCTGGCGACGATCTCCAGGCTGTCCGCGTGATCGGGCTCGAACGCGTCGGTGAGCAGCTTGTCGGGGGGATCGCCGACGACGCCGGCGAGCTCCTCCTCGGTGTAGAGCGGCTGGACGAACCCGGACGGCAGGTGCATCGCCACCGGGAGCCCCTGGATCGCCACCTCCAGCGCGCCCCCGGGCCCGCGGGTCACGAACAGCGTCGCGGGGAGGTTCGCCGTCGCGCGCAGGTGGAACGCGACCTCCGGGAGCTGCGCCATCACGAGCGGCAGCGCGACGGGGGGCGGGGTCACGTGCACGTCGGCCACGAGCCCCAGCCTGTCGCCGTCGGCGCCGGGGCGGAGCCCGCGCAGCTCCAGCGCGTCCTGGAGGTGGATCATGAGGTCGCGGTAGAGCGCGTCCCTGCCCCCCTCCAGGACGCCGACGAAGGGGCGCACGAGGTCGCGCGGCCAGCGCTCGGCGGCCTCGTCCGGGGTGCTCACGCCGAGGAGCGTGTAGAGTCGGATCCGGCTCATGAGGGCGTCACCTCGGCGGAGAGCGCGTCGCGCCCGTCGAGCGAGAGCGCGCGCAGGCGGTAGCGGGAGACGCCCGGCGCGGGGCGGTGCGCGTGCGCCGCGACGTCGCGCGCGATCCGCCCGGAGACGCGCGACCAGGCGTCGCGATCGGCGGGAGCAGCCTCGAGGATGACCTCGGTCGCGGCGGCCGGGGACGGCCAGGTCCAGGTGAAGAGCAGATCGGGCGGGCTCGACGAGACCGAGAGCGCGGGGGCCGAAAGGGCGGCCCGCGGCATCGCGATCGCCCACGCCTCGGGCGCCGACGCGACCCCGTCCCGCGTGACCGAGACGGCCCAGACCCGCGCGCGCTGGCCGTCGACGAGCGCGAGGTCGAGCACCACGCGCCGCGAGGGCGGCGCCCCGGCCACGTCGGGATCGGAAAGGCTCTTTACCTGCGGGGCGAGGATCTCGCCCCCGAGGCGCAGGCGCACCCCCGCGCCCGGCGGCAGGTGCGCCGCGCCGGGGACGCGCAGGAGCTCGGCCTCGTCGCCGGACGGCGCGCGCCCCAGGTCGACCGAGTCGACGCGCTGGAACAGGAGCAGGTGCGTGACCTCGCCGGGCCCCTCGACGCGCAGGCGCAGGCGCGCGCGCGGATCGCCCGGCTGCGCCGCCTCGCGCCGCGGCGGCGGGA
>NZ_JEMA01000590.1 GCF_001589285.1 Sorangium cellulosum | reverse complement strand
GCTCGCGCCGGTCGAGCCGGCTGGCGCGCCGCAGGCAGCGAGCCCCGCGCCGAGCACGATGGCTGCGCCGCCGAGGACGATGGGGAGGAGCTCTCGGAGGGGCATGAGCGGGATCCATGCCCGCGCCGTCGCCGCGCCACAAGCCACGCGCCCCCGCCGTGGGCCGATGCGGAGGGGCACGTCGGCTTGATCGACGCGCTCGACCGCAGCGCCGGACGCTGCGGCGGTCATGAAGCTCGACGAGGCCGATCTAGGCCGGATTCACGGCGATCTGCATCTGGGCGACCACGATGTCGCCCTCCATCCATGCCTTGGCACGAAGGCCGCTGTTGCCCCGCTCGTCGGCCTTGATGGCGCCCTGGTACGCCGTCGCCAGGTTGCCCATGGTGCGCGCCTTGTACGGCTCGTACTTGGTATGAACGGAATCGGTAAAGGCGGGATCGAAGTAGAATTGCGTCGTGAAGATGTGGGCTCCACCGCTGTAATTCACGCGACCCATCGACATCGACCCCTGCTTGAAGCAGACGAAGTGGATGTGAACGTCGCGGCCGTTGTACCAGCCGGGGAAGATGCTCCGGAACGAGACGACACCGTCCGCGTCCGTGGTCTGCACGCCGCGACAGAAGCGCTCGCTGGTGTCCAGGTTGTTCTGGCTCGGCCTGCCCGCGTACGGCGAGTCGGGGTTCTGTTCATTGGCACTCCCCCTGGCCCCGAAGCCGCTGTAGTACCCCTGCCCGTCCGTGTGCCAGATGTAGACGTCCGCGTTGGCCAGGCCCACGCCCGTGCCATCGCAGTCGGGCTTGCTCAGGTCGAGCACGCGCAGGTGGAGATGCATCTCCACGCCGGGCGGTGCGCTTTCATTGTAGCGACCGCGGATGTCCTGTCGGAACATCGAGATGTCGTCGTTCTTCTCGAGCTCGTGAATGAAGAAGGGCCCCTGACCGGCGCCGTCCGTCTTGTTGAACGCCATGCACATCGGCACGGCCTCGAACGGGGGCGCGATGAGGTCGCCGTCGCCACCAGGTCCCGAGCCCCCCTCGCCCGGGTCGGTGCCTCCCGCGCCGGAGCCACCCGAGCCTGCCGTGGTGCCAGGTCCCGCGCCGCCCGAGCCGGAGCCCGATGAGGTGGCGGCGTCGGCCCCTCCGCCTCCCGTGCCGGCGCCAGTGGTCCCGCTGGCCCCGGAGCTCGCAGAGCTCCCGGGGGTGCCGCTGCCGTCGGGGTTCGGCTCCGATTCGCCGCCGTCTCCGCACGACACGGTGATGGCGATCGCCCCCAGCCCCAGGAGGGCCTGCCGCCGGTCAACGCCCCTGCTCGACGGGTCCTGCGTCTCGGTATCTCGTTCCTTGCTCATAAAGCAGCTCTCCTCAGGTGGCCGATGACCTGTCCGTCCGGCCTGACAAGGCGCGAACAGGCAGCATCTTCCCAAGAACGGCGGCATTAAAGCATGACGGCGCGGAGCGCGGAAGATGAGACCCGAGCCGAGCCAATCTTCCCGTCCTCATGTAGTTATCCTCCGCTGTTTCACGCGGTTCGGCGCGTCAGGGGTCCAGGGTGACGGGGGCCTGAGGTCGAGGTCGCCATCGCGTGTCACGGCGCCCGCGTTTCGGCGCGATGCATCAGGCCGACCGCACCCCGTGCTGCTCGAGGAGCTCGAGCGTCCGCGGATCGGGCTCGGCGNAGGAGCTCGAGCGTCCGCGGATCGGGCTCGGCGCCGCAATACTTGTCGAGCGCCGCGCGGAACGCCTCGTTGTCGGGAGCCACGCGGGCGAACAGGGTCATCGACGAGCAGAACTTCATGTCATCGGGGCTGGCAAAGATATCAACCAGCGTACACCCCTCGATCTGGTTCACGAGGCGAGCGCACTCGAGCAATCTCGCGCCGAGCGTCGGGTGCTGCAGATAGGCTTCGGCTTCGGCCTTCGAAGCGATGCCATACCTTCGCGCCATGGCGCTGTGGCCCAGGCCCTGTAGCTGCGGGAATATGAACCACATCCAGTGGCTGGTCTTGTGTCCTCGGCGCAGCTCGGCCAGGACGCGGTCATAGACCGGAGCCTGCGCGTCCACGAATCGTTGTAAGTTGTACGGATCCGACATGGGCGCTCCTCGGACGTGAGATTAGCATTTCATCTTCGGCGGAGCGATTGGACCAGCGGTGATCGCCAGCGCACGGCCGTGCTCACCAGTTCCGATAACGAATCTTCCATCGCGCCGAACGCCTCGTGAGCGACGCGCGCCGCCTCCTCACCCCCGGCGGTCGGCTTGCGTGTGTACGGGCATCGTCACGCCGCCTCCGCACGTCCCCCGAGCCGGTGGCCCACCTTCGGCGACCTGCGCCTGCAGAGGCGCCCCGCGCCCCCGCTCTCGCCCGTCCCCCCACCTGCCGGTCGCCCCGCGGCAGAGAACTGGGCCCGGGGGATCGACCTCTGGTACCGGCATGCGAGCCCATGGCCAACCTGGTGCTCGCCGTGCTCACCGCCCGCCGTATCGCGCGCAATGCGGCGCCGCTCGCCTGCGCGCTGGCCCTCGGGGGGCTCATCGTCCTCGACGCGGCCGAGCGCCTCCCGCCCGTCGCGGCCGCGGCGGCGCTGGCGGTGCTGATCGGGGCGCTCGTCCAGCGGGCGCTGCGGCGCGCCGCCGCCATCGAGGCGAGCGCGCTGCTCGACCTCGAGGTCGGCGCGCTCCTGGTCGTCGCGACGTTCGCCGCGGTCCTCCACCTCGACGGCTCGCTCGACGGCGACGCCCACGCCGCCCTCTACGTCGTCATCGCCCTCGTGAGCGCCTTCGCCCGCCCCGGCGCGTCGCTCCTCGTCGCGCTGGCCTCCGCCGCCCTCGAGATCGCCGTGCGCTCCGTGGCCGCGCGCGGCGCGCCGAGCCTCCTCGACGCCGCGCGCGCCGCCGCGCCGCACATCGGCTTCATGGCCGTCTTCTCGGTGCTGAACGCGGCCGTCCTCCGCGCCGAGATCGGCCGCGTCAGGAAGGCCTCGCGCACCCACCTCCAGGCCGAGATCGACAGGCTCCGCGACGACGCGCGCAGCTACCGCCTGCTCTCCGCGCCGGCCCAGGCGCGCGGCGTCGCCCAGAAGGGCGACGACGAGCGGCTCGCCCGCTCCGGCGTCGAGGAGATCCACCAGTCGGTGCTCTTCGCGCTCCGCCTGCTGCGCGAGTCGCTGGAGCTCTACACCGCGATGCTCCTCTGGCAGAACGACACCGGCACGCACCTGCGCATCAGCGAGCTCGCGAGCGACGCCCCGAACCTCTCCGAGGGCCCGTTCCTCTCGGGCGACGGCGTCTTCGGCGCGGCGATCACGCAGCGCGCGCCCGTCGTCATCGGGGGCCTCAAGCCCGGCTACAAGCTCCCCTACTACGTCGGCCCCTCCCCCGTGCGCGCCGTCTGCGCGCTGCCGGTGTTCGAGCACGGCCAGCTCCGCGGCGTGCTCGTCGTCGATCGCGTCGAGGACCGGCCGTTCTCGCCGCGGGAGCTCGAGCTCATCGACGAGGCGTGCCGCTACGCCGTCCGCGCCATCCAGAACGAGCGCGTCTTCGTCCAGCTCGAGCGCGCCAAGGTCGAGCAGGGCAAGCTCTACCGCGCCGCCGAGGCGCTCGGCGCCGCCACCACGGAGGCCGGCGTCATCGAGGCGGGCGTCACCAGCGCCCGCGAGATCACGTCGGTCGATTTCGCGGCCGTCACGCTCTACGACGAGGCGCAGAAGGTCCACGAGATCCGCGCTGTGAGCGGCGACGGCGGCGCCGAGCTGACGGGGCAGCGCTTCCGGCACAACGCCGGGCTCGTCTCGATGGTGCTGCAGAACCGGCACCCGCTCCCGTACCGCGGTGAGTACGACGAGAAGCGGCAGGTCGTCTTCACCCGCCGGGTCGCGCCGCCGTCGATGCCGTCGATCATCGTGCTCCCGCTGGTCGTTCACGACCGCCCGCTCGGCACGCTGGTGCTCGGCTCGCGCCGGCGCGCGGCGTTCAACGACTCGGTGCGCAGCACGCTCGAGGTGCTCGCCAGCCACATGGCCGTGTCGCTCTCGAACGCGCGCATGATGCGGCGCCTCGAGGAGCTCGCGACCATGGACGGGCTGACGGGGCTGCTGAACAAGCGGGCGATGCTCGAGGTCGCCGACCAGAAGATCACGGCGGCGCGCCGGTTCTCGCGGCGGCTGTCGGTGCTGGTGACCGACATCGACCACTTCAAGAAGGTGAACGACACGTACGGCCACGACGTGGGCGACGTGATCATCAAGGGGCTCGGCGACGTCCTGCGGCGCGCGAAGCGGACGACCGACGCTGTCGCGCGCTTCGGCGGCGAGGAGTTCGTCGTGATCTGCGAGGAGACCGACGCGCGCGGCGCGATGCTGCTCGCCGAGCGCGTGCGCGAGGAGCTCGCCCGGACGACGTTCCACGCGGCCGGGAGCAACGGCCCGGTGCAGTGCGAGGTGACGTGCTCGATCGGCATCGCGACGTACCCCGAGGCGGGCAGCACGTGGGAGGAGCTCTTCAAGGCAGCGGACGAGTCGCTCTACGTCTCGAAGCGGTCGGGCCGGAACCGCTCGACGGCGTGGTCGCCGTCGATGCGGTCCAGCAGCTCGCACCCGCCCGCGGCCGAGGCGCCCGCGCCGGCGAAGGCAGGCTCGGAGCCGCCGGCGCCGGCGAGGGCCGCGGCGGAGGCGGGTGCCCCGGCGAGGACGGCGGCCGCGAGGAC
>NZ_JEMA01000589.1 GCF_001589285.1 Sorangium cellulosum | reverse complement strand
CGATCAGCCCGGCGCCGAGCCCGGGGTCGCGCGCGGGTGTCGCCGAAGCCTCCATGATCGCGCGCACCTCGGCGGGAGACAGCGCGGGATCCTGGGACAGGATCAGCGCCGCCACGCCGGCGACGTGCGGCGTCGCGAAGGAGGTCCCGAAATCGGACCGCGCGCCCCCGCCGATCGCCGCGGAGAGGATGTTCTCGGCAGGATCGTGCGAGCCCGAGCCCCCGGGCGCCCCGAAATCGACCTCCTTGCCGTAGAACGAATACCTGCACCGGGCGAGGTCGGGCCCGACCGCGCCCACCGAGATCACCGACGGGTAATCGGACGGGTAATGCGGCTGATCGGCCTGATCGGGCCAGTTGCCCGCGGAGCAGACGACGACGGCGCCGCGCTCGGCCGCCGTCGCGATGGCGTCCCGGATCAGGCCGACATCGCCGCTTGTCTTCCAGCTCAGGCTGATCACGAGCCGCTTCCCCGCCGGGACGCGGCTCAGCGCATAGAGGATCGCGTCGCGCCGCCGCGCATAGCTCGCCGTCTCGCCCGAGAGCGGCACCTTGAGCGGCAGCAGCCGGCACCCGCGGCAGACCCCCTGGATCGACTGCGCGCCGCTGCCCACCAGGATGCCGGCGATGAACGTCCCGTGCCCGACCTCATCGTCGGGGACGAGCACCCCGTCGCCCGCGAAGTTCCAGTCGTCGTCGTCTCCGCGCGGCAGGATCGCGTCCTTCAGCGCCGGGTGCGACGTGTCGACCCCGGAGTCGATCACGGCGACGATCACGTCCGGCGAGCCCTCGCCGTAGCGCCACGCGTCCGGGGCGCGGAGCAGCGCGAGGTTCCAGGCCGCCGCGGGCCCGCCGCTCGCCGGCGCGCCCGCCCCGCCGCCCTCGAGATCGTCGAAGCCGATGAAGTTGGGCTCGGCGAACTTCACCTCGCTCCGGCGGTTCAGGCCCTCGATCGCGCGCGTGAGCCGCGCCGGCTCCCTCTTTCCGTCGACGACGCGCAGGGTGAAAAGCCCCGGGGTGCGGTGGCGCTCCGCGATCTCGAACCCCGCGGCGGCGATGATCTCCGCCTGCCGCGCCTCGGGGACGCCGTCCGCGAACTGCACGGCGCACAGCTCGGGATCCATGTACCGGCGGCTCGCCGACGGATCTCGGAACGCGGGCGTCACCTTCTCCACGTCCGGCGCCCGCCTGAGATCCGCCAGGATCTGCGGCGCCGACTCGGTCTCGGGGACGCGGAAGAGCCGGTGGCTCGCGCGCGGCCCCGAGCGCGCGTCCTCCCGGAGCCCCAGCGCCATGGGGCTCGGCGCGCGCGCGGCGGCCTCGCTCTCCCGGAAGGTCACCACGACCTCGGACGCGTCCGGCGCGAGCGCGACGCGGTTTCCGGTGAGCTTGTCGCGGTAGGCCAGCTCGGGGACGTCGAAGATCGCCGCAACAGCGTCGAGCGCGGCGGCGTCGATCTCCGGCAGGCCGCGCAGCTCGGAGAGGAAATAGAGCGGCCGCGCCGCGAGGATCGCGCGGGCGGCCGCCGCCGGGATCCCCGCCTTGCGCGCGAGCTCCTCCTCGCTCGCGGCGTTGATGTCGAGCTTCGGGATCTCGAGCGCGCGCACGCCCCGCGCCACCCGGAACGGCAGGGCGCGGCGGAGCTCCGCGAGCCCCGGGAACGGGCGCGCCCGCACGAGCGCCTCGACCTCCTCCGGCCTCAGATCGAGCAGCGCGGCGAGCTGCTCCCTGGAAGCCTCATTGACGTGGACCGTTCGCATGGATTGCCTCCTCCTCCAGCACCTGAAACAGCTCGGAGAGACCGCAGCACGAGGGGTCGTGTCCCGGGTCGTGGCGCTCGGCGACGTAGCGCTCGTGCGGGCACCAGCCGCGGCAGTACTTGAAATACCGGCACCCCCGCTGCTGCTCCTGCGCGGCGCGGTTGCCCGCCGCGAGCGCCTGCGCGCGCTGGCCGGCGCGCATCTCGTCGAAGCTCTGGGTGAGCACGTTGCCGAGCGTGTAATCGGGGTCGCCGACGAACTTGTCGCAATGGCCGACGCTGCCGTCGGGCTCTATCGAGAAGAACGCCCCGACGCAATTGCCGAGCAGCTCGCAATGGCCCGCCACCTCCCCGCGCGCGGCGCGGGCGGCGCTGTCGAGCTCGCGCACGTGGATCCACGGCTCGGGCTGCGCCTTGCGCGCCCGGTCGAGCTCCAGCAGGAAGCGCACGTACGTCGCCCGATCGACCCACGCGACGCCGGGCCGCCCCGCGTCATGGCCATCGCCGTTGCCGGGGCGGGTCGGGAGCACGCCGACCCGGGTGAGCCCCTCTTCCTGCAGGAACCGGACGATCCGCGCCGCGCCCGCGGCGAGCGTCGCGCCGCCGATCACGAGGTAGACGTGCTTGAGCAGGCCGGCGTCGCGCAGCAGGCGCAGGCCGCGGCGCACGTCCGAGAACGTCGACCGGCCGCTCACGTGCAGGCGCGTGCGATCGTGGAGCTCGGGCGGCCCGTCGATGCTGACCCCAACGTGCATTCCATAGCGGAGGAAGAGCTGCACCCAGGCGTCATCCATCGTGGTGGCGTTCGTCTGGATGCGATTGAAGATCTGCTGTCCGGGGCGCTGGAACCAGCGCTCCAGCGCGAGCGTCCTCAGGAAGGCCCTCTGACCGAGCAGCGTCGGCTCCCCGCCGTGCCACACCACCTCGATCGTACCGTGCTGCCCGGACCCGACGAGCTCCTGGAAGAGCCGGGCCTGCACGGGGAACGTCATGATCTGGTTCGTCTCTGCCCGCCAATCGTGGCAGTACGTGCAGCGCAGGTTGCAGAGGCGGGTGATCTTGACGATCGCGCAGGCATAGCCCGCGTAACCCATGTCCTGCCCCGGCGCCCAGCGGAGCCGCGTGGGCGCCGCCGGCGCCTGGCTCGGCCGGGCGGCCCTGAGCCACGCCGCCTCGTCGGGGGTGAACAGCGTCTCCAGCGGCCAGGTCGCCAGCGCCTCGACCGGATCGAGGGCGCGCCGGAGCAGGACGTCGAGCGCCGCGCGCCCGGCCTCGTCGNAGGGCGCGCCGGAGCAGGACGTCGAGCGCCGCGCGCCCGGCCTCGTCGAGGCCCTCGGCGGCCGCCCACAGCGCGGCAGCGCGCGCCTCCGAGCCGAGCGCCAGCGCGGCGCTCGCCTGGCTCCGGAGCACGACCGGGCGGCCGGCCACCGCGACGTCCTCGGGCAGCCCGGGCGTCGCCGCCCGCTCCAGCAGGTCGCGCAGGTCGCCAGGGCCCCCGGGCTCGCCCTGCGCCTCGGCGAGGCGCGCGAGCGCGTCGCGGGCGCGGCCGAGCGCCGCGGGCGGCAGCGATTCTTCCACGTGCACGCTCATCGTCGGCGCCTCATCTCCCCGGGCTCGCCGGCAGCGCGAGCGCCAGGAAGCTCCGGCCCTCTCGCATCATCAGCCCCCTCGCGCAGAACTCGGCCAGCGCGGCCTCGACCTCGTCCGGCGGCGCGGCGATCCCGGCCTTCGCCGCGATGCTCTCGGCCGTCAGCGGGCGATCGCTCGCCGCGAGGTACAGCGAGGCCAGCGGCTCCTCGAACGTGTACGTGCCGGCGCGCGCCGGATCGCGCAGGTCCTCGATCTGGAGCAGCTCCGGAGAGGACCAGCAGGTGAGCGACGGCCGCGGCGCCCGCTTCCACGCCTCGATCCAGGCTGTCACCGCCCTCGACAGCCCCTCGTACGCGGAAGCGCCCAGCGTGTCCTCGAGCTGGTAGTCGAAGAAATAGGCCACCTTGTCGAGCGCGAGGTGCTGCGGATAGACATACGCGTAGCTCTTCTCCGGCCGCACGTACGCGGCGGGGAACGACGCGCGATCCGCGTAGATCGGGCTGAACCGCTCCATCCAGATGGGGCCCGCGCCCCCCGGCGGCTCCAGGTGCGTGAGCTGCGCGATGAGCTCCGCCTGCTCCCGGTAGTCCTCCGCTGTCTCGCCGGGGAAGCCCCAGATCAGGTTCCAGCCGACCCCGATGCCGTAGTACCTGGACCAGCGCATCGTGTTCACGTTCTGGATCCCTGTCACCCCCTTGCGCATCAGCTTGAGCACATGGCTGCTCAGCGACTCGATCCCCGGCTGGATGCGCCGCACGCCGGCGTCGCCGAGCGTCTTGAGCTGCTCCCGGGTGAGGTTCGACTTCACCTCGTAGAAGAACTCGTAATCGGTCCGCTCCTCGGCGAGGCGGGTGAAGAGCGTCTTCAGGTACGCGTTCGAGACGATGTTGTCGACCGCCTCGAACTGGAAGCTCCTGTGGCGCCGCGCGAGCTCGGCCAGCTCCTTCGCGACGCGCTCGGGCGATTTGGCGCGGAACGCCATGGTCGAGCCGTTCAGCCCGCAGAACGTGCAATGGTGCTTCTCCCCCCACCAGCAGCCCCTGGCGCTCTCGAAGGGGATATCGACGACCCGCCGGCCCGCGCGGGGCAGGAGCCCGAGCGCCTCGGCCCGCTCGAAATACTCGCCGTACTCGGGCACCGGCAGCTCGTCGAGCCGCTCGAACGGCGGGCGCGGCCGCGGGCTCGCCACCTCGCCGCCCCGCCGGCACGCGACGCTCGGCACCCCGGCCGGATCGCGCCCGTCGTGCAGCGCGAGGAGCAGCTCGGGGAAGGCCTGATCGCCCTCGCCGCACACGGCGTAATCGACGCAATCGATCGACCGACAGAGCTCGACCCCCATGTCGCCCTCGAAGTTCGAGCCCCCGAAGATCAGCGTGACGCCCGGGTGGCGCTCCTTGATGCGCCTCGCCAGGGCGAACGAGGCCGTGTTCTGCTGGAACGTCGACGTGAATCCGACCACCCGGAAATCCCCCCAGGCGACCGCGTTGACCAGGTGATCGAGGTAGCGGGGCACCACCTCATGGCGGATCGACCGCAGCCGCTCGGGCGACTCGGGCGAGCCCGCGGGCTGGCCATCGGCGCCGGGCAGGAGGTCCTCGAGGAATCGATCCTCGAGATCGGGCGCCCGGTCGCCGAAGGCCGCCAGGGAGAACAGCCATTCGCCGACCAGGCGCCCTCGATGCCGGCAGAGGTGCTCGTACACGGCCGGGCCTACCTGGACCGCGAAATCCAGGTTCAGGTGGTGGGTCGTCACCGGGAACCCGTGGGACTCCCCGATGGCCTTGAGGAGCCCGATCTGGATGGAAGGCCTCGTCATCGACACGAACGGCATCGTCACGAGCGCGACCCGAAACGACGCGCGCGATCTCCGTGTCTCTGCGTCCAGCCTTGTCACGTCGCCCCGGACCCCCGGTGACCCGGGCCGGACCTCTCCCTGCCCCGGCTCGGCCGCGTCGAGCAGCGATAGACGTCGCCTGTTGCCAGGCGCCGGTTCGCTCGCGAGTTTCCTGGGCGACGAGCTCATGGGCTAGTTAGTCCAGGTGACTGTCGCGCCGCCGACGGAGACCTCCCTTGCGGCGGCCTCGCCCTCGAACTCGTACCTGGCCGCGACGCCCGCCTTGAACGCCGACTTGAAGGCGTCCGACAGCCTGGGCAGGCTCGTCGGGCCGGTCGGCTCCGCCGGCTTCGCCTTCGCCTTCTCCGCGATCGACTGGCCCGCGATGCTGATGATGGCGAGCAGGAGGCCTCGCTCGGTCTCGGTGAGCACCTCCGAGAGCTCATCCAGCTTGGTCGCGAGCTTGTCGATCTCTGCCTGTGTGGGTTTGATGTCCATCTGTTTTCACCTTCCGTGAATGGTTGACCGGGAATCCGGCGGCGCCCTTGCGGTCGCCGCCGGAGCTTGCGGGGCTCCGGCGCGAGCGCGCGTGTCGGCGCGCCCGATGCGCGCGTGCGCCGACACGCGCGCTGGCTGCCCCCGGGCGCTTGCCTGGATCGAGCCCCTGAAACCGTTGCTTCCAGGGTGCGGCCCCCAACCGCTCCACCGTCTCTACCGTCGCTCGAAGCGCGGGGCGGTCACGCCAGAAGCGCTCGACGGCCATAGAATGATTTCTGGCTCACGCGCGGTCAAGGCGCCGACAACGAGGTCGGCTCGCCGTCCATGCCGGCGCGCGGGCATATCGGATCAATGGCTCGCTTCATCCATCGATGTAGGCCGCGACCGCGGCGCGGGCGCTGAGCCCGCCGCCGCGGCGCGGCAATGCCCGCGAGCGCCGTCGCGCGGACATGGCCGCTGCGACGGCTCGTTCCATCTATCGCGGGCTTTCGCGCGGCTCGCCGCGCGCCGCGCGCGCCGAGCTCGCCGCCGCGTCCGTCAGCGTGGCTCGGAGTCGGGCCCTCGCCCCGCGTGGCTCAGAGGAACTGGCTGCTCCACTTGCGGAACGTCATGATGGTCTTTTCGCCGACGCACAGGACGGGCTGAGGGCGATAGATCTTGTTCTCCCAGATCGGGATATCCTCCTCGATCTGCCGGCACACCTCCGCGGCCAGGGCCTGGCCCAGGCGCTGCGCGCCGTCCTTGCGCAGCCAGAACGCGACCCGCACGTCGACGAGCTCGTCGTCCACCGGGGTGACGGTGTTCACGAAGAGGAGCTCGACGATGCCTGTGAAGCGGATCGTCCCGTAGCCCATGCCGTGGCCTTCCCAGGTGATCGTGCCGTCGACCACCTGCCCGCCCGGCCCTCGCTGCTTCACCGCCGACCGGGATCGAATGATATGGCCCTCGACCTCGACCTCCGTGCGAGGCGCCTCCGGCATGCTGTGTACGGTGACGAAATGGGCCGGATCCACGATGTTCTCGAGCGTCTCCTGGACGTGCGTCCGGATCCTCCAGCGCCGGGTCGTGTCCATCGACCACGCCGTCGAGCGCGCCTCGGCGAGCGGCGGTATCTCGAAGGCAGGGGGCTCGCCGCCGATCGCGTGGTGGACAAGGATCGCGCCGTCGAGCTCCCGCGTCTCCCAGGCGCGGACCCTCGCCTTCGGAGGGATCGTGTCCGCGTACGGGATGTGCACGCACGCGCCCTCGCCGGAGATCACCCACCCGTGGAATGGACACCGGATGCCGCCCTGCTCGACGCGGCCTCCGATCCCGAGGTGGGCGCCCAGGTGCGGGCAGTGGGCGTCGAGGACGCGGGCCTCGCCGTCCTGGGTCCGGAAAAGCACCAGATCCCGCCCGAAGCACCGGAGCGGGAGCGGTCCGCCCGTGGACAGCTCGTCCGAGGAGGCGACCTGGAACCAGCCTCTGGGGAACGGCGGAAGCGGGATGCGAGCGCTCACGTGGGTCTCCTCGGCGCAGCGCCTGCCGGGGTCGGCCGGGCGCTCGCCCGGCGCCCGGGGGAGGGGCTACGTCGTGCCGGCGATCGTGCCATGAGCTCACCACTCTACCAGCAGACCGGCGGATGTGGGCGCGCCGAGACACGCCACGGAGCCGCCGCGCGTGCCCCCGCCCACGTCGAGCGCGGCGCGCGACACCCCGGCGGGCGGCCGCGCGCGAGCGGACACCGCCGCGGCCCCCGTCGCCTCGCCACCGTGCCTGGAGCGTCGAGCAGGCGGGCTGGGAGAGCTGCTTCGTCCCGTGCACGGATTCGTGGCGGGAGAATCGAGAAGTTGCCGGCTGCGGGCGCGACGGCCACCGCCGCGCGAGGACGCGCTGTCAGGCCATGAAGCTGTCAGGCCGTGAAACGGACGCAGTGGATGGGCGGGACACGGCTGGAGAGCGCCTGCCACGACTCGCCTTGATCCTCGGTGATCCGGAGCGAGCCAGTCGTGGACCCGCAGCTCGGCCCACGTCAGTCCACGTCAGTCCACGTCAATTCACGTCAACGTAGAAGTCGACGCTCTGCAGGTTCGTGATCGGGCCTTCCCAGATCTCGAAGCCGACGGCGACCGCGTTCACCTGGTCGCCGGGCACGCTGAGGCCGCGCGTCTGCGCGTCACGCACGAAGTCCATCACGTCGAACTCGATCTCGTAGCTGTCGTTCCCTTCGGCGCGCACCCAGTTCACGATCGGCAGGCCGTTCACCATGCCGTTCCAGATGTTCCACGTGCCGGGGACGTTCGCGACAGTCACGCCCTTGTGCGCGGCGTTCGGCTGCCCGGCGGGCTGATAGCTCGGCGGATCGCGCAGCCACACCATGAGGTAGCCCTGGAGCTGCCTGCCGTTGCCCATCCAGATGTCGTACGCGGCGTTGTACTCGCCCTCGTTGCCGTTCTTGGCCCAGCGCCAGCCGGTGCGCAGGCTCGTGATGGAGCCGCTCGGCGCCGGCAGGCCGCAGTCTGGCACCTCCATCACCGAGTAGCGGCCGCAAAAGACGGTCGGGTACGAGGCGGGCTGCCCCATCGAGCCGGCCGCGCCGCTCATGCTCTCCACGGTGAACGACGTGCCTTCCCAGGAGACGGTGTGGCTGTCGAAGCCGGGGCCCCAGCCGTTGGTGATGAGCACGTACGGCGTGCCGTCGCGCGAGACGAGGCCCGTCTCGTACCGCTCGCTCGATCTGCCGGAGCCCTCCATGGTGCCGCTGCCGAGCCCGGAGCCCGGGTTCGCGGCGCCGCCCGTGCCGCTGCTGCTGCTGCTCGCGCCGCCGCCGCCCGTTCCTGACGTGGTGCCGCCGCTGCTGCTCGCGCCGCTGGTGCTGCCACCTGTCGCGCCGGTGCCGCCGGTTGTCGAACCGCCGCTGCTTGTCGCGCCGCCGCCCGTCGAGCCGCTCGCGCCCGGCAGCCCGCCCGATCCCCCCGAACCGCCGGTGCCATCGTCGTCGGAAGATCCAGAGCAACCGGCGGCGAGGGCCGCCATCAACGTGAGCCGTGCCAGAGACCCGGTCAAGGAAAGCGCATTCATGGGGGGGAACATACACCTGGACTCCGGCGCACGGGGGTGCGCGGTGCCGGTGTGCGCGAGAAAACAGCGCTTGACGTGAACAATTGCAGCAACAGCGATGGTGTCGCCGCTCGGCCCCCGGCGTGAGGCGGGGGCTCGACGATGGATGGCAGCCCCTCGGGAGGCAGGGGCCCAACCCGGGCCCACCCAGGGCAGGTTCCGCAACCGGGGCTTGACGTATCCGGAGCGCTCGAGCTTCAGCCCCCCGGCGCGCCCGAGCTCCCCCGGTCGGGGGAGCTCGCCGCGATCACCGCATCAGCGTGGCGTGAGTCTCAACGTCCCAGGAAGTCCATCAGCCACTGCATGGCCGGCCGCATCCTCTCGTCGGGGTGCTGGATGCCGGTGTTGTCCCTCCAGGTGGTGCCGACGATGTAGCCCCACAAGGTGATGCCCGGGACCGCGGGGTGATTCCAGAACATCGTGAACTGTTCCTCCATCACCCGCTTCTGCTGGTTGTCGTCCGCGATGCCGATGTCGTACTCGGTGATGTACACGGGCTTGCCCAGGGAGGCCATCTTGTCGAGGTAGCCCTTCACCGTGTTGGTGTTGATCTTGTACGCGTCGTGCGCCTGCGCGCCGAGCGCGTCGACCGGGGCGCCTGCGTCGATGACCGCCTTCGCGATCCTCATGAAGTTGTTGTGGTCGTTCTCGTACTCGATGTTGTTGTAGTCGTTGAGGATCAAGACCGCGTTCGGGCAGAACTCGCGAGCCCACTTGAAGGAGTTGACGATCCAGTCCCACCCGCTGGCGCCGTCGCCGCCGATGCCGTTCTTGTAGGAGGGCGTCGTGTGGGGCGGCGGCTCGTTGACGACGTCGATGTACTTCGTCGCGGGGTAGCGGTCGCAGAACGACTTCATCCAGTCGCGCACGGCCGCCTGCTGCTCGGTCCCGGAGAGACGCCCGACCCAGTCGGGTTGCTGGGCGCCCCACACGAAGACGTGGTGCTTGAAGATGATGTTGTTGTCCTGCGCGTACTTGTAGATCCTGTCGAGCGAGGACCAGTTCTTGTTCCCGCGGCTGCTCTCGACGGAGCCCCACTTGCCCTCGTTCTCGGGCGTGATCTGGTCCCAGTACTTCGCGAAGCCGTCGCGCACGGCGCCGCGCGTCGTGATGTTGCCGACGAACTTCCGCGAGGGCTCGGGGGTGCCGGTTCCGGTGGACACGCTGCTCGTGGGGTCCGAACCGCCGCCGCCCTCGTTCGATCCGCCGGTGCTGGCGCTTGTCGTGCTGGCGCTTGTCGTGCTGGCGCTTGTCGAGCCGGCGCCGACCGTGCCGGTGCTGGCGCTCGTGCTGATGCCGGTGCTGGTGCTTGCGCTGGCGCTGGTGCCGGTGCTGCCCGCTCCCCCCGCGCCGCCCTCGCCACCCCCTTCGCCCCCGTCAGAGCAGCCAACGATCGTCGCCATTCCGAGCGCGATCCAAGCCGTGCTGCGAAGCCATCGAGAAGAGCGGTTCTGGTTCATGTTGAAATTCCCCTTCTATGCATGGGTAAGCTGTTGATCTAGCGTCGCTTTTTGCAGAAGGCCGGGTCGCATCGAAGCGGTCTGTCATGATCGCGATCCCGCGCGCGCGCGCGGCGACGTCGCTGCCCACCTGGCCCGTGGCCGACCGGCTCGAATCGACGCCTCTGTCCGGTGCAGGTACCGGATGCTGGCGGAGCCGGTGCGCGCGCGGGCCGCAACAACATTGCGCACCAGCGCCGTTAGGGCGCGACAGCTGCCCTGGCGAGCAAACCGTCGCGCCCGTCGTCGATGACCGAACGAATGGAGTCGGTGCCGAGATCGATCCCGATGACGAGGGTCCCGGTACGCATGACGTCCTTACCAGGATGACTCTGAAGGATGCGGCGACTGTGAACGATCACATTTCCGATGTCAACCCCAAAAGTGCGAGCACCTGCGCCACGGGATTGGCCGCGACAGGTACCTGCGATGACCCCACATTCGCCGGCATACCGCGCTGCGGCAGGGGCTGCGTCACCGTGCCGGGCGCGAAGCCGCCGGGCGCTCCGGACGAGCTCCCGCACGCGGATTTGGCATCGATGATGTGAGCGCTCACATCAAACGCTCGTCACATGACATGAAGGCTACGCCGAAGCGCGGTATGCCCGGATGGCGGCCTCGAGTCCCGGACGTGGGCTGCTGAGGACGGGGACAGGCAGGTCGGGGCACGAGGCGGCGGCGTCAGCCATGGATGCCTGCGCCAGGACGATCGCGTCGGCCGTGGGCGCCGCGTCGCGCAGCCTCGCGGCGATCGCCTGGCGATAGCCCGCGTTGTCGCCGCGCTCGAAGTGCGGCCATGCGTCCTCGATGAGCGCCACGGTGATCGCGACGGTCCTCCCGGCCTGGTGGGCCACCTCGAGGAGGAGCTCGCGCGTCGGGGCGATGGTGCTGGCCAGCGTCGCGGCGACGACGATGCGCCCGCCCGCGGCGACGGCGCGCTCCGCCATCGCGCGATCGACGCGGAGGACTGGATGGCCGGCCGACCGGCCGGCGCGCTCGGCGCACTCGCCGATCGTCGAGCAGGTGCAGAGGACCACGGCGGAGCCGCCGGCCATGGCGCTCAGGATCGCCTTGTCGATGCGGCGAGCCACCTCGGGGGTGAGGCCCGAGGCGCGGGCGTCGCGCAGGAGGTCCTCGTCCACCACGTGCCTCGTGGGGATCGTCGGGGCCATCTCGGCCAGCAGCCGATCGAAGGTCGCGATGTGCACGGGCGATGTGTGCAAGAAGGTGAGCGTCTTCGTCATGGGCGCGTTGGCGCGCGGCTGGCGCGCGATCACGAGGGGCGGTGGGCCTGCGCGCCGAGGAGGCTCCGGGTGAGCGGCCCCCCGTCGACGAGGAGCTCGTGCAGGGCCTCCTTGAGGTGCTCCTCGCCGACCGCCGTACCGCGCCCGGCGTCGGCCGCGAACAGCGCCGCCCGCCTCAGGAGCTCGCGGATGAACGCCGCGCTCACGCCCTCGGTCCGCGCGATGAGCGGCGCGAGGTCGTCGCCCCGGAGCGAGAGGCCGCGCCCGTAGAGCGCGAGCAGTTGCCGCCGGCAGTCGGCGTCCGGCAGCGGGATCTCCACGGCGAGATCGATGCGCCCCGGCCGCGCCGCCAGCGCCGGCTCCAGGGCCTGCGGGCGGTTGCTGGTCAAGAGGAAGATCACGTCGGTGTCCTCCGCGAGGCCGTCCATCTGATTGAGGAGATCGAAGAGCAGCGGGGAGCGGCAGCTCGCGTCCGGGCTCTCGCGGTCCTGGGCGATGATGTCGACGTCCTCGAGCACCACGAGCGAGGGCTGGAGCGACCGCGCCATCGCGCACGCCTCCTTGAGGAGCTTCACCCCGAGCCCGGTGAGGAGCAGGGTTGTACGGTCCCGCATCTGGCTCGCCAGGTACATCGCTGTCAGGGTCTTGCCGGTGCCCGGGGGCCCGTAGAGGAGCAGCCCGCGCTTCAGGTGTCGCCCCGAGGCGAGCAGGGACTCCCTGTGCCTGGAGAAGCCGATGGTCGACCGCTCGAGCCGCGCGAGCAGCGCCTGGGGCAGGATGAGCGCGTCGCGCGCGATCTGCGGGAGGCTGTGGAGCTCGATCTTTGTCGCGGCCGGGAAGACGTCGGTGGCCTCGCTCAGGATGACGACGCGGCTGCGGTAGACGTTGAGCCGGCGCATCAGGACGCGGAGCTCGGCGAGGAGGCGCTGGGCGCGCTCGTTGTCCCTCGCCATCACCTCGACGGTGAGCTGGCTGCGCCGGAACCCACCGTCGCTGGGGCCGCGCACCAGCAGCGCGAAGCGGTCGTCCCCGCGGCCGAGGAGGTAGAGGCCGCTGGCGACGCAGGCGATGACGCGCTCCTCGTCGAGGCGGACGTTGCGGTACTGCACGGGCCCCTGCGAGGGCGGCGCTCCGCCGACCCCGGGCATCGCCGGGGGCGGCGAGAGGAGATCGGGGAGGCTCACCCCGCGGAACATGTCGCCGCCGGAGACCCCGAGCAGCTCGGAGGTGAACCCGCCGTCACGGAGGTGCGTCTCGATCGCGAGCTGGAAGTTCGGGTGCTCCGAGGGCGGGAACTCCTCGGCGACGACGGGGAGGGCGCGGGCGTCGGCGCCGAAGTGTGCGCCGAGCCGGCCGAGGAAGAACGGTTCCTGCGCGGCATGGACAGCCGCCATCGCGCCCATCAGATCTGTGAAAGAAGGGGTGGGGTTCTGGGCCTTGTCGTTGTCCATGGTCTTGTCTCCAGCGTGCGGTGGACACTATCGCACGAATCAGCGCAGGCCCGCCCGGGCCTCCCGTGCACGCCCACCTCATGCCGCATGATGGTGGTGTGGCGACCATTTTCTCATACAGCGCGGCCTGGAGGCCACGTCCCTTCGGATCCAGATCGGGCGTATCGCCTCGGGGAGATGCCCATGACGCGCTTGAATGCCGTGTTGAACGCGTGCTGGGATTCATGGCCGAGCGACCCCGCGATTCGCGCCAGCGTGTCACGACCGTGGAGGAGCTTCTCTCCCGCCAGCATCATCCTCCAGCGCGTCGGCGACCCGGGCGTTCGCTACCTCCTCGTGCCCTGACATCGTGGGACGCGACAGCGCTGCACACCGGCCTGGGCATCGCGTCGCACAAGGAACCCGAGGAGGCGGTCGCCCATCGGGCTCAGCGCTGGTCGTACTCGTCGTGGCGACGGAACCAGATGCCCGTCTCGTTGCGCCCTCTGGGTGCGCGGTCGAGCCACTGGTACATGCCCCAGAGACCATCCATGCCGCGCGCATAGGCGGAATAGGTGTGGTAGAGGACGCCGTCCTCGAGCACGAACGCGCTCAAACCCGGCCTGTCGAGCGAGTAGGTGGGCGCGTCGGTCCCGGTCATGGCCGCGGACTGGGCGACCGGCAGCGGGACCGGCGTCGCGTCCATCGCGTGGCCCGCGCGCTGGAAGTTGTAGTCGACGGTCCCCTCGCGCTGTTGCTCCTCGGTGAACGCGACGTTGAAGTCGAAGTTGAAGCCGCTGTCGCCCGAGGACGCCCAGGGAAACGTCCACCCCATCCGCCGCTTGTACGCCAGGAGCTTCGCGAGCGGCGCCCGCGACACCGCCGAGAGCGTGACGTCGTGGTTCGCCAGGTGGACGGCGATTCCATTGAACCCGTCCGCGATCGCCGAGCAGGATACACAGCCCGCCTTGTAGTCGGGCCCGAACATGAAATGGTAGACGAGGAGCTGCGAGCGCCCTCGGAAGAGGTCTGCCAGCGAGGCGCCGCCTTCCTCCGTATCGAACCGGTACTCCTTGTCGACCCGGACCCACGGCAGCTCCTGACGTCGCCGCGAAAGCTCGTCGCTGCGCCGCGTGAGCTCCTTCTCCGCCTTGAGCAGCTCGCGCCGCGCGGCCAGCCACTCTTCACGTGTCCCGGTGATGTGCGTCGTCATCGCTCTTCTCTCCCTCGGATGTCCACCGTCGTTCGCGCCGTCCTCGACAGGACGTGCCAGTTGGTGGTCGTGAGAGATGTAGGACCGGGCGTCGAGCCGTGGGAGTAACAAGTGTGTCGGGATTCCGATGGACTCGCGGTTCACGGCCGCGGCGCGCGCTCGCGGCGGGTGATTCCCTGGCGCATCGAAGCGCGTCGCAGGGGCTAGCACTCCGGCAGGTGGACCCCGACCTCGAGCGGCACCTCGACGACGTTCACAGCGAGGCCGCCGCGAGACGTCTCCTTGTACTTCGACTCCATGTCCGCCCCTGTGTCGCGCATCGTCTTGATCACCTTGTCGAGGCTCACGAAGTGCGCGCCGTCCCCGTGCAGCGCCATGCGCGCCGCGCTGATCGCCTTGATCGCCGCCATCGCGTTGCGCTCGATGCACGGCACCTGGACGAGCCCGCCCACCGGATCGCACGTGAGCCCGAGGTTGTGCTCCATCGCGATCTCGGCCGCGTTCTCCGCCTGCGCCGGCGTGCCGCCCAGCCCCTCGGCCAGCGCGCCCGCCGCCATCGAGCACGCGGAGCCCACCTCGCCCTGACACCCCACCTCCGCGCCGCTGATCGACGCGTTCTCCTTGTAAAGAATGCCGATCGCGCCCGCCGTCAGCAGAAACCGGATGACGCCCTCGTCCGTCGACGTCGGCACGAAGCGCCGGTAATAGTGCAGGACCGCCGGGATGATGCCCGCCGCGCCGTTGGTCGGCGCCGTCACGACGCGGCCCCCGGCGGCGTTCTCCTCGCTCACAGCGAGCGCGTAGAGGCTCACCCAGTCGATCGCCGTCAGCGGATCCCGCAGGCCCGCCTCGGGGCTCTCGATGAGCTTGCGGTACAGGGCCGGGGCGCGGCGCGTCACCTTCAGGCCGCCGGGCAGCACGCCGTCGGTCCGGAAGCCGCGCTGCACGCACGCCTGCATCACCTCCCAGATCCGCAGCAGCCCCGCCCGGATCTCCGCCTCGGGGCGGAAGACCTTCTCGTTCTCCAGCATGACCTGGCTGATCGACAGGCCGCTCGCCGCGCACGCCGCGAGCAGCTCCGCCGCGCTGTGGAACGGATACGGCAGCGGCGTCCTGTCCTCCTCGATCGGACTCTCGCCCTTCGCCGCGGCCTCGTTCACCACGAAGCCGCCGCCCACCGAGTAATACACGCGCACCCGCAGCGGCGCGCCCTCCTTGTCGAGCGCCGTGAAGCGCATGCCGTTCGGATGAAACGGCAGACTCCTGTGCAGGAACGCGAGATGCCCTTTCACCTCGAAGCCGATCTCGTGCCGGGAGAGCAGGGACAGGCGGCCGCTCCGCCGCACGCCGTCGACGATCTCGCCCGCGCGCTCGACGTCGACGCCGTCCGGCGTCTCGCCCAGGAGCCCGAGGATCACCGCCTTGTCGCTGCCATGGCCGCGTCCGGTCGCGCCGAGCGAGCCGAACAGCTCGACCTGGACCGCCGCGACGCGGCCGAGCAGCCCCGCCTCGTCGAGATCCACAGCGAACATGCGCGCCGCGCGCATCGGGCCGACCGTGTGCGAGCTGCTCGGGCCGATGCCGATCTTGAAGAGGTCGAAAATGGTAACCGCCATGTGCCCTGGAGCGCCGTGAATCCCGCGTGATTCCCGCCGGATCACCTCACGACGCCCGCGGACACTACGGGATCCTGCGCGCGCCCGCCACCGCAGCACACATCGCTGTGACGCCGGTCGCCCGGTGGTATACTCGTCCCCGTCTTCCCGCACTTCCCTCACCCTCCCGCGATGAGGTCCTCCATGCGCCATCTCCCGGCCCTGCTCCTCGCCGCCTCCCTGCTCGCCCCCGCCGCCGCGCGGGGCGACGGCCCCGCGCCCGCGCCGGGAGCCCAGGCCAGGCCCGCGCTGGAGGTGAGCATCGATCGCTCCAGGGTCGACCTGAAGGCCCGCCAGATCGAGGTCAAGCTGTCGCGCGCCGCGAGCAAGGTGCGCATCAAGGTCCTCGGCCAGTCGGGCGCCGTCCTCGCCGAGGAGGAGAAGCCGTTCAGCGGGGCCGCCGCCGGCACGCCGCTCGTCGTGACGTGGTCGCCGTCGAGCGACGAGGCCGTCGGGCGCATCGAGGTGTACGGCCACGACACCGAGGGCTACTGGGCCGGGATCGCGATCATCCCGTGGAACGTGAGCATCCCCCACGAGGAGGTGCAGTTCGAGACCAACTCCGATGTCATCCGCGCCCCCGAGGTGCCCAAGCTGGAGGCGAGCCTCCAGCGCATCTCCGAGGTGGCCGCGAAGGCCCGTGAGCTCGGCAAGATCACCCTGTTCATCGTCGGCCACACGGACACCGTCGGCGGCGTCGAGCACAACCTCGCGCTCTCGCGGCGGCGCGCCCGCTCCATCGCCGCGTGGTTCAAGGGCCGCGGCCTGAAGCTCCCCGTCGCGTACGAGGGGCTCGGCGAGTCGTCGCCGATCGTGAAGACCGCCGACCAGGTGGACGAGCCGCGCAACCGCCGCGTCGACTACATCCTGTCGATCGAGCCGCCGAAGCTGGCGTCGGGCGAGGCGTCCTGGAAATCGCTCTGACTCGAGGACCCGCATGAAGACCACCGTCCTCGCCATCGAGCCGCACCTCGCGGCGCGCGCGTAGCCCGCGCGCCGCCCCGGTGAAGCGGTAGCGGAGCACGATGGCGCAGGAGAAGGCGTTCGCTCTCTGGCTCGTCCCCGGCGGGGCGCCGCGCGCGCGGCTGCAGGAGCTCATCGAGGCGCTCGCCCGGGAGACCGGCGGGCCGGCGTTCGCGCCGCACCTCACCCTGCTCGGCGGGCTGCGCGGCGACGGCGGCGACCTCGCCGCGAAGCTCCGCAGCCTCGGCCCGCGCGGCCCGATCGCGCTCGAGGCGCAGGGCCCCGCGACAGGGAGCGCCTACCACCAGTGCGTCTTCCTCGACGTCGCGCCGACCGAGCCGCTCGCGGCCCTGCGCGGCGCGGCCGAGGCCGCGCTCGCCGCGCGCGAGACCCCCTTTCGCCCGCACGTGAGCCTCGTGTACGGCGACCTGCCGGCCGATCGCCGGGAGGCGATCGCCGCCGACCCGCGGGTGCTGGCGCTCGCGCGCGAGGCGTGGTGGGCAGCGCGGCTGGAGCTGTGGGCCGTGGAGGGCGAGGCCGAGCGCTGGCGCTGCGTCGACGGCATCGCGCTCGTGAGCCCGTGAGCACCCCGCCAGCACCGGCGCCCGGCTCGACCACGAGGTGTCCGACGACACAGTTCGATCGTGGCAGAAAAATCCACGCACCTTTCCGTCTGGATCGCAGGATGCCGCTCTCCGAGGTAGGTGCGCCCCCGGATCTCGGCTAGCCTAGGCCCATGGCGGCTCCCGTTGCTGTGGGCGATGTGCTGGCGGGCAAGTACCGCGTGGAGCAGATCGTGGGCGCAGGTGCGATGGGCATGATCGTCGCCGCGTGGCACCTGGAGCTCGATCAGCGCGTCGCGATGAAGTTCCTGCACGCGCCCGGCACCGACACCGGCGGCGGCGACCCTGCAGAGCGGTTCCGGCGCGAGGCGCGGGCGCTGGCCAGGATCAAGAGCGAGCACGTGGCGCGCGTCCTCGACGTCGGCTCGCTGCAGGCCGGGCTGCCCTACATGGTGATGGAGTTCCTGGACGGGAACAACCTCTCGGAGGAGATCCGCGCGCGGGGCCCGCTGCCCGTGATGGAGTCCGTCGGGTACATGCTCCAGGTGCTCGAGGCGATGGCCGAGGCGCACGCCGCCGGCATCGTCCACCGCGATCTCAAGCCGGCGAACCTGTTCCTCGCGCGCCGGCCCGACGGGGGGCGGATCATGAAGGTCCTCGACTTCGGGATCTCCAAGGCGCTGCTCGGCATCACGCGCGACGAGCTGTCCTTGACGAAGACAGCGACCCTCCTCGGCTCGCCGCTCTACATGTCTCCCGAGCAGGTGCGCTCTGCCAGGGAGGTCGACGCCCGCGCGGACATCTGGTCTCTCGGCGTCATCCTCTACGAGATGCTGACAGGGCGGACTCCGTACAACGGCGACTCCGTTCCTCAGCTCTTCTCCGCCCTGCTCTACGAGTCGCCCTTCACTGTCGCCCAGATCCGCCCCGACGTCCCGCCCGACCTCGACGCGGCGGTGATGCACTGCCTCGCCAAGGAGCGCGAGCAGCGGTGGAGGAACGTCGGAGACCTCGCCGCCGCGCTGCTCGCGTTCGGCCCCCCCGGGAGCCACGTGCACGCCGATCGGGCGCGCCGCGTGCTCGGGCTCCAGGACACCGGCGGGTCGCGTCCGAGCATTCAGAGCCAGCCCAGCCTGCCGCCCGGCGTGATGCACGGGAGCGCGCCCGGCGCCGGAGCGCGCCTGTCCGCGCCGTACCTCCAGTCGCACGGCGGCGCGCACGCCGCCGGAGCGCCCGTGTCCATGGCGCCCGGCGGCGCCCAGGACGCCGGAGCGCGCCTGTCGGTGCCGCAGGGCGGGCCGTCGCCCGCCTCGGCCGCGGAGACGGGCCCCACGGTGAACTCGTGGAGCAACACAGGCCAGCTCCCGCGCGCAGGACGCAAGGGCGCGGCGATCGGGATCGCCCTCGCCGGCGGCGCCTCCCTCGCCGCCGTCGCGATCGCCGCCGTGCTGCTCCTGCGCTCCG
>NZ_JEMA01000588.1 GCF_001589285.1 Sorangium cellulosum | reverse complement strand
CCGCGCGAGCCCGCGCTCCGGCAGCCAGTCGATCGCGAGCGGCGAGCCAGCCCGCAGCGCCGGCGCTGGGCCCGCCGGAGCAGCGCCCGCCGCCCCGATCACCGCGGCGCCTTCCTCCCCGGTCGCAGGCTCTTCCCCGTCGGCCTCGGGCAGCGCGAGCGCGGCGGCTTCGACAGCGTCGATCGCGTCGTCCTCTGCCAGCACGACAGCGAGCAGGTCGCTGCGGGCCTCCGGCGTGAGCGCGGCGGCGGAGCCGAGCAGGTCCCGGATCGCCCGCAGCGCGCGCTGCTTCGCCTCGGCGGCGCCCCGGTCGGCGCTGNTCGCCCGCAGCGCGCGCTGCTTCGCCTCGGCGGCGCCCCGGTCGGCGCTGGCGGCGGCGAGGCGGGCGCGCTGCGCGAGCCGCGCCTCGACGGCGTCGGCCACGCCGGCGTCCCGGTCCTCGGGCGCCGGCGGAGGCTCCAGGCCGGCCCGCGCGGCGCAGGCGACGAGGACGGCGCGGATCTCGCCCCAGTTGCGCGCCATGCCCGCGTGGCGCTTCGACGCCCGGTCGTCCTGGTTCAGCGTCAGGAGCTCGACGCCGCGCTTCGCCTCGGCGCTGTTGCCCAGGCAGAGGATCGCGCCGACCGTCGTGCGCAGATCCTCGTCGCGCGGATCCATCGCGGCGTAGCCGTTCGCGATCGCGAGCGCGCGCGGCAGGTCGCCCTCGCCGAGCGCCGCGCGCAGCGCGTGCACGCGCACGTGCCAGTCGGGCCAGCGGTCTGGCTGCTCCAGGAGCGCGCGGCGGTCGCCGAGCCGCGCCGCCTCGCGGCCGAGGCGCGGCGCGCCGCACGCGGGTCCCAGCGCATCGAAGGTGATGCGCCCGGAGCCGGCGGCGACAATCGACTCGGCCGTTCCGAGCGCCTCGGTCGCGCTGTCGAGCGCCGCGCGAGCGGGGCGGCCGACGGCGGCGTCGATGTACTCGGCGACCGCGGCGCGCACGCCGAGCTCCTCGGCGCGCGCGCTCGCCGCCTCGTGGGTCCACGGCAGCCGGGACGGCAGCGCGAACCAGCGGATCTCGGGGCGGCAGTCGGGCAGCGCGGGGCCGCGCGGCGCCTCGATCGACGCGAGGCACGCGGCGGCGCTGCGCTCGCCGACGGCGACCATCGCGACGGGGCCGAGGAGCGCGAGGGCGAGCAGCGCCGCGGTGGCCGCGGCGAGCGAGGCGGCGAGGGGCCGCCGCCGCGGGCGGCGGACGGCGTGGATCAGGGCGCGCTCCGGCCCCCGCCGGCGACGGCCTCCGGGGCGAGGAGCGCGCCCGCGAGGTCGGCGACCCCGGAGAGATCCTCCACGCGGCCGACCTCGATGTCGAGCCCACGGGCGAGCTGCGGGGCGCTCGCGAGGGCGACCTCGGCGACGGTGAGCCTGCGTCCGGTCAGCTCGTGGAGCGACGTCACCCCGTGGTCGCGGATGCCGCAGGGCACGATCATCTCGAACCCCTCGAGATCCACCGCGATGTTGAGCGCGAAGCCGTGCATCGTGAGCCAGCGCGACAGGCGCACGCCGATGGCGCCGAGCTTCGCGATCTCGCGCGCCCACTCGGCGCCGCCCCACTCCTCTGGGGCCGCGCGATCGACCCAGACGCCGATCATCCCGTCCACCACGCCGGCCTCGACGTGGTGCTCGCGCGCGAGCAGGATCATCACCTCCGCCAGCGACCGCACGTACCGGCGCACGTCGCACCGGTCGGGCCTCAGATCGAGCAGCGGGTAGCACACGAGCTGGCCGGGCCCGTGGTAGGTGACGTCGCCCCCGCGGCCGGTCGCGACGAGATCGATGTCGCGCGCGTTCAGCGCGCCGGAGTCGAGCAGAACGTTCTCCGGGTTCGCCCGCGGGCCGAGCGTGATCACCGGATCGTGCTCCAGGAGCAGGATCGTGTCGCCGATCCGCCCCTCCGCGCGCGCCTCGACGAGCTGCTTCTGCAGATCGTGGATCGGGGCGTAGCGGCGCCGGCCGATCCACACGGCGCGCGCGCGCCTCGGTCCGGGCGCGGCGAGCGCGGCGCTCGGGTCCTGCGGGGGCTCCAGGAGGTCGCGGAGCGAGGTCGTCGGCATGGCTACTCGGGGATCTTCTCGCCCTGCGCGCGCCGCTCGTCGCGGTACGCCTCGATGTGCGTCGTGAAGCTGGCCGCGACCTCGGGGTCGAACTGCGAGCCCGAGCACCGCTCGATCTCGGCCACCGCGACCTCGTGGGGGAGCGCCCTGCGGTACGAGCGGTCGCTCGTCATCGCGTCGTACGTGTCGGCCACCGAGATGATGCGCGCGATGATCGGGATCTCGTTGCCCCGCATCCGGAGCGGGTAGCCGCGCCCGTCCCAGCGCTCGTGGTGCAGGTGCACGCCGGGGATGAGCGGGTGCAGGAACTTGATCGGGTCGAGGATGTCGCGCCCGTAGGCGGGGTGCCGCTTGAAGACCTCGTACTCGTCGTTCGTGAGCTTGCCCGGCTTGTTCAGGTTGAGCACGCACCCGATCTTGCCGATGTCGTGCATGAGCGCGCTCTGCCGCACGATCTCGATCTCGTGCGGGCCGAGGCCGAGCCGCTCCGCCAGCATCACCGCGTAGACGGCGACCCGATCCGAGTGGCCCGCGGTGTAGCGATCCATCTTGTCGATCGCCTTGGCGAGCCCCTCGATCGTCTGCTGGAACGTCGCCTGGAGGTCCTGGTACAGCCGCGCGTTCTCGATGGCCGCCGCCGCGCGCGACCCGATGATGCTGAGCAGCTTGCGCTGCCCCTCGTCGAAGCGCTTCGTCCGCGTGAACGACGCGACGGCGATGAAGCCCATGAGGCGCTTCTGGATCCGGAGCGGCACCGCGACCAGCGACTGAAGCGGCAGCGCCGGCTCGGCCGCGAAGAACCTGAGCCCCTTCATGCCCTGCTCGAGCAGCAGCGCGTCCGGGCGGAAGTGCTCGAGCACGACCGTCGGGTCGAGCCGGCCGAGGTCGGCGTCCGCGGGGACCGACGCGCCGCGGAGGTGCTGCCGCTCGAAGAAGCTCCCCTCGCCGTCGTCGAGCCACGTCGAGATGAGATCGCCGCGCACCTCGTGGAGGCAGCTGTCGGCGACTGTCTCGAGCACCTGGTCGAGCGAGAGGCTCGCCGCGATGGCCTCGCTCACCTTGTAGAGCGACACCGCCTCGCGCAGGCGGATGTTCTCCGCGGCCATCCGCTGCTTCTCGATCCCGCGCTGGACGACGTGCACCACCTCGTCCAGCTTGAACGGCTTGAGCACGTAGTCGTAGGCGCCCCGCTTCATCGCGTCGATCGCCGTCTCGACGGTGCCGAAGCCCGTCATGATGACCGTGAGCGCGTTCGGCGCCGTCTTGCCGATCTCGTCGAGCAGCGCGATGCCGCCCATCCGCGGCATCTTGAGGTCGCTGATCACGAGGTCGTAATGGCCCCTCGTGAGCTCGTTCAGCGCGCTGGTGCCGTCCTCCGCCGTGCGGACGTAGTAGCCCTCCATGCCGAGGAAGTCGGCCAGCATGTCGCGGATCACCTTCTCGTCGTCCACGACGAGGATGCGAGGGCGGTCTTCTGGAAACGTGGACATGCGGCCGGCAAGCCTACCAGATCCGCCCGCTGCTCATCGGTCCAAGGTGGGATCAGGTCGGGCACGCGAGCCGACCCGCACCGCGGTGTACCGCGAGGCTCCGCCGCGCCCCGGCGGTGGTGCCGGGGTCACGGCGCCCCGCCGCGGGCCTGATGCCGCGGCGCGGGCGAGGTGTCGCGGGGGGGGGAAGGGGAAGGCCGACGCGGGAGGGCGCCGCCATGGCCAGGCGCGGCCGGCCGCCGCGCCGCAGGCGGGCACAGCCGTGCGGCCGATCAGTCCTCGTCGCCGGTCGAGATGATCGGGTGCCGGATGGTCCGGGGCGATTCGTCCAGATCCGGGACGCGGATCGAGATGGGCCCGGGGCTGCGGATCGAGGGGGGCGGCGCGGACTCGGAGTCCTCGGTGCGCAGCGGGATCATCCTGCTGCTCGGCGCCGGCTCGTCCGTGGCGGTGCTCAGCACGGCCACGGCCCGCTGCTCGCCGAGGGCGTGCTTCTGCTCGAGGAAGCGGAGGACCGAGGGGCCTGTCGACCGCTCGAGCGCCGACCGCAGATCGCCGGGCAGCGTCGACTCGATGATCATCTTCACCCCGGTGCGGGGGTGCTCGATCTCGATGCGCACGAGGTGCACGAACGAGCGATCGAGCCCGTGCTTCTCCTCGAAGTACCGGTTCGTCGGCACGTGGCCGTAGCGCTCGTCGCCGAGGATCGGGTGGCCGATCGCGGCGAGGTGCCGCCGGATCTGGTGCGTGCGCCCGCCGTCCGGGATGACGCGGAGGATCGAGTGGCCCGACGCGACAGCGAGGCGGCGGTACCGCGTGCGCGCCGTGTACGTGCGCGTGCCTTCCCGGAGGTCGCGCGTGATCGCGCCCTTGCCCGGGGTGACGCCCTTGGCCGCCGCCAGGTAGATGAGGCGACCCGTCTTCGTGAGCGCCTCGGTCCAGCGCGCGGCCGCCTCCTCGTTGCGCGCGAGCATGACCAGGCCGCTCGTGCCCGGGTCGAGCGCGTGCACGATGACGGGCGTCGAGGTGACGCCCGGGATGCGGGCGCAGCGGGTGAGCAGCGAGCCGAGGTACTCCGCCTGCGAGGCCACCGGCTCGTGCGGGCCCTTCTCGACCACCAGCACGCCGTCGTCGTCGTAGATGACCTTCGGCGCCGGCGGGGGCGTCCGCCGGAGCGCGGCGATCGTCTCGATCTCCTCGGTGAGCGGGATCATGTCGAGCGGCGTGAGCTCCGTCGACGAGTACCCGAGCCGACAGAGGTGATCGAGGTCGCGCGCGAGCGTGTCGGGGTCGCACGAGACGTAGACGAGCAGCGGCGCGCCGAGGCGCGCGATCGCCTCGCGCGCCGTCGGGGAGACGCCGCGGCGCGGCGGGTTCACCACGATGCCGTCGAACTTCTCCGAGCTGTTGACGAGGGAGCCGACGATCTCCGCGACGTCGCCGGTGCGCACCTCGAGGCGCTGGCTCAGCCCCTGGGCCTCGGCCGCGGCGCGGGCGTTCGAGGCCGCGGGCGCGAACGACTCGACCATCAGCGCGCGGTTGCCCCCCTGCGCCAGGGCGAGCGAGATCGCGCCGGAGCCGCCGTACAGGTCGAGGATGCGCGGCGGCTCCTTGCGCCGGGAGGCCGGGCCCATCGCGGCCTCGCCCTCGATCACGGGCCCGTCGTTCTCGAGCGAGGCGATCTCGCGCAAGAGGAGGGCGTGCACGCGCGCGGCCTGCGCCCGGTGCGCCTGCACGAACGAGCCGAACGCGGCGATGTGGTAGGTCTGCCCGATCCGATCCTCTGCGTGCGAGACGCCGTCGAGCACGATCGTCTCGGGGCCGAGGATCTGCGGCGCCTCCGCGTCGTGGAAGTTCGCCGCGACGCCGATGACGCGCGGGAGCATCGGGCGGATCGCGCGGCCGGCCTCGCGCAGCTCGTCGCGCGTGCACGCGCGCTCGCGCTGGAGGACGAACGTGATCAGGACGAACGCGGGGTTGTCCTCGGTCGCGCCCATCTCCGCGAAGAGCGGCGTCCCCGGCGCGAGGTGGACCTCGCGCAGGTCGAGCGCCCGGAGCACGCCGCCCCGCGCCGGATCGTACGGCAGGAGCAGCGGCCGGACCTCGGGCGGCGGCGACGCGATCAGCTCGCGGAGCCGCGAGGTCACAGCGGCGAGCGCCGGGGCGAGGACCCGGCAGCCCGGGATGTCGACGACCTCGTGATGCCCTGTGCGGCCGTACAGCCCGATCGCGCCGGAGGGGGCGACGATCAGCTTCGCTCGGCCGCGATAGCCGGTGATCGGATCGGCCGGGATGACCGGGCTCGTCTGGAGCAGCTCGAGCGACGGGTAGTGCGCCGCGGCGGAAACGACCCGCGCGCGCTTCGTGCTGAGCTGCTCAGCGTAATCGCCCGCGATGAGCGGACAGCCCGCGCACTCGACCGAGTGCGAGCACTCGATCAGCGTGTTCGGGATCTCGCCTGCCTTCAATGTACGCCGCACGGGCACGGACAAAACACCGCCGCCCGATCCCTCTGCGCTGGTGCTCTCGCCCAGCCCGTGCGGTTCTTCGATACCTGCGCCGGAAGCCATTCCGGGGGAGCTTACAGGGGCTCTCGTCCAGCGTCGAAGGTGTAAAGCGGAGCGCATCGAGCTTTTCGTCTGTCGTACCCTGACGTTCGGGGCGCGTTCTGGACGCGTTCCGGGCGCGTTCCGGGGTGGGTTGCTCGGCGAGCCGTCCAGGACCGGCTCGCTCCGTCGAGGTGGCTGTCGGGTGAGCCAGGAGCCAATGTGGGCAGCGCTCCGCGCTCCTCGTCTGGGCGCCTCGGCCCGTGCCGTTCGCGACATCCGCGGCCGCGGCACGTCCGGCCCGCGCGCCCAGCGGTCGAGGTGGTAGACTGAGCGCCTCTTGCGTCTTCCGATCGCTTCTCTCGTGGGCCTCCTGGCCGTGCTTTTCGCTCATCCGGCGCTCGCCGCGCAGGGCGACAAGGAGGCGAACCAGGGCATCAATGCGGCCAAGGGCGGCTTCTGCAAGCGGGCGATCCCGCTCCTCGAATCCGCCGAGAGCCAGCGGCATCGCCCGAGCTCGGCGGTCCCGCTCGCCGATTGCTACGCGAAGCAAGGTGAGCTGCTGAAGGCGAGCGAGATCTACCACGCCGTCGCAAGCGAGAAGAAGGAGCGCGGGTACACAGCGCGAGATGTCGCCGCCATCACATCTGCAAAGAAGAAGGCGGCGCAGACCGACGCGCGTATCCCGACGCTCGTGGTGAAGCCGGTCGAGCCCTACGAGGGGCTCGTGGTCGAGATCAACGGGGAAGCGATCGGCGATCCATCGACGCCGCAACGGTTCGATCCGGGCGTGCAGCTGGTCGTCGTCGCCAGGGCGGAGGGCCACGAGGAGAGCTCGCAGAAGATCACGCTGAAGGAGAAGCAGCGGCGCGAGATCAAGCTGCGCCTGAAGCCGAAGCCGGCCGCGACGAAGCCGCCGGAGAAGAAGCCGGCCGCGACGAAGCCGCCGGAGAAGAAGCCGCCGCCGAGGCCGGTGGCGACGAAGCCGCCGGAGAAGAAGCCGCCGCCGAGGCCGGTGGCG
Source organism: Sorangium cellulosum (assembly GCF_001589285.1). Classification (GTDB taxonomy): domain Bacteria; phylum Myxococcota_A; class Polyangia; order Polyangiales; family Polyangiaceae; genus Sorangium; species Sorangium cellulosum_G. The sequence continues at coordinate 14,196 of NZ_JEMA01000588.1, read as the reverse complement.
ACGAAGCCGCCGGAGAAGCCGGCCGAGGGCGAGCCAGGCGCAGGCGAGGTGGCGGAGCGCCCCGTGGAGATGCCCGAGCCGACGGCCCCCCCGCGACGCAGGCAGCGCGACGTGTGGCTCGGCGCCGGCTTCCAGGGCTTCTTCATCCCCCAGATCGCGTTCCAGCTCCTCGGGGAAGGGGGGCGGAACGTCTTCGTTCCCGGCGGAGACATCGCGCTCTCCACGCGGCTCGGAGGGCGGTTCGACCTCGTCTTCTCGGTCGCCTACGCGCGCTTCCAGATGCCAGAGACGCCCTTCAAGCCGAAGGGGCACCCCGACACCGATTACGAGATCGTCGAGAGCGATCTCCAGGCGCTCCAGGCGGGCGCCCGCCTGGTCTGGAACATCCCGCTCGATCGTGACGAGGTGTTCGCCTTCCGCCTCGGCGCGGGCATCGGTGTGGGCTGGACGTTCCTCGGCGACCTCTACAGGACCCAGGCGTACCCGGCCGACGCCGTCCCCGGCGACCCGAGCTCCTTCGTGCCGGGGGACCCGTACCGCTACAAGAAGTGCCGCGGGCCGAACGACCCGGCGGGGAGCTTCCGGTACTGCAACCAGCTCGACTACGACGCGGACCACTACCCCGGCTACGTCGAGCCGAGCTGGTTCACCCGCCCCAGCGGCAAACCGCAGGGCCTGAAGCCGGTCGTCTACCCGTGGCTCTTGCTGCCGGAGATCGGCCTCGCGCTCCGCCCGTGGGATCGCGTCGCCTTCGACCTCAGGGTCGGCGCCTCCGTGACGGGCCTGCTCGGAGGGCTCGGCATGCGCGTCGCCCTCTGACCGCAGCGGCTCAGCGCTCGAGCTTCACGGCGCGGCCGAGCTTCCGGGACAGCACGGCGTCGACCGTGCCCCAGAGCTCCTCGCCGGTCCGCTGCGCCACCCAGCGGCCCTCGGACGGCTGGTAGTCGAAGTGCCACGCCGCCCGCTCGGCGGCCATCCAGATCTGCCGCGCCGCGCGGTGGCTGTTGACGACGTACTTGATGCCGTCCTCGAACTCCAGCGTGAGGATGCCGCTCTGCAGATCGGCATCCACGCCGTCGGGGATCTCGTTGATCGCTCGATCCAGCGCGCGCAACGACCGATCGGCCACGGCGTCGAACTCTCGCTCCGACAGGGGCTCTCCGCTCATGCCGATCCGCTTACACCGGCGCGCGCGCAGGCGGTATGGGGAAGCGCCCGCGCCCGTGCGCGCCCGAGCCGAGCGCGGAGGGGCGGAGGCGCAGCGCGCGCGCCAGGCGTCGATCCGCCCGCGGTCAGTAGCCCGGCCAGGGATCGGCCGGCTTCGGCGGCACCGGGGCCAGCCGCTTGAAGCACATCACGCCGGCGTCGAGCGCCACGAGCTCCCAGCCGCTCTCGCCTCGAGCCTTCGCGACAGCGCGCGCCTCGTCGATGCCGTGCGTCTGCTCGCAGTCCTGCTCCCACCGCGGCGCCGGCGCGCTCGGCGCGGGCGGGGCGATCGCCTGCGCGCGAACCCGCCCTGTCGCGAGCGCACAGGCCGCGCCCAGCACCAGACCACCCAGCACGAGCACGACCTTCTTGTTCATGCGCCAGGGACATGGTGATCCGCGGCAGGCGGCACCGTCAAGCGACGCTCCGAGGACGTTTCGGCACGCCCGGCAGGATTCGAACCTGCGACCCGCGGCTTAGAAGGCCGCTGCTCTATCCAGCTGAGCTACGGGCGCTTGGGACGACAAGCGCGTCTCTCGTACTGCATCGCGGCCCCGGAATCGAGCGTTACGCGCGCGGCACGACGCGCGTCGCGAGGGCCGCGGGCGCGGGGCGCGCGCCAGAGCGCCCCGCCCCGCCGTCTCCGTTCAGGTCGACGCCACGAGGCGCCGGACCTGATCGCCGGTCCGGCCGTACCGTCGCTGTCGTCGGCTGTAGGTCGCCACCGCCTCGTCGAAGGTCGCCTCGGTGAAGTCGGGCCAGAGCGTGTCCGTGAAGAACAGCTCCGCGTACGCGGCCTCGAAGAGCAGGAAGTCGCTGAGGCGCTTCTCGCCGCCGGTGCGGATGATGAGATCCGGATCCGGCATCGAGCTGGTGGTCAGGAAGTTCCGCAGCGAGTGCTCGTTGATCTCCTCCGGGATCACCAGCCCGGCCCGCGCGCGGACGGCGAGCGCGCGCATGGCGTTCGCCATGTCGCGGCGGCCGCCGTAGCTGAGCGCGAGCGCCAGGGTCATCTCGGTGCCCCCCGCGGTGTCCTCGACGAGCTTCTCCATCGCGCGCCGCGTCGGGGTCGGGATCTCCTCGAGATCGCCGACCACCTGCACAGCGACGCCGCGCCGGATCAGCTCGTCGTGCTCCCCCTCGGCGAACTCCTGGCAGATGCGCATCAGCGCGCCGATCTCGTCCTTGGGCCGCGACCAGTTCGCGACGCTGAACGCGTAGAGCGTGAGGTACGGGATGCCGCGATCGCGGCAGGCGCGCACCGAGAGGCGCACGGCCTGCGCGCCGTGCTGGTGCCCCTGCATGCGGGGCAGGCCCCGAGCCGCTGCCCAGCGGCCATTGCCATCGAGGATGATCGCGACGTGCTTCGGGAGATTGCTGGACGTCATGGGCTTTCCTGGGTGGGGACGACGCACTGTGCGCCGAGGATGCGCGCGGTGGGGGGGACGACGGTGATGCGATTGTGGAGGTTCTGTGGAGGATGGCGCGGGAGAGCTCAAGGAAAACGGCGCGTGACGCGGCGCGCGCGACCCGGATCGCCTCGCCCGACCGCCGGCCGCGCCTTCGCGACCACCGATCTTGCGCGGCGTCAAATGGAGGAAACCGTCCGGAAACCGGGAGGAGCGCGGGGGAGGTGTGGGAAAGCGGGGGAGCTCATGGGGCGCCGGATCAGGCCCCCGGCAGCGAGATCTTGAACTCGACCTCGGGCGGCCCGCGGTGGGTGCACTCGGCCGAGCCGCTGTGGGCCTCGGCGATCGCCTTGACGATCGCGAGGCCGAGGCCGGTGCCGCCCCGGTCGGCGCGGGTCGTCACGAACCGGCGAAACAGGCGGCCCGCGACGTGCCGCCCGATCTCGCCGCGGTTGCGGATCGAGATCGAGACCTGTCCGCCCACGCGGGACAGCGCGATCCGGATCGGGGCGGCGGTGTCGCCGTGCGTGCGCGCGTTGTCGAGCAGGTTGTCGAGCGCGCGTGACAGCCACTGCTCGTCGCCGCGCACGGCTGCCGAGCCCGGCGCGTCGAGCTCGACGCGGCTGCCGCGCTCGCGCGCCCGCGCCGCGGCGCTCTGCGCGATCGCGACGAGGTCGACCACGGCGGCATGCTCCACGCCGCGGGCCTCGAGGCGCGCGAGCGACAGGAGCTCCCCGAGGAGCGCCTCGATGCGCGTGATCGCCTCGCGGATGCGCGCGACGAAGCGGGCCGCCTCCTCGGGGTCGTCGAGCGCCCCCTCGGTGAGCACCTCGGCGCTGGCGCGGATCGCGGCGACCGGGTTCTTGAGCTCGTGCGAGAGATCCGCGGCGAACGTCTCGACGAAGGGGCGGCCCTCGATCTGGCGGCGCATCGAGTCGATCGCGCGCGTCAGCCGCTGGACCTCGCGGCCCTGCGCCGGCGGCGGGGCGGCGCGCACCTTCCCCTCGCTCACGCGCACCGCGAACTCGGTGAGCGCCTCGATGGGCGTCGCGATGGTGCGGCCGATCAGGAACGACGAGAGCGCCGCCGCGGCGCCGAGCACCGTGCTGATCACGAGGATCGGCGGGGCGAAGTCGGCGACCATGCGCTGCACCACGATGGTCGGCTTGACGACCTGCACGCTCCCGACGCGCCGGCCGCGGACCTCGATGGGCGCGGTCACGAAGACCGTCCCGGGCTCGCCCGGCGAGGCGCCGCGCGCCCGGAGCACGCGGCCCTCCGGGTCGAGCAGCGCGATGCTCTGGGCGGCGGGGCCCTCTGCCTCGCTGTCGAGCGCGCGCACCGCCGCGAGGTCGACGCCGCGGACCTCCATCTCCATCGCGGCGACGGCGGCGAACGCGGCGGCCTCGTCGCGCGCGCTGCCCTCGGCGAGCAGCGTCGCGCGCGCCTCGACGCGATCGATGACGAGCAGCCCGAGCCCGAACGCGAACGCGCCGACGATGCCGCCGAGCGCGATGAAGATCTGCATCCGGATGCTCATGCCGGCCGTCCGGGCGCGGACGAGGCGCGAGGCGAACAGCGCGACGAGCAGGATGATCGAGATCGCCGCCGCCGCGGTGACGACGAGGCGCAGCATGCGTCAGTCTCCGCCTTCCCTGGGGCCCGGCCTGTCCGTGACGCGGTAGCCGACGCCGCGCACCGTCTCGATGAGGTCGGCGTCGCCGCCGGCCTCGACGACCTTCTTCCGGAGCCCCTTCACGTGCGAGTCGATGGTGCGGTCGGTGATCGCGAACCCGTCGCCCCAGACCCTGTCGATGAGCTGCGCGCGCGTGAAGACCCGGCCCGGCGCGGCGAGCATGCAGGCGAGCAGATCGAACTCGACGCGGGTGAGATCGACCTTCTGGCCGTTGACGTGCGCGCGCCGCGTGGCCTCGTCGACCGCGAGCGGCAGCGGCGAGGGGGCGTCGCCGGTCAGCGGGGGCCGCGCGGCGCGGCGCAGGACGGCCCGCACGCGCGCCACGATCTCCCGGGGCGAGAACGGCTTGGTGACGTAGTCGTCGGCGCCTGTCTCGAGCGCGGCGACGCGGTCGGCCTCGCTGTCGCGGCTCGACAGGACGATGATCGCGGCGCGCGCCGCGCTCCGCCGCACCTGGCCGATGAGGTCGAAGCCGCTGCCGTCGGGGAGCATCAGGTCGAGGATGATGAGGTCCGCCTTGTCGATCTCCCGCTCCGCGGTCGCGAGCGTGGTGGCGACGGTGGCCGCGAACCCGTCGCGCCGCAGGAAGTAGGCGATGGACTCGGCGATCGCCGGCTCATCCTCGACGACCAGGACCTTGGCCATGGTCGGGGAGCCTAGAACGGCGCGGCGGACGCGTCGACAGGGCAGGTCGGCGGGGGGGGACGACGCCGCCACGCGTTGCGCCGCGTCATGTCACGTCAGCGTGCGCGGTCACGTCGGTTCGCGTCGGTTCACGTCGGTTCACGTGAACACGCGCCCACGCGCCCACGCGCTCACGTGATCGCCGCGTTGACGATCTCGCGCACCACGCCGAGCAGCCTCTCGTAGTGCTCCGGGACCGGCCGCAGGCCGGCGCAGTGGACGACGAGCCCGCCGCGCCGCAGCTCGAGGTGGCCCTGGAAGCCCCGGCGGGCGAGGAGCTTGCGCAGGCGCGGATGGAACGCCGCGGCGGCGTCGCTCTGGGAGGCGGCGAAGGTCGTCACGTGCGCGTCCCAGAGCGCGTCGCCGAGCGCAATCTGGGGCGGGGGAGGGCTCTCGATGAACGCGACCCGCGTGAGGAAGTGCTCGCCCACGCGCATCGCGGCGCGGCGCGGGAGCGCCGGGTGCGTCGCGAAGCCGAGCAGCGACCGCTCGATCGGCTCGGCCTCGCCGTCCGCGTACCAGGGCTCGGCGATCACCGCGTGTCCGGGGTTCGCCGTCCACGTGCACGCGGAGAGGTAGGCGGAGGGCGGCGCGATCGTGTCGTACGGCTCCCAGCGGCGGAACCAGGCCTCGTCGGGGCGCGGGGTGAAGGCGAGGCCGCGCCGGGCAGCCCACGCTGCGATGAGCTCGGATCCGGGCGGGGGTGGCATGGTCGGCCAGGTTAGTCGGCGCGGCGACGCCCCGGAAGCCTCCGCCGCAACGCCGCGGCGAGCGCGCCGGCGCCGAGCGCGAGCCAGGACGCCGCGCCTGCCGCGGCGCCGCTCCCGGGCGCGTCGCAGGTGCAACGGCCGTAGACGCCCACCGTCGTCGAGGTGGTCTCGTCGTCGTTGCCGTCGTCGCCCGGGCTGGCTCCAGCGCCTCCCTGCCCCGCGGTGACGGCTCCATTTCCCGCGTCGCCTTTCGTTCCGCCAGCTCCGCCCTCGCCGCCGGTTCCGCCCGCGCCGCCGCGTCCACCTGCGCCGCCGCTTCCGCCTGCACCGCCGCTTCCACCTGCACCGCCGCTTCCACCGGCACCGCCTGCTCCGCCTGCGCCGCCGCCCGTCTCGCCGCCCTCGTCGGCGCAGCGGGTGACATGGAGCGGGCGCGTGCGCGTGCAGTCCGTCGGCGAAGCGCAGCGCGGATCGGCGAGCGCGGCCGGCGCGCTGTTGGCGCCGATCTCGCCCAGGGCCGGGTAGGCGACCTCGGTCCGCTCCCAGCGCTCCCCGGTGTGCTCCATCCGGCCGAGCACCCGCTCCTGGTACGGAGCGGCGCCGCCGATCGCCGGATCGTAGACGCCGCGGCCCGCGTCGTGGTTCGGGTTGTTCGGGTTGTTGACGTACGACAGGCCGTTGTAGGCCCACAGGGCGCTGTACCAGTGCTCGATGACCGACGGCTGCCGGTCGCCGACGCAGCGCGTGGCCTTCCACTTCATGGCCAGGATGTGCGCGCCGGTGGCCGCGTTGTACGCCGGATCGGCGGCCACGCGGCGCGGATCGAAGTCCGGGCTGTCGCCGTTGCGCATGCCGCTCGTGATCTGCGCGGCGCCGTAGCCGCAATCGAACGAGATGATCGTCCGCGAGCTCACCCCTGCCTGGTCCATCGGTCGGTCCGGCGCGCAGAACTGCTGCCACCCCGACTCCTGCATGCCGATCGCCTTCAGCAGCTCGCAGGGGAAGGTGGCGGGGACCTCGCGCGGCGCCTCGGGCACGTCGCAGCCCTGGCGAAGATTGAAGGGCGCGGGGCCGGCCTCCCCCCAGGCCGCGGGGCCCCGCGAGACGCGATCGAAGATGGCGTTCCACGCCGCGATCGAGGGGTTGGTGCCCGGCACCGCGTCGATCGCGCAGCCGCGATCGTTGTAGGCGCTCGACGCTGTGTAGCAGGGGCAGTACGCCGCGCGGGCGGCAGGCGCGAACAGCACGGCCGCGCAGATCGTCGCGGCGCTCAGGAGGCAGCGGCTCATTGCGGCTCCTCCTTCGCGGCGGTGAAGCCGGCGACGGCGATGCGCGCGCCGGACGGCGCGGGGATCGCGGCGACCTCGCCGCTCTCCGCGTGGATCGCGAACGGGACGGGGAACGCGGAAGGGCTCGTGTGCAGCGCGGCCACCCACGCTGCGTCCGGCGAGACGGCCTGCACGGCGTCGACGCCGGCGCCGAGCGGGCCGCGGAGCGCGGCGCGGGCGCCGACAAGGAGGAGCCCGGTCCGGCGATCCGGCGTGTACGCGAGCCCGCCGCCCGGCCAGGCGTGCGGGGCGAGGCCGTTGCTCGCGCTCGTCTCGAGCCGGGTGCGCTTCCCGGTGCTCAGATCGAGCCTGTCGATGACCCACGCGCCCGGGTCGACCTCGTGCCGCCCCTGGTACACGAGCGCGTTCGCCGCCGCATCGATGGAAAAATCGCGTGCGAACGGCGGGATCGACGGGGCGATCACGCGCGTCGCGCCGGTGTCGGGGTTCACGAGGACGATGTCGGCCGACCCCGGCCCGACGCGGTAGACGACGAGCTCGCCGCCCCACGCCCCGGCGAGGAAGGCGAGGTAGCCCGTGTGCCTGTGCACGGCGCGGGTCGCGCCGGTGGCGAGGTCGACCTCGTCGATCGTCAGCCTGTCGACCCGCAGCCGCGCGAGGTCACCGTCGGGCGGCGGCTCCGGTCCGGCGACGCCGCGCGAGACGAAGACGCGCCCGTCGGCGGTGACCAGCGGGCGGCTCGCGTGCACAACGCCGTCGCAGAGCGCGACGGGCGCCGCTTGCGGCTCGATCCGGAAGAGGCTCGCGTTGAACGAGCGATCGCGGGACGGGCTCGTGTCGGCGGTCGCGAGGACGATCTGCGTCCGCGGCACGACATGGGCGCGGACGACCGCATCGCTCAGGTGCCGGAGCGTGGCGAGCGCGGGACCGGCCTTGGCGCCACCGAGGGCGGCGATGTGGAGCGTTGTCATCGCTGCCCCCGGGTAGGTCGCGAGGATCGCCACCCTCCTGGAGGCGGCGCTCGGGTTGGGCGCCGCGAGGGCCGCGGGCACGAGGAGCCGGCCGACCCGCGCGATCGCGGGGGCAGGGCTCTCACCGGCGTCGGCGAGCACCGCCGTCGCGGCGATCGCGAGCGCGCCGGGGAGCGCAATTCTGTTCAGGCAGGACCGTGTCAGGAGGAGGCGGGCGGAGGAGCTGAGACGCACGGTCGAAGAGTAAACGATGCGCCGGCGGGCGCCCGCTTGCTTGCACATCGGCGCCGGCGCGGCTCGGCAGGCCGGGGTGGCAGCTCACGTTGCTCCCGCGCCCGCCGGCAGCGGGGTACCGCAGACCCTGCCGTCAGAAGCGGCCGGACACGCCGACGCCAGCCGTGCCCGGCCCGGCGACAGGGGTCACACGGAGCGTGGCGGCGGGCGCGAGCAGGCCGGAGGGCGTCCGGGGCTGGTTGAACCCGAACTCCCAGATGAGGCCACCCGCGATGCCCGCTGCGCCCAGCCCGAGGAGCACGCCGCCGACGGTCGCCTGCGTGCGGCCCTGGTTGCCCAGGTCGGCCACGTCCGGCTCGCAGTCGATCCGCGTCGGACAGCTCTCCTCGGCGCCGCTGATGTCCGCGAAGCCGCTCGAGGTGAGGATGCCGCCGACAAGCAGCGTGACGACGCCGGCGCCCGTGGCGATCCATGGCGCGTAGCCGTACGGGGGCTGCGGCGGAGGCGGCTCCACGGTGCGGCTCGGGACCGCCGAGGCGGTGGCGACCGGCGGGGGCAGCACGGGGGCCGACGCGGACTCGCCCGCGGTCGGCGTCGGCGCCGGCCGGATGGAGTTCTTGAGGTTCTGGATCTTGTCCCGGAACGTCTGCGCGTCGCTCGCGTCCGGCGTGCGGGCCAGGTACGTCTCCAGCGCGGTGACCGCCTCGGCGCGGTCGCCCTTCTTCTCGTAGGCGTTGGCGATGTTGATGAGCACGCCGTGCGCTGTGCAGTCGAGCTGGTAGGCGTCCTTCCAGTACTGGATGGCGCGGTCGTAGTCAGCCCGCTCGTAGAACTGCGTCGCCGCCTTGTGCGCGCCCTTGGCGCCTTCGAGGTCGGCCGGCGTCGCCGTGCGGTTGCACTCGGGGTACTCGATGGCCGGATCTCCTGCTAGGGCCAACCCCGCAGCGAGGAACATCCCCGCGCCGAGACCGACCAGCCAAGTCCGAAGCACACGCATCCGAGCCGCCCTCCACGAGAAGTGGGCGCAGCATACTGATCCGTCTCGCCGGCAGCGAGAAAAAGGAATCAGGGCGGACCTCGAGGCAATGCGGTCGCCCTGCCGGCCCGGCGGGCCGAGCTGTCGAGCCGGGCGACCGCCTGGGAAGCCCGCCGCCGTACAGCGCGCCGGCGCGCGCGGCGTCGCAGCGCGCCGACGCGCGCTCGGGGCGCCGGCGCGGCCGCACGGGCGGTCCCGACGCTTGCCCAGCGGCCGGTTCTGCTAGTCTCGCCCCGTGATGCTCCCCGAAAAGAAGCAGATCCTCGTCGTGGATGACGAGGCGAACCTCCGGCGGGTCCTCAGCGCCCAGCTCGGCCGGGATGGCTATGAGGTCCACACCGCCGAGGACGGCGAGGAAGGCCTCGCGTTCCTCAAGGAGCACCACATCGACCTGGTGATCACCGATCTCCGCATGCCCAAGGTCGACGGCATGGATCTGCTCCGCGCCGCGCTCCGCGACGACCCCTCGCGGCCGGTCGTGCTCCTCACGGCCCACGGCACGGTCGACAACGCCGTCGAGGCGCTCAAGACCGGCGCGTTCGACTACATCACGAAGCCGTTCGATCAGAACGAGGTCCGCGTCGTCGTGAAGAAGGCCCTCCGCACCCGCGACCTCGCGAGCGCGGACGCCACGCGCGACGTCTCCGCGGCGCAGCCCCGCGGCGGCTCCGACCGGTTCGGCATCATCGGCGAGAGCCCGCCCATCCAGGAGCTCTACGCGATCCTCGAGCGGGTCGCCGACACGCCGACGACGGTGCTCATCAGCGGCGAGAGCGGCACCGGCAAGGAGCTCGTCGCGCGGGCGTTGCACGAGAACTCCAGCCGGCGCGACCGGCCGTTCATCAAGGTCAACTGCGCGGCCATCCCGAAGGATCTCATGGAGTCGGAGCTCTTCGGCTACGAGCGCGGCGCCTTCACCGGCGCGGTCGCGTCCAAGCCGGGGCGCTTCGAGCTCGCCTCCGGCGGGACGCTCTTCCTCGACGAGATCGGCGAGATCCCGACCGAGATGCAGGTGAAGCTCCTGCGCGTGCTCCAGGAGAGCGAGTTCGAGCGGGTCGGGGGCATCAAGACCATCCACGTCGACGTCCGCCTCGTCGCCGCCACGAACCGCGATCTGAAGCGGGAGATCGCGGCGGGCACGTTCCGGGAGGACCTCTTCTACCGGCTCAACGTCGTCCCGATCGCGCTCCCCGCGCTGCGCGAGCGGAGGAGCGACATCCCCCACCTCTGCGCCCACTTCGTCGCGAAGTTCAACGCGCGCCTGAAGAAGAGCATCGAGGGCATCGAGCCCGAGGCGCTCGAGCGCCTGTCATCGCACGGGTGGCCGGGGAACATCCGCGAGCTCGAGAACGTCGTCGAGCGCGCGCTGCTCTTCGCCGACGGCTCGCGCATCCGTCTCGACGATCTGCCGGAGGAGATCCGCAGCGGCCCCAGCTCGTCGACCGGCGCGTCGCTGCCGCTCGTGGCCGCGACAGCGGACGCCGCCCTCGCCCCGTCGACGCCCGACGGGCTCAAGGAGCAGGTCAAGGCGGCGATGAGCAAGCTCGAGCGCGATCTCATCGAGCGCGCCCTCAAGCAGACGCACGGCAACGTCACCCACGCCGCGCGGCTCCTCAAGATCTCGCGCAAGGGTCTCCAGCTCAAGATGAAGGAGCTGAACCTGCGTGAGCGCGACCCCGAGTGAGCTCGTGGGCCCTGGCGAGCACCGCGCCGGCCGCACGCCGAGGGGGAAGGCCCTCGCCGCCGCCGTGTCGCTCGCGGGGCTCCTCGCCGCCTCTCTCGGCTGCGATCGCGGCGGCGCGGCGCCGGGCACGGACGCCGATCTCGACGCCGCGCCGCCCTGGGACGTGGGCCTGAACGAGCCGGAGCCGCGCCCGGGCATGGCGTGGATCCCGAAGGGCGTGCTCATCGCGGGCACGCCGCCGGACCGGCTGCCGCGCATCGCCGACGAGGAGATGGCGGGCGCGCAGGTCGTGATGCACGGCTTCTACATCGACCTTTACTCGTACCCCAACGAGGTCGGCGCGATCCCGACCACGAACGTCACGCAGGACGAGGCGCGCGCGCTCTGCGAGGCTCAGGGCAAGCGCCTCTGCACGGAGCTCGAGATCGAGCGGGCCTGCAAGGGCCCGGCGAACACCACGTACGAGTACGGCGACGCGTACAGGGCCCCGGCGTGCGCGACCGGGCAGAGCCGGGTGCTGACGCCGAACGGGGTGAACGCCGGGTGCGTCAGCGGGTTCGGCGTGCACGATCTCCACGGCGGCGTGTGGACGTGGACCTCGAGCCAGTGGCTGCGGGACAGCAGCAAGCCGGGGCTCGTCACGCTGCGCGGGGGCAACGGGCCGACGGGCGATCTCGTGGGGCGCTGCGCCCACGGGCGCGGCGTCAAGCCCGATACGCGCCGCCCCGAGGTCGGCGTGCGCTGCTGCGCCGGGGAGGTGAACAGCTTCGAGGTGGTGCTCGAGGTGACGCGCGATCGCCCGCTCCGGCTGGAGTCGCTCGTCGACGCGCGCGTCGCGGCGCAGCTCTCGCTGCTCGCGCCCGAGGAGGTGCGCGCCGCGGCCGGGCCCGTGCCGGCCGAGGACGCGTTCAAGGTGGAGCGCACGTGGACCTGGCACCCCCGGGGCAACGAGGAGCTCGTGCTCGGCGGCGGCTGCGCGCGCCCGGGCGGCGCGAAGGCGGAGGCGCGCGGGCGCGGCAAGCGCGCGAGGCGCGCGCGCCCGGGCGACGGAACGACGTGCGGGCTCATCATCGCCCGGATGCGCTTCAGCGCGCCGATGCTGCTCGCGTTCGTCCCGTCCGACGTCTGGGAGCCGACGCTCGGAGAGACGGACTCCCCGCGCGAGCTCCTGCTCTACGGCGGCGACGCGCTGGGCGCCTTCCGTCGCCGCGTCACGTACGAGTGGGGGAAGATCGGCGTCGCCGACAAGGAGCGCAAGCGCAAGCACAAGGGCCGCCGCGGGCTCTCGTACGACTAGCTCCGGGTCGCCGGGCGTCGCGGCGAGCGCGCCGAGGCCGCCGGGCTGCGGGGCCGCAGAGGGGGTGGCGCCGGGCCGCAGCGGCAACCACATTCCGGGGGCGCGCTCGACCATGGCACATTGGCCTTGCGCCCGCGCGCCTGGAAGGGCAGCGCTAGCAGCGCGCCTCGCCGCTGCTCAGCTCGCGCGCTGCCTTGCGCTCTGCCCATACGCCCTACGGCCTCCCGATGACCCGCCCGCACGATCCCGAACCGCGCGATGCGCCGAGCAGGCGTCCGGACGATCTCGGGCGGCGGCGCGCAGCGGTCCGGAAGGCGCTGCGCGCCGCCGTAGCGCTGGGCTGCGCGCGGCTCCGCGGCGCGCGCGGCGGGCGGCTCGGCCTCGCCATGGCCGCGCTGATCTCGCTGGGGTACGGCGCCATGGCGCTCGTGCTCCGGCTGGACGACGGGACGACGTCGATGGAGGGGCTGCTCGGGTCCGCGGCGCGCGGGCTCGCGTGGGTGGCCGCTGGCCCCATCGCCCTCGCCGCGGCGAACGATCGGCCTACGGCCGACCGCCGCGACGGCATCGAGGCGCTCGCCGCCGCGCGCGGGATCTCGCGGGCGTCGCTCCACGGCGCGCGTAGCCTCGCCGCCATGCTGGAGGTCGGGCGGGTCATCTGGCTCCCGCTGGCCGCGCTCTCGGTGCTCGCGGCGCTCCTCTCCGGCTCCGCGCAGCTCGCCTTGCAGCACCTGGCCTTCGGCGCGGCGCTCGCCCTCTTCGGCGTCGTCTCCGGCGTGACGCTCGGCGGCATCGCCGCGGCGAGCGGCCGCGTCGCCGGGCCGCGGGGGCGCGCCCTGTTCCTCTCGCTGATCCTCGTTCCCTGGGCGCTCGCCGATCTCGCCGGCGACTCGCGGTGGTCGGTCCCGGGCGCGCTCGGCGCGTTCCTCACGTTCGCGGCCCGCTCGGGGGGCCCGGTCGGATGAGCCCCGGCGCGCCCATCGTGGCGCTCGAGGGCGTGCGCGCGCGCGACAGCGCCGGCGAGGCGGGGCGCTCTCGCGGGGGCCTCGTCGGCGTGGCGTTGGCGCTCGGCCCGGGCGTTCACGCCGTCCTCGGCGCGCCGGAGGACGGGACGCTGGCGCTCGCCGAGCTGCTCGCGGGGCGCGCCGCGCCCCTCGCGGGCCGCGTCCTCGTGGCGGGGCGGGAGCCGTTCCGGAGCGCTGCGACGCGGGCGCGGATCGGCGTTCTCTCCGTCGCCCCGGAGCTGCCCGACGGCGCCTCGGTGGCGTCCTCCATGTCCGTGGCGCTCCGCGCCCGCGGCGCGCCCCCGAGCAGCGCCGCGGCGCTGCTCGAGCCGCTCGGCGTCGCGCCGCTCCTCGCCCGCCGCACGGCCTCGCTGAGCTTCGCCGAGGCCCGGTCCGTCGAGCTGTCGCTCGCCCTGGGCGTGCCGCAGCCGCTCCTGCTCTGCCTCTTCGAGCCGTTCGCCGACGTCGCCGTGCCGTCGACGGAGCTGGTCCGGGGTCGCCTCCGCGCGCTCGCGGACGGCGGCGCCTGCGTCGTGCTGATCACGTCCTCGACCGTCGACGCGAAGGCCGTCGCCGACCGCATCCACGTGCTCGATCGCGGCGTCATCGCCCGGACCGAGCCCGGCGACGGCGAGCGGCTCGCCGGCGCCCCGATCCCTGTCGCGCCGGGCGCGGGGGGGCCCGAGGTCGAGCTCCACGTGCTCATCCACGAGCGGGGGCCCGACGCGCCCGGCGCCCGCGCGCTCGCCGCGGCGCTCGCGGTCTCTCCCGCGGTGCGCGCCGGATCGTGGGAGCAGGGGCCGGCGGGCGCATCCTCGACGCTGCGGATCCGGGCCGCGGACAGGGAGGCGGCGGCGCTCGCGATCCTGGATGCAGCCGCTCGGGAGGACGTCACGCTCGCCGCGATCTGGTCTCCGACGCCGTCGATGCACGACGTGAGGGCGGCGACCGCGCTGCACCTGGCCGCCGTGCGCCC
>NZ_JEMA01000587.1 GCF_001589285.1 Sorangium cellulosum | reverse complement strand
CGTTCCCCTCACGGTAGAGCTGCTGGAATGCAGGGTCTTGGTGCGCCCGCGGCAGCTCCACACCCGCCATGCCGCGCTCCTCGCACCACGCAGCTCGTGCTGATGTGCACATGAAAAGAGCGCTGAAGACAANGCACCACGCAGCTCGTGCTGATGTGCACATGAAAAGAGCGCTGAAGACAACGATGCCCACCCCCGGCCCGTGCTCGGCCCTTCGGGCCTGCGCGCGGTCCGCCCCTCCCAAGTCCCGCGCTCCGCGCGGGACGGGAGGGGTCCCTTGGTCGCTCACCGCTCTCGCGGCGGCGGCGCCGCCGCGGGTGTACCCTCGTGCTGCGTCGGTCTCGGCGTGCGCCAACTCCTGCGCAAAGCAAAAGCGACCTGCTGCTGGGCTGCCTTCAGCGACCGTCGGATAACATCCGCGCTCGCGGCCCGACGCAGAAGGGTTCAGCAGATCACCGGTCCGTCCGCCCGCGCCTTGGGCAATCCACGCGAAGGTGGCGAGGTTGTCAGCGCCGGGCAGCCCACCGTGCCGCGTCTCCGCGACAAACCGGTGCCTACCGCCCCGGCGCGGGGCGTGTCGATTCATTTCTGCTCTCTCCCTCAGCTCAGCAGCTCACGATGCAACGCTCGTGTTCTCAGAGATCCGCATTCCGTTGAGCGCATTGAGATTGCCGCGCAATCGCACCTGTTTCACTCCCCGCAGCTCTCGCCGGTCGAGAAGTCCCAGCAGCTCCCGGCGCTGCCCGGTGCACCGGCGCTCTCCGGCGGACCGCCGGGCGCCGCAGCGCCGCCGGCGCCGAGCGTGCCGGGGGTGAACTGCACCGCCGGCGCTTCGCTCGGGGCCGCCGCGTAGGCGATGCCCACGGCGTGGCCGCCTCGACCGCCAGCGCCGGGGCCGCCGGTTCCGCCTTGGCCGCCTCGACCGCCATCGCAACCGAGCCTCGAGTCGCCCTGTCCGGAGCGTTCCCCGCCGGCACTACCTGCACCTCCAAGGGCACCCGGTTGTCCGCTCGCGCCATCACCGCCCTTGCCCGCCTTGCCCATCGTCACGGTGACGTTGGTCAGCATCAGCTTCGTGCCCAGGCTGAGGATGCCGATGCTCGACCCGCCGGCCTTGCCGCCGCCGCCGCCCTTTCCGCCGCACCCGCCGGCTCCGCCGCCGCCGCCGCTCGCGCCGGGGCCATCTACCGGGGTCGCGGCGGGTCCGCAGAACAGCCCCGCTTTCGCTCCACCGCCTCCTCCTCCGCCTTGACCTTTCTTCCCGCTTGTGCCGCTGCCGCCGTCGCCCCCGGCGATGCCGTCGAGCGTCAGCGTCGTGTCGGCGCCGGCGGCGCCGGCTGTGCCACGAGCGCCGCTCTTGCCGTTCGTGCCGGGCTTGCACTCGCCGTCTGGATCCATCTGCCCCACGCCGCCGAGCCCGTACGCATCGGGGTTCTCCTCCGGCAACGGCACGCCGTCCTCTCCGCGCTGCCCGTTCCCTTCATCCATCCCCGGGCTTCCTCCGGGCCCGCCTCGGCCGCCGGTCGTCTCGCCGTCCTCGCACATCGTCACGCCGGGCGCGCCGCCGGACGCCGGAAAGCACGCGTTCGACACCGCCCCCGCCGCAGCTCCCGCCTGCGGCGCCTCCATCGGCGTCTCGCCCTTGGTGCCGTCCATCCCGTCGCCCGCGGTCACATCGACCTCCGCCAGCTCCGCCTCGACGTCCGCCACCGCCACGCCGATCGACGAGCCGCCCGGCTCCGTCGCGCTCGCCGCGCGCACCGCGAAGCTCCGCACCTTGGCGCCGCTTGCGGCTTCCGACAGCACCAGCGCGATCTCGTTCGCGGGTCCGTCGATCGCGCTCCGCGCGCCTTCGCTCCACGTCCACCCCGCGCCGCAGTCGAAGCCCCCGATTACCTCGACCCCCGCCTCGATCGTCACGCTCTCCGCGAACGCCCCGCTCGCGCACGCGAGCACCCGCTTGCCGTTCGCGTTGGCGACGGCCTCTCCGAGCGACGCGTACGGGTTCGCCTTGGTGCCGTCGCCGCCCGGCTTCGCGTTCGCACTCGCGAACACCGCGCACTCTTCCGTCGCCGTGCTCGCGTTCTCCGTCGGATCCGCATCGCACGCCGGGGTCACGTCGCCGCCACCACCGCCTCCGGCGCCGTTGAGGACGCAGTGGGTGAGCATGTGCTCGCAATCATCGAGCAGAGGGAAGGGGAAGCAGCCCGAGAGGGCTGCGCTCGCGATGAGCGACCCGACGACGAGCACCGATGCACGACGAGCAGTACGACGCATGATTCTCTCTCCTCGATCCACGGCGTCTGCTCAGAGCACACCGGTCACCAAAATCCCAACGCTGTCAGCGCCTACCAGCGGCATCACCCGCACGCGCCCGTGCGGCGTCGATGGCTTCGTCGAGAGCCCGTAGATCAGGGTCCCAGCGCCAGCCGCTCCGGCGCCCACGAAGGTCCAGAACGCCGCATTGGTCCAGCTTTGATGCACCTCGAATGCGTCTCTCAAGTCGGCGCATGCTGCGCTCGGTGCATCCGCGCGGGAGCACGCGGCTGCGCCGTGAGCGCGCACGACGGAATCGCGCCGCTCTTCGGCGTCACTGCCCTTCGCGTTCGCAAGCACCGCGAACACCACGCCCGCCACCGCCGCCGCGCCCGCCGTCGCCGCGCCGCCGATCAGCACCGCCTTTCTGGGCCCGCTCGCATGTACCTCCGCGCTGCGGACCGGCACCACGATGGGTGCCTCTGACAGTTTCACCGGCTCCGCCTCGCTCGCCTCCGGCACCGCCGCCTCCGGCCCCTTCATCGCCTTCGGCTTCAGCTCCCGCGTGACCGTCTCCGCTATCCCCGGCGCAGCGAACACCTGCACCACCTCGTCCTCGTACCCAGCGCGCCGGATCACCACCTCGTGCCCCCCGGGCTCCAGATAGACCTCGTGCTTCACCCCCTCCTCCGGCACCCGCTCGCCGTCCACGTACACCTCCGCGTCCGGCGCGTTCTTTACGCGCACACGCAACGTCCCCACCTGCGCCTTCGCCTCCGCCAGCAGCGCCTGCATCATCTCCAGCCGCTCCGGCTCGACCTCC
>NZ_JEMA01000586.1 GCF_001589285.1 Sorangium cellulosum | reverse complement strand
GCCGCGGCTCGGCGAGCGCGTCGCCGTGCTGAGCTGCCTGCCGGGGCAGACCCTGCGCCTCGCCGTCGCCAGGGTGTGCCACGTGGCGCGCAGGGTCGACGGGCAGCTCCCCGCGTTCGAGATCGACGTGGCGGCCCCGCTCGGCGCGCCGGTGCTCGACCCGGAGGGGCGCGTGCTCGGGGTGGTGGCGGCGCCGTCCGGCGCGGCGGGAGAGCTCCCGGGTCACAGCGTCGTGCTGCCGGCGGGCTCGTTCCAGCCGCTGCTCGCCGCGGTGGACCGGCCGCTCGTCGAGCTCAGGGACAGGGCGCCTGTCTACCGCTGCCCGGCGTGCGACGAGCCGTTCGACGTCGAGGGCGATCGTTGCCTGGGCTGCGGCCGGCTGCTGCCGCACGCGTTCGCGCCGGCCCCGGCCCGCGCGGGGGTCGAGCGGGTGATCCGCCAGGGCCTGTCGGCGCTCGGGATCATCGCGAACAGGGCGCGCGTCGGCCCGAGGACCTGGCGCATCGCGCAGCGGCCGTTCCCGGCGGCGGAGACGGCGACGCAGGTGGACGTCGAGATCGACGAGGCGGGGCGCCTGCTGACGCTGCGCGCGCCGGTCGTCGGCCTGCCGGCGGCGAACCACGAGCCGTTCTACCGGTTCCTGCTCACGATGAACGACCAGACAACGGGGGAGTTCCGCGTGTCGATCACCGGCGACGAGGTCTCGGTCTCGTGCGTGGCGTCGCTCGAGGGCTTCTCGGACCACGACGCGGCGTTGCTCATCGACGGGCTCGTCCAGATGGCCGACGAGTACCGCCGGACGCTGGCGGAGACGTTCGAGGCGGCGCCGCGGTTCGAGTCGGCGGGGCGCTGAGGAGGCGGGGCCGGTGGCGAGGCTCCGGGCGGCGGCGGGGAGGCTTCGGGAGGCGGCGGGGAGCTTCGGGCGGTGGCGCGAGAGCTTCGCGCGCGGTCCTGGAGCTTCGCGTGCGGTCCTGGAGCTTCGCGCGCGGGTCGGAAGGTAAAATTCCCCGGGAAATTCGTCTCCAGGCGCGCGCCGGAAGGCGCCGGGGGCGCGGNAATTCGTCTCCAGGCGCGCGCCGGAAGGCGCCGGGGGCGCGGCGGACGCCGCCAAGTACGCGAAATCTCGTGCTCCGGAGCGCGCGGGAAGCTTCCGGAGCGCGCGGGAAGCTTCCGGAGCGCGCGCGAAGGTCTCGGGCGCGCGAGGGAAGCTTCCGGAGCACCCCGGGAGCTGGAATTTGTGTGTCGGATTACTCGACGTTGGCGTTGCCGGTCTCTCCGATCGGCTCGGCCGGCCTGGGCGGCG
>NZ_JEMA01000585.1 GCF_001589285.1 Sorangium cellulosum | reverse complement strand
AACCCAGTTTTCAAGGACCGAGCGGGAAGCGACTGATGTAACATCAGTCAGCTGTCCCGGATCTTCAGCTTCGTCAGGACCGATTCTTTTGGAATCGCCCCGGCGAGGGGGGGTACTTTAGAGCATCCATCCGGTCTGTCAATCGACTTTCTCGTCGATGCTCTTTTTAGTTCCTGCTACCCGCCTCGTTCTGCCCTGCTTGCAATGAGGTCCAGGATTGCCAGATCCCTCATTCCACGCAGACCGGGCTGAGCATTGCGCCTTGCTGCAACGCACCCGTGTTGACACGGTGCACTACAGAAGGGAGGAATGCGTCAAACCGGCCGGCTGCCGTCACCGTGCCTCTCGGCATGCCGAGGTACACGCTGCACAGCTCGCCAAGGCTGCCCGCCGCGTCGGCGTCCGGGCACCAGGGAGGGCGGAAGATACTCAGGGTATCCGCGGGGTCAATAGTATTTTTTCCGACCCGCTTCTCGGGGCACAAGTCGCCGAGTTTTCAGGTTTTTCACCAAGCGGGTACGCCGGCCCGCCGGCCGGGCGACCTCGGCCGCTGTCTTCACGTCTCTGGGTGCTCGTCCGCGAACCAGCGACCCATCCGCTCGCGGATGAGAAGCATCTCCGCGCCGCTCGGTAGCCGGATCCGGAAGCCCTTCTCGCGCGGACCAAGGCCCACCATCGAGCCCATCACCTCGACGGGTTGCCAGCCGCCAGCGCCGCGCAGCCGCGCGGGGCGCCCTCGATCCGCGGCCTCGGTCTCGACGTCGACGCAGTACCACCGCGTCCCTCGCGACGCGGTCCAGCCGGCCTCGGCGCAGAGCCGCGCGTCTGCCTCCTGCAGCGCGCGATGGGACGCGGCGAAGGCGGCCCTCGGGTGAAGCACGACGACGAGCGCGTAGCCAGGCTGGAGCTGACGGACGATGTAGCTCCTGCGGTGGGCGCGCACCGTGATCTGGCGCGGCATGCCGAGCGGCGCGATCGCGACCTCGGACAGGACGATCTGCCAGTGGGCCGCCGTGACCTTCACGTCGAACGGCTCCAGGCAGCCCGCATAGTCGATGGTCTCGCCCTCGAAGTCCACGAGCGCGGCGGCGTGCGCGCCCGGGATCGCGCACAGGAGATCCTCGAGGATGGTCGTGAACGACGAAGGCGCCTGGTCACGTGAGAGCGGGCCTCGGCTCCGTTTGCGAGCTCCGTTGCGCGAGGTGCTCATGGCTCGATCCGCACGAGCTCGAGCAGCGCGTCGATGCCGCCCGCGACCCGCGGCTCGCGCCGCAGCTCCTCGAGGAGCTTCGCCTGCGCGGCGCGGGCGCGCTCGGTCACGACCTCGTCGCGCACCAGGCCGCGCCGCTCCTCGGCGGGCACCACCTGCGCGGGGATGCGCTCGAGGAGCATGATCACGTGCACGCCGAACGACGACGCCACGGGCGCGCTGAGGTCCCCGCGCGCGGCGAGGGACGCCGCCGCGCGCGCGAAGTCGGCGTCGAACTGCTGCGGCTCCGGGGTGAGCGCGCGGCCCGCGGCGGTGACGGGCGGGAGCGGCTGCGCGACGACCTCAAGGCCGTCGGCAGGGACCGCCTTCGCCGCGCTGATGAACGCGTCGGCGGCCGGATCGGTGGGCGGCTGCCGCGCCTCGACGGCGCGCGGCGGCTCGGAGCGCGAGGCCACGTCGCGCGCGGAGAGCACCGCCCTCCGGATCGCTTCGGCGAGCGCCCTCGCCCTCTCGCGCGTGGCCTCGTCGGCGTCAGCCGAGAGCCTCACGACGGCGTGCACGGTGCGGTATCCCTCGGGGCGGTCGAGATCGAGCCAGTGCCGCTCGGTGGCGACGCGCAGCTCGTCGTCGGTCACCGGGCCTGCGCTCTCCGCCTCCTCTTTCAGGCGATGAAGCAGCCGGCGGGCGAGCACCGCGCTGATCTCGCGCTGCACCTCGGGAGCCTGATCCAGGCCGCGATCCCGCGCCTCCGCGGCGAAGAGCGCGTCGCGGATCGCCGCGTCCCGGGCGCGCGCAGGCAGGAGCTGCTGCGCTGCTGTGATGCGAGCTACCGAGTCGACGTGGATGTCGATCGCGCCCACGCGCGCCGCCACGTCGGGCGGCAGCGGCGGCGCTCCCCTCGCGGACGTCGATAGAGCAGCCCACGCGACGCACGCGCACAGGCACGCGGCACCCGCGATCGCTCGGCGCCCGGGGCTCACGCGCTACCCCCGCGGGGACGAAGGATCTCCGTGGATGCCTTGAGCGAGAGCCCGCCGATCACCAGGAGGTAAATCGCCTTGAAATCCTGGCGATCGCCGAGCGCGTGGACCCCGAAGGCGAAGGAGAACGCCGCGGCGGAGAGGAGCAGAATCGCGAATACGTCGACTGCGCGGGACACGCGCCTGAGTGTAACGCGATTCGACGGGGAACCGGCGGGGATGCGGGGGATGGTGAGCAACGAGAAGCGGGCCGAGGGCCACGGCCGAACCGCCGCTCAGCGCAGCATCATCACGACCGCCCCCAGGACGGCGAAGACGATCAGGACGAGCAACTGCCGGATGGCGCGGTGAGGGAGCCGCCGTCCGCCAGCGGTGTGCCTGCGTCCGCGGGCGACGGCGACCCCGGAGGCGGCCGTGATCAGCGCGACGGCGCAGGCCACGGCGACCGCCTGGGCCAGGAGGGCGCGATCGGGGTCCCGGACGCGCCACGCGAGAACGAGGATGGCCAGGCTCACGAGCGCGCCGAAGGCGACCACTGCCGTGGCCAGCGGGGGCAGGTGGGCCCGGGCCTGGAGGA
The DNA here is from genome assembly GCF_001589285.1 of Sorangium cellulosum. GTDB lineage: Bacteria > Myxococcota_A > Polyangia > Polyangiales > Polyangiaceae > Sorangium > Sorangium cellulosum_G. Next base: position 23,900 of record NZ_JEMA01000585.1, on the reverse strand, counting down.
GGGGGGCGTCCGGGTCCGGCTCCTGCGGGCGCCGAACATCCCACCGATCGCGCCAGGAGAGCGCGAAGATACCCCAGGCGATCGCGCCGATCGCCGCGCGGACAGGGTCGAGGCGGGACGGTTGGAGGGACGGCGACGCGAGCAGCCAGGTCAGCGTGGCGAGCGCCAGGAAGGCAGAGATGCCGAGGTGCCGCGCGAGCCGGCGGTGGGTCGCAGCGAGCAGCGGCGCAGCGGCGCCGCAGAGAAAGGCGAGCGTGGCGGCGATGCTGGCGGACGTCGGCGCGCCGCGGCCGAAGGCGGCCGGCGCGACCGTGATCATCCACGCGACGATCGCCGCGAGCAGCGCCTGCGGAGCGCGCCCGTCGCCGAGACCCAGGTCGAAGCGCCCTGCTCCGGGCTGCGCGGCCTCGGGGCCTTCCGAGCTCGACCGCCCCTCGACCCCGCGCGCTGGCCTCCCGCCGCGTCCGCCAGCAGCCGTGGCGGACGACTCCGCTTCGCGCGGAGCGCCGATCGAGATCGCACCGGGGGCGTCCGTGCTCATGGGCGAGCCGCTAGGCCAGGTTCCTCAGCAGGTTGCCCACGGGAAGGACCTCCTGCGCCGGCGCACGCGCGCCGGCGTCGTCGCCGCTCGCGCCCCCCTCCTCCCGGGCGACCTCGAGCCCGAGCCGCTTCCAGAGGCCCGTGTCGAACAGGTGGCTCGGGCGCACGTTGCCGAGGGCGGCGAGCATGTTCTGCCGCGTCCCGGGGTGGCGCGCGTCGAGCTCCGCGAGGAGCCGGCTCACCGCCTTGCGCTGGAGGTTCTCCTGAGATCCGCACAGGTCGCAGGGGATGATGGGGAAGCGCTCCTCCGCCGCGAACGCGGCGAGCTCGTCCTCGGCGCAGTAGATCAGCGGGCGGATGACGACGTTGTCGCCGGCGTCGGAGACGAGCTTCGGCGGCATGGACTTGAGCTGGCCTGCGAAGATCAGGTTCAGCAGCAGCGTCGTCACGGCGTCGTCGCGGTGGTGGCCGAGGGCGATCTTCGAGCAGCCGAGCTCGCGCGCGATGCGGTAGAGGATGCCACGACGCAGGCGGGAGCAGAGGGAGCAGTACGTCTTGTTCTCGGGGATCTTCTCGGTGACGATCGAGTAGGTGTCCTCGGAGATCATCCGGAACTCGTGGCCGCCCGCGGCCATGTAGTCGGCCAGGAGGTGTCCGGGGTAGCCAGGGTGCCCCTGGTCGATATTGACCGCGATCACGCTGAACCGGACCGGCGCGCGGCGCGCGAGGTCCACGAGGAGCGCGTGCATCGCGTAGCTGTCCTTGCCCCCCGAGACAGCGCAGAGGATCCGATCGCCGTCGGCGATCATGTCGAAGTCGGTGATGGCGCGGCCCATGGCGCGCGCGAGCTTGCGGCGGAGTTGCACGATCTAACCGGTGAAGCCTTCGATGAGGCGGAGGAAGGTAAGCACGCCGTGGCCCGTCCCGCCCTTGGAGACGATGCCGTAGGGCTTGCTCGCCATCGACGGGCCGGCGATGTCCACGTGGACCCAGGGGACATCGCCCACGAACTCACGCAGGAACAGGGCCGCGGTGATGGCCCCTCCCCAGCGGTCGGCCGTGTGCTTGATGTCGGCCCAGTCGCTCTTCAGGCCCTCGCGGAGCTCCTCGACCAGCGGCATCTGCCACATCGACTCGCCCGCGGCCTTCGCGGCGCTCCGCACGCGCTCGGCGAGCTCCTCGCGGTTCGAGAAGAAGCCCGACACCGTCGGGCCGAGCGCCACCATGCAGGCGCCCGTGAGGGTCGCGTTGTCGACGATGAGGTCCGGCTTGAGCGCGCGCGCGTAGGCGAGGCAGTCCGCGAGGACGAGGCGCCCCTCGGCGTCGGTGTTGATGATCTCCACCGTCCTGCCGTCCAGGGAGCCGAAGATGTCCCCGGGGCGGTACGCCGCGCCGTCGGGCATGTTCTCTGCAGAGCCGATGACGCCGTGCACCTCGACGTTCGGCCTGGCGGACGCGACGGCGGCCATCAGCGCGATCACGTTCGCGGCCCCGCCCATGTCGCCCTTCATCTCCTCCATGCCCGGAGCCGGCTTGATGCAGAGACCGCCGCTGTCGAAGGTCAGCCCCTTGCCCACGAAGACGAGCTTCCCCTTCGGCTTGCCGGAAGGAGCGTAGACCATGTGGATCAGCCGGGGCTCGCGCGCGCTCCCCTGCCCCACCGCCATGATGAGCTTCATGCCCCGCTTGGTCAGCGCGGCCTTGTCGAACACCGTCACCTTGAGCCCGTGCTGCTTGCCGATCCCCGCGGCGACGCGCGCCAGCGCCTCGGGGTAGAGCTCGTTGGGCGGCTCGTTGACGAGATCGCGCGCGACGCAGATCGCCTCGCCGACCTGCTGGCCGAGCGCGACCGCGTCGCGCGCCGCCTTGCCCGGCTTGCCCTCGACGACCACGGTGCCGCGCGAGAGCGCGAATTTGGGCACGCGATCGCCCGTGAAGTAGCGGGTGAACCGGTAGGCCCCGAGGACGAGGCCCTCCGCGACGGCCCGCTCCGCGCGTTCGACGCCGGGCGGCACCGCCACCGCGACGCTCTCGGCGCGCACGCCGTTCGCGAAGCGCGCGCCCTTCGCCGCGAGCACCCGGCACTCGACGTCGGTGACCTTGCCCGACCCGAGGCCCAGCAGCAGCACGCGGCCCGGCTTCAGCGCGCCGTTCGTGGCGAAGTCGATGCTCTGATCCTTCTTCCCCGTGAAGTCATCCCGCTTGACCTGGTGGGCCACGTGCTCGCCCAGGGCCTCCACGAGCCTCGCGAGCACGCCCTCACCCGTCGAAGCGCCTTCGTGCACGCCGATGACGACGACGTCGACGGCGAGGCTCAGCGGGTCTGACGAGGCAAGGTTCACTTTGATCGGCATGCGGTCTCCTGAGCCCGGACGTGGAGGGTTTCCAGCGCGGCATCTAATCACGAAGGGCTAACCCCGTCGACGTGGACGATGGCCGCGAGCGGTCGGCCCGAGGCGCGGCAGGGAGAGCGCTTCCCATGGGAGAGCGACGCGGCGCGCAGCGGCGCTCAGCGCCGCTCGGACCTCGTCGTCGGCAGGACGCTGGCGCGGGCGGGCGTCGCCGACTCGACCGCCGCCACCGCGCCGGAGCGCCGGGGCGATGCCTCTGACCGGACCAGGGCCCGCGCGTCCCCCGCCCCGAACACCCGGTCGACGGGCGCGTCAGCGCGCGGACCTGTAGATCTGGATCACGTCGGCGAGGAGCTTCAACGCCTCGGCGCGAGGACGCTGGAACGCGTTCCGCCCCATGATCGAACCGAAGGAGCCGCCCGCGGCCATCTCGCGCACGTCCTCGAGCAGGGCGTCGGTCGACCTCGACTCGCCGCCGGAGAAGATCACCACGCGTTTGCCGTTGAAGGTCGTCTGAACCACGTGGCGGGTCCGGTCGGCGAGCGTATGGATCGGGATACTGTACTTCTCGTACATCTTCTTCGCCTCCTCCTGCTCGATATGAGCCGTCGGCGGCTTGACCTTGATGATGTGCGCGCCGAGCTGGGCCGCGATCGTCGCGGCATACGCGCAGACGTCGATGGCCGTCTCGCCCTGCTTGGACAGCCCGGCGCCGCGCGGGTAGCTCCAGACGACGACGACCAGGCCTTTGCGCCTGGCCTCCAGGGTGATCTCGCGAAGATCCTCGTACATGCGGTTCCTCGCGCCGGACCCGGGGTAGATCGTGTAGCCGACGCCGACGCAGCCGAGCCGGAGCGCGTCCTCGACCGAGCCGGTCACCGCCGAGATTGGCTGCTCCACCTTCGCCAGCGTGTCGCTGTTGTTGAGCTTCAGGATCAGCGGCACCTGGCCCGCGAACTTGCCCGCGCCCGCCTGCAGCGACCCGAGCGGCGCCGCGTACGCGCTGCACCCGGAGTCGATCGCGAGCTGGAAGTGGTAGTCGGGATCATAGGCCTCGGGGTTCGGAGCGAACGATCGCACCGGGCCGTGCTCGAAGCCCTGATCCACGGGCAGGATCACCAGCTTGCCGGTGCCCGCGAGCGCTCCGTGGTTGAGCAACCGCACGAGGTTGGTCAGCGTGCCGGGGTTCTCGGAGGAGTACCAGGAGAGGATCTGCTCGACACGGGTCGTGAGCGCCATGAGTCACTCCGTCGATGGTGTTGCGGTGAGGCACGCAAGGCCGCCAGGGGCGCGAACCTGCCCTCCCGAGACGCGCGCAGCAGCGCTTACGGGCGGGCGGGCTCGGGCCGCATCTTCAGGAGCTGGACGAACGTGTCCAGCCAAACGCCCCCGAGGCCCCGCGCCCGGAGGATGTTGTACGGAGCCGGGGGATACGCAATTCTCGACGCCGCGCCGGTCGGCTCTCGGGGGCAGCGGCAGCGGGCGCGGGCGCGAGCAGGCGACGGGGCGGCGACGTCCCTGGCCAACAACGCGGAGGGATCATGTCGCTCTCATCGGACCAACGGAATCTGAGCTGGAATCCGCCTGAGGCGCCGTCGCGCATCGGGATCACGCTCGAGACGTACATCCTCGAGGGAATGCTCGGCTTCCCCTCGGCGACGGGGGCGTTCACCTCGCTCCTGAACCAGATCGGCCTGGCGGCGAAGCTCGTCACCTCCAAGGTCCGGCGGGCCGGCCTCGCCAACGTCCTCGGGTACACGGGACAGACCAACGTGCAGGGCGAGATCGTGCAGAAGCTCGACGAGGTCGCCAACGAGACGCTGCTCAGCGCGCTCGGGCGGCGCGGGCACTGCGCGGCCGTGGTCAGCGAGGAGCTCGGCGACATGAGGCTCCTCTCCACGGACCCGCGCGCCAAGTACATCATCGTCGTGGACCCGCTCGACGGCTCGTCCAACATCGACGTGAACATCTCGATCGGCACGATCTTCGGCGTGCTCCGCAAGAGCGACGCCAAGATGGGCGCTGATCCCTCCGATTTCCTGCGCCCCGGCCGCGACCTGGTCGCGGCGGGCTACGTGCTCTACGGATCGTCGACGCTGCTCGTCATCACGACCGGCCTCGGCGGCGTTCACGGGTTCACCTACGACCCGACCGTGGGCGAATTTTTCCTTTCCCACGAGAATATCCGCATCCCGGAGCGCGGCTCGACGTACTCCGTCAACGAGGGCCACAGCGCGCGGTGGCCCGAGGACGTGCGCCGCTGGAACGCGTGGATCAAGGAGGATAGCGAGCGCGAGGGGAGGCCCTACGGCGCGCGGTACGTGGGATCGCTGGTCGCGGACGCGCACCGGACGCTCCTCAAGGGCGGCATCTTCGCCTACCCGGCCGATCGAAGCGGCCAGGGCAAGCTGCGGCTTCTCTACGAGGCGAACCCGTTCGCGTTCATCTTCGAGGCGGCCGGCGGCAAGGCGAGCACAGGGTCCCACCGCATCCTCGATCTGGTCCCGCAGTCGCTCCACGAGCGCGTGCCGCTCGTCCTCGGCTCGCCCCGCGACGTCGAGGACTTCGAGCAGTTTCTGAGCGGCGAGCGCTGAGGCGCCGAGAGCACGGCGCCGGCGCCTCCCCCGACGGGCCGCGGCGAGGGCGGCCCGCCGGTCAGACGCCCTGCGCGTCAGCGCCCCAGATCACCTTGTGGAGCTGGACCTGCACCCGGACGCGGAGGCCGTCGTCGAGCACCCACTGGACGAGATCTCTCGTCGAGAGCTTGCCCCAGACGCACGAGGCGAGCAGCGTCACGCCGCGCACGTCGAGGCGCCGCTCGCGGATGGTGCCCCGCATCCACTCGTAGTCCGCCCGGTCGGCGAGCACGAACTTGATCTCGTCGCGCGGCGTGAGGTGGTCGAGGTTCGACCAGCGGTTCCGGTGAGACTCCCCCGAGCCGGGCGCCTTCAGGTCCATGATCTTGTGCACGCGCGGATCGACGCGCGCGACGTCGGCCTCGCCGCTGGTCTCGACGAGGACCGTGCGGCCCGCGTCGCAGAGCTCCACGAGGAGCGGGAACGACCCGGGCTGCAGGAGCGGCTCTCCTCCGGTGAGCTCGACCAGCGGCGTGCCGAAGGCCAGCGCGCGCTCGAGGACGTCGCCGCGGCGGATCCGCTTGCCGCCGTAGAAGGCCTGCGTCGTGTCGCACCAGGAGCAGCGCAGGTTGCACCCGGTGAGCCGGACGAACGTGCACGGAAGCCCGGCGAACGTCGATTCGCCCTGCACGCTGGCGTAGATTTCGTGGACGACGAGGGTGTCTTCTTTCAAGGAAGCGACGCCTCCCAGGAGCCGGGTCGGCCTGGCCAGCTCCGCGCCGCCGGCGACCCGCGATGGGCGCAAGCTTTGGCTGCGCGGCGCGCGCAACGCAAGCGGCGCGAGGCGCTCAGCCGGAAGTGACGCTGACCTCGCCAGCCGCCACCGCCCGGAGGACGCCATCCCCGCCGCGGACCAGGAGGTGCCCCTCGGCGTCGATGCCCGCCGCGACGCCGGCCACGCCCGCCACCTCGACGCGGCGGTCGCGCAGCCAGTCCATCCGGGCGAGATCCTCGGCGAAGGGCGAGAGCCGCCCGGCCTCGAACCTCGCCGCCGCGTCGCCGAGCGCCTGGAGCAGCTCCGCGGCGAGGACCTCGCGCGGGACGTCGTCGATCCCGAGCATCGCCAGCGACGTGGCCCGCGCCGAGAGCTCCGGCGGGAAGCGCGACGTGTGGACGTTCAGCCCGACGCCGACGATCACGCTGCTCACCGAGTGGCCGCGGAGCTGGGCCTCGACGAGGATCCCCGCCAGCTTGCGGCCCCCGACCAGCACGTCGTTCGGCCACTTGAGCCGCACCTCGGCGAGCGGGTCGCCGCCGGGCGCGCCGAGGCGCGCCGAGGACGCGAGCCGCCGCTCGACGACGGACGCCACGGCGAGCCCCATGACAAGGGCGATCGGCGCCACGCTGCTCGCCGGCAGGCTGGGGCGCAGCACCACCGACAGGTAGAGGTTCTCCCCGGGCGGGGAGTGCCAGGAGCGCCCGCCGCGCCCGCGCCCCTGCGTCTGCGCGTCGGCGAGGAACGCAGCGCCGTGCGGCGCGCCGGCGGCGGCCGCGTTCCGCGCGTCGTCGTTCGTCGACGCTGTCTCCGCCGCCACGGCGAGCGGGCTCCCGAGCGACGCGCCGAGGCGCGAGAGCTCGCGCTCGATGGCCCGCGCGTCGAGCCGCCTCACAGCGAGAGATCCAGCGCGATGTCGGCCGCCCGCGCCGAGTGCGTCAGCGCCCCGACGCTGATGACGTCGATGCCCGCCGCCGCCAGCTCGGGGATGCGCTCCAGCGTGATGCCGCCGGAGACCTCCAGGAGAGGGCGGCCACGCTGCGACGACCGCGCGCGAGCGGCGGCGATCTTGACGTCGGCGAGCGTGAAGTTGTCGAGCATGATGATGTCCGCGCCCGCGGCCAGCGCCTCGTCGAGCTCCTGGAGAGAGGCGACCTCGACCTCGATCTTCGTCGTGTGCGGGGCGCGCGCCCGCGCGCGGGCGATGGCCGTCGTGATACCGCCCGCCGCGATGATGTGGTTGTCCTTGATCATCACCGCGCTCCCGAGGTTGTCGCGGTGGTTGTGCGCGCCGCCGACGCGCACCGCGTAGCGCTCCAGGGCGCGGAGGCCGGGCGTCGTCTTGCGGGTGTCGGTGATGCGCACGCCAGACCCGGCCGGGATCGCCGCGGCGTAACGGCGCGCCTCGGAGGCCACGCCGCTCATCCGCTGCGCGAAGTTCAGCGCGGTGCGCTCCGCGCCGAGGAGCGTGCGCGCCGCGCCGCGCACCGTCCAGAGCACGGCGCCTGTGTCGACCGAGGTGCCGTCCGGGACGAGCACCTCGCCCTCCACCGCCGGATCCAGGCGCTGGAAGACGCGGAGGAACACGGCCCCCCCGCACGCGACGAGCGGCTTGCGCGCGACCGCCTTCGCGGTGGCGCGCGCGGAGGCCTCGACACAGGCCTCGGTGGTGAGATCGCCTCCCGCGAGATCTTCTTCCAGAGCGCGATCGATCAAGGCATCGAGCAACGGCGCAGCCAGCACAGGCATCTCCCTCAGCGCCGCACCCCGCGGCGCCCCCAGGTATACCCGCTCCCACGCGCACGCATCAGCGACGTCGCACGGTCAAAGCTCTCGGAATAACGCATCGCGTTATCACTGACCCCGGACCGGGGATTGCGACCTCGGCGGTATGGCTGCCCTGGACGGGACCCGGACGGGACGGATAGGGCTTGCGTCGCCGAAAAAACGGTGCCGATCGCGACCACCGCGACCTTGTGTCGCACAAATGGGGCTGACGTTCGTCTACCAGCCTGTGAGACTCTCCGAGCAACTCCAGCCCCAGCGCCCTCAACGGAGATCGATGCGTCCGCAGGCAGGCCAGGTCATCAACAACAAGTACCGACTCGTGCGCATCATCGGCGACGGCGGCATGGGGAGCGTCTACGAAGCCCGCCACGAGGTGCTGGGGACGACGGTCGCCCTCAAGTTCCTCCACCCCGAGCTGTCCCGCCGCTCGGGCCTGGTGCAGCGCTTCCTGCAGGAGGCGCGCGTCTCCGCGCAGATCCAGAGCGCGCACGTGGTCCGCGTCGTCGACGTCGACCAGACGGCCTCCGGCCTGGCGTTCATCGTCATGGAGTACCTGGAGGGGAAGACGCTCCAGGCCCTCTACGAGGAGCTGTACCGGGCGGGCGTCCGGCTCGCGTACGCCGACGCGCTCGAGTACGCGATGCAGATGCTCGAGGGCGTCGAGGCCGCCCACCGCGCGGGCGTCGTCCACCGGGATCTCAAGCCGGACAACGTCATCATCACGAGGACGACCAAGGGGGAGCCGCTCATCAAGCTGCTCGACTTCGGCATCGCCAAGCTGAAGGTCACGGGGGAGCTCGATCGCGGGCTCACGCGCCCGGGCGTGATCATGGGCACGCCCGAGTACATGGCCCCGGAGCAGGCGTACTCGGCGGACTCCGTGGACGCGCGCGCCGACATCTTCTCGCTGGGCGTCATCATCTTCGAGATGCTGGCCGGCCGCCGGCCGGTCGGCGGCGATGAGCCCCAGCAGATCGCGGGCGCCTACCTGTCGGGCCAGATATCGCGGCTCTCGGACCTCGCCCCCGAGCTCGCGCCCGCCCTCTGCGCCGCCATCCACCGCGCGATGTCGGCCTCGCCGCCCGATCGGTTCGCGACCACCGCCGAGCTTCGCAGCGCGCTCGATCCGTTCGCCCGGGCCGCCCGCGCCCCGTCGGCGCTCACGCCCTCGCCCTCCGAGGTCAGCCTGGCGCGGTCGTCCGCTTCCGCCCTGCCGGCGGCCCTCGCTGCGCCAGGGATGGCCTCGCCCTCCGCGCTGGCGCCCGCGACCAACCCGATGGGCGACGGCCGCATCAGCGCCGTGCCCAAGACGATCCCGCCGGAGGACGACGGCGCGCAGCGCGCCGTGAGCGGCCCCCCGGGAGCGCCCGGGGCCTCGACCCCCATGGGGGGCTTCTCGTCGGACGCCCGGGGCCCCTCCGCGTCGGCCCCGGGGTTCACGCCCAGGCCGGAGCCCTCGTCGGGTCCGTACTTCGCCCACGGGGGCTACCCTCCGGTCGGGCAGCCGGCGACGGTGAACGCCGCGCCCTACATGCCGCCGCACGGGATGCCCGGCGTTCCGGCCACGAGCCACGAGCCTGGGCCGTTCGACGTGTCGCCGCGCCCGGGCGGGACGGCGGTCGGAAACGCGCCTCCTTTCATGGGCCGGACCTCGGCGGCGCCCCCGGGCGCGTTCAACGGCGGCCCGGCGCCCGGCTTCGGAGGGCCCTACGGCGGCGGCCCGCAAGGGTACCTCCCCGGGACGGCGCCGATGGAGCCGCTGCCCGGGGCTTCGCACGGCGGCGCGGCGCACCGGGCGCAGCCGCCTCGGCGCGGGACGTCGGTGTTCACCATCCTGCTGCTCGCCACGGGGATCACCGGCGCCGTCGTGGGCGGTCTGTACATCGCCAACGAGGTCAACCGCGGGAGGCAGGCGGACGCGACGCCCACCCTGCCGACGCTCCAGCCGGCCATCACGGTCCCCCCGGATCCCGGCCCCGCCGCCACGACGCCCCCCGCCACGACGCCCCCCGCCGTGACGTCGCCCTCGGTCGAGCCGCCGCCGGTCGTCGCCAAGCCTCAGCCCAAGCCGCCCTCGACCTCGACCTCGAAGCCCCCGACGGCGCCGAGCGCGACGGGGACGCAGACACCGCCGACACGCCCGAGCGGGACGACGATCATCCCCACGCTGCCGCCCCTCGTCATCCCCTCGACGTTCCCCCCGTTCCCGTTCCCTGGGTCGACCAGCGCACAGCCTCCGACCAGCCCGCCGACGACCACCACGCCGAGCCCGCCGACGACCAGCCCGCCGACGACCACCACGCCCAGCACGCCGCCCGAGAGGCCTCGACGACGCGTGATCATCGTACCCAACAACTGACTCGCCCGGCGCGCACGGTAGGATGCGATCCCGATGAGCAACCAGAATAGCGGTCCGCCGCCCGGATGGCCTGCGCCCCCGAGCGGCATGTACGGCCCTGGCAAGACAGTGCCCGGCGAGCCTCCGCTCGCGGGGAGCAACTCGCCTCAGGGCGCCTTCCCCGGGCCTCCCGGCGCCGCGCCGCAGGACCCAGGAGCCGCAGGCGCGAGTGTCCCGCGGACCATCGTCGAGGGCGGGAACAACAGCGCCCCGCCGCCCGGCGCTTACGGCGCTCCTCCGGGCGCGTACGGCGCGCCGCCGGTGGGCGCGTACGGTGCAGGGCCGGCAGGTGGGGCCGGACCGTATGGCCCTGGTGCAACGGCGACGTACGACGGCCCCCCCGGAGCCGGGGGCGCCTACGGGCAGCCGCCGCCCGCCGGCGCCTTCGGCGGATCGCCGTTCGGCGCACCAGGCGGCCCCGGGGCTGCCGGCGCGCCGGGGTACCCTGCGGGGAGCGCTCACCAGATGCCGGGCGCCGCCCCGCCGTACGCGGCGCCGATGCCCGCGCGGCCTCGCCCGAGGAGCTCCGGCCTACCGCTCGCCTTGATCGGACTCGGCGCGTTCGTTGTCTTCGGGGGCGGCGCGACCGCCTACTTCATGGCGCGCAGCGGAAGCTCGTCCGACGACGCCACGCTGCCCGCGGTCGATGTGCCCCCGCCGACCCCCGTGTCGGTCGCCGGTGACGCGCCGCCGCCCCCGCCCGCGGCCACCACGCCGGAGCCACCCCCGCCGGATCCGGTCCCCGTGGCAGCCCCGAAGCCGCCGCCGAAGACACAACCCAAGCCGGCATCGACGGCCAACGCGGGCGCCACGCCCACGCCTCCGGCGACCACGCCCACCGCGACCACGCCTCCGGTGACCCCGACGACGCCGTCCGCGACGACCCCCACGCCCACGCCCTCCACGTCCTCGTCGGGCCGGCGGAGGATCGTCCTGCCAGGCAGGAACTGAGCGGATCCACGCCGCCAGCGCCGCCGCCGACAGCGGCGCGGCGGGCGCGATCCGGGCTCCCCCTGAGCCCGCTTGACATGGCGGTCAGGGTGAGCAGGTTCCGATGCCATGAGCAAATCCGGGATCGCCGCAGTCCTCTCTTTCCTCGTTCCGGGCGTTGGGCAGCTCTACAACGGCGCGTTTCTGCGCTGCATCTTCTGGCTGATCGTCACGCCCGGCCTGTGGATCGGCACGGGCGGCTGGCTCGGCTGGATCTGCCACCTGATCTCCGCGTACACCGCGTACCAGTACGCGAAGCGCTCCGACGCCTGACCCGCGACCCCGAGGCGAGCGCGCCCCCCCGACGACGGCGCGCTCGCTCAGGTCGCCTTCGCGAAGATCCTCTTCAGCACCTCGCCCGTCGCCGTCGCCTGGCGCGCCACCTCGCGCGGGGTGCCCTCGGCCACGATGCGCCCCCCGCCCGCGCCGCCCTCCGGGCCCAGCTCCACCACATGATCCGCGCACGCGATGACAGCGGGGTGGTGCTCGATGATCACGAGCGTGTCGCCGCGCTCGACCAGGCGATCGAGCACGCGGACCAGCCGCGTCACGTCCGCCAGGTGCAGGCCGGTCGTCGGCTCGTCGAGCACGTAGAGCGTGGGCTTGGGGCGCGCGCCGGCCGTCAGCTCCGCCGCGAGCTTGAGCCGCTGGGCCTCGCCGCCCGAGAGCGTGTGCGAGCCCTGGCCGATGTGGAGGTAGCCAACGCCCAGATCGCACATGGTCGCGAGCGGCGCGCGGATCCGCGGGTGCGCCGCGAAGACCTCGACCGCCTCCTCGGCGGTGAGATCCAGGATCTCGCCGACGGACAGGCCGAGGTAGCGCAGGTCGAGCGTCGCCGGCTCGAAGCGCGCGCCGCCGCACGCCTCACAGGGCGTTGTCACGTCGGGCAGGAACGACATCTCGTGCGCGATGACGCCCTGGCCCTCGCACGCGGGGCACCGCCCGCCGGAGGCCGTGTTGAAGGAGAACCGCGCCGGGCCGTAGCCGCGCACCTGCGCGTCGGGGCACGCGGCGTAGAGCTTGCGGACCTCGTCCCAGACGCCCAGGAACGTCGCCGGGACCGAGCGCGGCGTCCGCCCGATGGGCGACTGATCGACGGCCACCGCCCGGAGGATGCTCTTCGGCAGCTTGAGCGCCTTGTGCGGGCCCGGCTCGGGCGCCTCGAGCTTCAGCGCGCGGCGCGCGGCAGGGTAGAGCACCTTCTGGATCAGCGTGCTCTTCCCCGAGCCGGACACCCCGGCGACCACCGTCATCCGGCCCGCGGGGATCCGGAGCGCGTCCCCCTGGAGGTTGTGCGCGCGCGCCCCGAGCAGCTCGATGTGCTCGCGCGCCGGAGGGCGCGCCGGGCGCGCGCTGAGCAGGGCGCCCTCACCGGCGAGGGCGCGGGCCGTCGGTGAGTCGGGGTTCGCGAGCACCTCGCGCGACGCGCCCGCCGCGACGATCCGGCCGCCCTTGCGCCCGCCCGAGGGGCCGAGGTCGATCAGGTGATCCGCGGCGCGGATCGTGTCGGCGTCGTGCTCCACCATGAGCACGGTGCTCCCCATGGCGGCGAGCCGCCGCAGGTTGTCGAGCAGCCGATCGGTGTCGCGCGGGTGCAGGCCGATCGTCGGCTCGTCGAGCACGTACAGCGCGCCGGTGAGGCCGCTGCCGAGCTGCGCCGCGAGCCGCAGGCGCTGCATCTCGCCGCCCGAGAGCGTGGACGCGCGCCGGTCGAGCGTCAGGTAGCCGAGGCCCACCTCGCAGACGAAGTCGAGCCGGCGGCAGAGCTCCTTGTGCGGCGCCTCGGCGATCAGCGCGCGATCACCCGTGAAGCGCAGCCCCTTCGCCCACGCGGCCGCGGCGGCGACCGACCGGCCGGACGCCTGGTGGTACCGCTCGCCGGCGAGGCGCACGGCGCGCGGGATCGGCGCGAGGCGCGAGCCTGCGCAGGCCTCGCACGGATCGGGCGTCGCGAGCGCGTCGTCGTCGAAATCCGAGGCGCCCGTCCCCTCGCACGCCTCGCAGCGGCCCTGCTTCGTGTTGAACGAGAACCAGCGGGGATCGAGCTCTGGGACGCCGACGCCGCAGCGCGGGCAGGTGCGCGTCGTGGAGAGGAGCTGCTCGCCGCCGCGGCCGCCGGCGAGCTTCACCGCCCCCCGCCCGAAGGCGAGGGCGCGATCGAAGAGCGCGCGATCGAGGCCGTCCATGCGCCCCTCGTACATGACGAGATCGATCGAGTGCTCGCGGCGCTTGTCGAGGCGCGGCGGGCTGTCGGTCGCGCACGGCTCGCCGTCGGCGAGCGCGCGGGTGATGCCGGCGCGGGCGGCGGCGGTGAACACGTCGAGGTACGTCCCCTTGCGCGCCACGACCGCGGGCGCGAGGAGCGTCCGCGCGCCGCGCGTCGAGAGGAGCGCGCGGTAGACCTCGTCCGGCGAGCGCGCCTCGATCGGCACGTCGCAGTCCGGGCACCGCGCCTCGCCGACCTTGGCGTAGAGCAGCCGCAGGTAGTGCGCGATCTCGGTCACTGTCGCGACGGTCGAGTTGGCGCCGGAGCGCGTGGTGCGCTGCTCGAGCGCGATCGACGGGGGCACGCCGGTGACGCGGTCGACGTCCGGCCGCGGCAGCGTGGGGAGGAACTGGCGCGCGTAGGGGGTCAGCGTCTCGAGGAAGCGCCGCTGGCCCTCGGCGAAGACGACGTCGAAGGCGAGCGTGCTCTTGCCGGAGCCGCTCGGGCCCGTGACGACGACGATCTGGCCGTGCGGGATCACGGTCGAGACCTCGGCGAGGTTGTGCTCGCGCGCCCCCTCCACCTCGATCCGCCCCCGGTCGAGCGACGCGCGCGCGGCGCCGTTGCCGCCGCGCTTGGCGGGCTTCGGGGCGGCGGTCGCCGCGGCCGCCCCGCCGCGCCGCGGTCGCCGCGCTGCGCCCTCTCCTCGCTGCGCGAACCAGTCCGCGAGCGAGCTGCCGGTCCGCCCCGTCGTCCTGGCCACCTCCTCGGGCGTCCCTTCGGCCACGACGCGCCCGCCCTCGCTGCCCGCGCCCGGTCCGAGATCGATGACCCAGTCGGCCGCCGCGATGACGTCGAGATCGTGTTCGACGACGATCACCGAGGCGCCCTCGGCGACGAGCACGGAGAGCGCGGCGTTGAGGTGCTTCACCTCCTCCGGGTGCAGGCCGGCGCTCGGCTCGTCGAGGAGGAAGAGCGCGCCCGCGCAGGGCTCGCCGAGCGCGCGCGCGATCTTGAGCCGCTGCGCCTCGCCGCCCGAGAGCGTCGAGAGCGGCTGGCCGAGCGTGAGGTAGCCGAGGCCGAGCTGCTTGAGCGGCGCGAGCGCCCGCCGGACCGCGGGCTCCCGCGCGAAGGCGTCGAACGCCTCGTCGATCGAGAGATCGAGCACGTCGGCGACCGAGCGGCCGTCGAGCTTCACCTCGAGCACCTCGTCGCGGAACCGCTTGCCCTTGCAGGTCGGGCAGGTCAGCGACACGTCCGCCAGGAACTGCATCTCGATCGTCTCGCTCCCCTCGCCCGAGCACGCCTCGCAGCGCCCGAGCGCGACGTTGAACGAGAAGTGGCCGGGCCCGAGGTCCCGCGCCGCCGCCTCCGGCTGCTCGGCGAAGAGCGCGCGGACGCGGTTCCAGGCGCCGGTGTAGGTCGCGGGGTTGCCCCGAGAGGTGCGCCCGAGCGGCGCCTGATCGACGAGCGTGATCGTGCGGATGTCGGCCGTGCCCTCGATGCGCCTGTACAGGCCGGGCGCCTCGATGTCCTTGTAGCCGCGCGCCCGCGCGATGTGCCGGTAGAGCACGTCGCTCACCAGCGTGCTCTTGCCCGAGCCGCTCGGCCCCGTGATCGCCGCGACGACGCCGAGCGGGATGTCGACCGTGACGTCGCGGAGGTTGTTCTCGCGCGCGCCGTGGATCGAGATCTTGCCGGTCGGCGTGCGGCGCTCCGCGCGCGCCGCGACCAGCGGGCTGCGCGCGGCGAGCCCCTCGGGCGGGCCGTCGAAGGTGACGCGCCCGCCCTGCTTGCCCGCGCCGGGGCCCAGCTCGACGACGCGATCGCTCGCCCGGATGACGAGGGGCTCGTGCTCGATGACGAGCACGGCGTTGCCGCGGTCGGCGAGCTCGCGCATGGCCGCGATGAGCGGCGGGATGTCCGTCGGATGCAGGCCGACGGTCGGCTCGTCGAGCACGAAGAGCGCGCCCGTCAGCGAGGTGCCGAGCGCCGCGGTGAGCGCGACGCGCTGCGCCTCGCCGCCCGAGAGCGTGCGCGCCTGTCGAGAGAGCGAGAGGTAGCCGAGCCCGACCCGCTCGAGGTAGCCGAGCCGCGCGATGAGCTCGCGGCGCGCCATCTCCCCCTGGCCGGTCTGGGGGCGCTCGGCCTCGAGCCGCGCGCGGGCGTCGCGGAGCTCGAGCTCGTGCCACGCGGCGAGATCGAGGCCGCCGACGCGGTAGAGGAGCGACTCGGGGGAGAGCCGCTTGCCGCTGCACGCGCCGCAGACGTCGTAGGTGCGGTAGCGCGCGAGCAGCACGCGGACGTGCATCTTGTAGGTGCGCGTCTCGAGCCAGCGGAACCATGCCTTCACGCCGGGGTACTTCCCCTGGTTCCACGTGCCCTCGCCCTCGAGCACGAGCGCGCGCTGCGCCTCGGAGAGCTCGCGCCACGGCCTGTCGGTGCGGATCCCGTTCCGCTCGCAGAACGCGCGGAGCACCTTGCGCTCCCACGTGGTCGAGCGGCCGTTCCAGGGGCGGATCGCGCCGCCCGCGAGCGACTTCGCCGGGTCCGGGATCACCTTGTCGTAGTCGATGCCGAGGGTGCGTCCGAAGCCGCGGCACGAGGTGCACGCGCCGGTCGGGGACTGGTACGAGAACAGCCCCGGGCGCGGCGGATCGAAGGCGCGCGCGCACGAGGGGCAGGCGAGCCCGCGCACGAGCCGGAGCCGCGTCGACCCCGCCCCGTTGCCGTTCGGCTCCTCGCTCTTGCGGTGCAGGTGGAGCGACGCGTCGCCGCCGCCGCCCTTCCAGGCCTCCTCGATGGCGGCGCCGAGGCGCCGGCGCTCCCGGGGGGCGACGCGGACGCGGTCGACGATGACCTCGACCTTGTCCGTGCCGCTCAGCGCCTCGGAGGGCGCCACGCTGTCGATGTCGCGCGCCTCCCCGCGGACGAGCAGGCGACGGTAGCCGGCGGAGAGCAGCGACTCGCGCACGTCGAGGAAGCGCTCGGTGCCCGCGACGGGGATCGGGTACGTGACGAGCGCTGTCGCCCCCTCGTGCGCGCTCGCGGCGAGGTCGGCCGCGCGCGCGGGGTCGGTCCGCGCGGCGGGCGCGTCGCAGGAGGGGCAGACGGGCACCGCCTCGCGCGCGAAGAGCGCGCAGAAGTACGGCTCGAGATCGGCCATGGTGGCGACGGTCGACCGCGAGCTCTTGACCGGCGCGCGGCGATCGACGGCGACGCCGGCCGCCACGGGCTCGAGCGAATCGATCGGCGGCCGCTCGAGCCGCTCGAGGAACTGGCGGGCGTACGGGCTGAAGCTCTCGACGAACCGGCGTTGTCCTTCGGAGTAGAGCGTGTCGAGCGCGAGCGAGGATTTTCCGGCCCCGGACACGCCGGCGATGGCCACGAGCTCGCCGGGCCGGAAGTCGAGATCGATGCCCTGGAGGTTGTGCGTGCGGGCGCCGCGGAGACAGATGGATTGCATAGAGGCGCGGAAGGGTGGGCCCGCGGGGATGGCGTCCGGAGCGGACAGGCCCGCGTGAAACCGCGAGTGTTTAGCCCCCTTTCAGTCGAGCGTCCAAGCGTCGCGGACGATCGTGCGTGGGCGGCGCACCGGCGCACGCGCGCCGCAGCCTTGCGTTCTTCAGCGCGAAATTATCGCGTGTCGTGCCGAGTCCGTGCGCTCACGGCACGCGAGGAAGGCTCACGCGCTCGTGTCTGTCCGGTTCGATCGGAACGGCGGGCAGCGAGCACTTGAACGACGTTGCTCGCGAGGGGCTGGCGGACGCGAGCGGCTAGCCGCCGTTGACGAGGAGGAGCGAGAGGTAGCCGTAGTCGTTGCTGACCCAGTTCGCGCTGAAGGTCTGGCCGCACATCCCGATGTTGTAGGTGCCTGCGGTGAGGCCGGTGATCACGGCGCTGAGCCCGAAGGACACGCGCGTGCGCGCCGGGACACGACCTCCCGTCATGCCGAGGCCGGCCACGCGCACCTCCTCGAGGACCGGGCCGGACGGTCCTGAACGAACCCGCTGGTAGCACATGTACAGGTTGAGGTTGTCCGCCGGGAGGGTCTCCGCTCCCAGGTATCGATGGGCGGTCGCGTAGATCGACTGGCTCGTCGACGAGATCTCGACCGATGCCGTGGGCCCGAAGAAATCGACAGGCATCCCGGCCGGCAGCGCGTCGTGCGGGCCGATCCCGTGGACCATCAACGACAGCAGAACGCCTTGTGGCCCGACCGGACCGGCGGGGCCGGTCAGACCGCGGGGCCCTTGCAGCCCCTGCGGCCCGGTGGGGCCCGCGGGGCCGACAGCGCCGTCGAGCCCAGGAGGTCCCTCCGGGCCCATCGGACCTTCCGGCCCCGTCGGGCCGATCGGACCTGCTGGCCCCATCGGGCCGATCGGGCCTTCCGCACCCCTCGGCCCCACGGGACCGATCTGGCCCTCGGGTCCCATCGGGCCTTCTGGCCCCCTGGGCCCCGCGGCACCAGCGGGCCCGGCCGGGCCTTCCGGCCCCCTCGGCCCGACAGGACCCGCCGGCCCCACGGGTCCGGTTGGCCCCACAGGTCCGGCAGGCCCGATGGATCCCGCTGGCCCTGCCGGCCCCTCCGGGCCTTCCGGCCCCCTCGGCCCGACCGGACCTGTGGCGCCTGCCGGCCCTGTCGGCCCCGCCTGGCCTGGCGACCCTGCCGGCCCCGTCGCTCCTGTGGGGCCTTCCGGACCGGCCGGCCCCTCGGGCCCCTGAAGCCCCGCCGGCGAGCCGACCCACTGCCCGTTCTCGTTGATCACCACGGTCTCGTTCACCGCGATCCCGCGCTGGTCGACCCGCACCGTGCTGCCGTTCGAGGTGTTCACCGTGACCGAGCTCGGCGTGATGTCGCCGCTCACGTTGCCGGCGAGGAGCGCATACGGCACGCTCGCGACCGTCGCGCGCGGCTCCAGCTCGACGTCGTCGCCGACCGTGATGCCGAGGAACCGCTCGTCGCCGTCGAAGATCGTGCCCTGGAACGGGACGATCGAGCCGAGGCGCACCGAGAAGAAGCCGTCCTCGAACGTGATCGCGTGGGCCTCGCTCCAGACGGGCGTCGACGCATCGCGATCGTCGTACAGGGCGAAGACGACCTCGATCGTCTCGTTGATGGGCGCGCCCTCCGCGTCGTAGAGCCGGCCCTGGTGGGTGATGGTCGACGGCACCGCCGCGGCCGCGGTCCCCGCGCCCGCGATCGCGCCCGCCGCCAGGGCGGAGGCCGTCATGTACCGCGCGATCGTCGATGCCCTCATCGCCTTGTCCTCTTCATGGCGAGCTCTCGCTGGCCCCGATGAGCCCGCCCTGCATCCGATATCGAGGTGTCGTCGTCGTCGCCTGGTTCTGCGTCGGCTGGCCGAGCGTGAACACCATCCGGTAGCGCGCGCTCTTCGCGATCTCGCCGGCTGTCACCGTCTCGCTCGTCCCGACGCGCGCCGCAGCCAGGACGCCCCCACCCTGCCCCTCGCCGCCGCTGCCCGAGCCCGCGGCCGCGTCATGGCCGCCATCGCCTCTCGCGATCGGAGGCCCCACCATCCCCGGGTCGGCGGCGCAGCTACACGCGGGGGTCAACGCGGCGATCACCACCGCTCCGAGCCAGGCGGAAAAGCGCAGTCCGCGGTTCACTGAGTCCTCCGGCCCGACGGCAAGTCGTGCTCAAGATGCATTGGACGAGCGACGGCGATCGGCGTCAAGCGACGACCCCGCCGCCGCGCGGCAGCGCCGCCGCGCCCGAGGGAACGGCGCGCTCCGCCGGCCCGGCGGGCGCGCGGTGAGACGGTGGACAGGCGGCGGCGCGCGCGCTATGCGGCCGCGTGAGCCGCGCTGACAAAGAGAAGGAACGAGAGGGAGAGAAGCTCATCGTGCGCAACAAGCGCGCGACCTTCGACTACACGCTCGAGGACCGGTACGAGGCGGGGCTGGTCCTGCTCGGCAGCGAGGTGAAGATGCTCCGCGACGGCGCGGCCGAGCTGACGGACAGCTGGTGCGCCATCGAGAACGGCGAGGTGTTCCTGAAGGGGGTGAACATCCCCGTGATGCCCCAGGCGGCGTTCGGGCACGAGCCGAAACGCGCGCGCAAGCTGCTGCTCCACGAGAGCGAGATCGAGGCGATCCGCAAGGGCGTGGAGCGGGAGGGCATGACGGTGATCGCGACCCGCCTCTACTTCAAGAACGGCCGCGTGAAGGTGGAGATCGCCCTCGCCAAGGGGAAGAAGACCGTCGACAAGCGCGAGAGCCTGAAGGAGAAGGACGCCGCGCGTGAAGCGCGCGCGGCCATCGAGCGGGCCCGCGGCGGAGGCGGGCGCGGCGCCCCACCCCGCGCTGCGCGCAGCGAGAACCGCCCCCGCCCGCGGAGGCCGGAATGACGCCGCACCTCACCTGGTCCAAAGGCGGCGAGGCCGAGCTCATCGAGCTCGACGGCGACCGCGTGCGGCTCCGCTCGACCGCCTCCTCGGCCCCCGGCGCGCGCGTGGAGGGCTCGCTCTCGACCGGGACGGCGATCCGGGTGAAGGTGGCCCGCTGTCGCCTGCTCGCCCCCCATGCGCCGGACAATCCGGCGCCGGCCGAGCGCATCTATGAGCTGGAGGGCCGGCTCATCGACGCAACGCGTGACGTCCGCGCCGAGCTCGCACGGCTCGTCGCCGGCGAGCGTCCGAGCTGATCCAGGCCGCGGAGCGGCTCGCGGAGCGGCGGGTGTTGCGGTGATCCACGGCGACACTTACGCTGGTTTCCATGAAAATTACGTCGCGCCCTCGTGTAATTCTACGGCGCTGCTCGACGTATGATGTGGCGAAGATCCGCGACATCGTGCGCAGCGGCCTCGAGGAGCTGTCGCTCCGGCCGCACGGCCGGACGCTGATCAAGCCGAACGTCGTCGCCTCGGGCGCGCACTTCCCGCACGCCTATACGCGGCCCGAGTTCATCGAGGGGGTGATCGGCGCGCTCAAGGATCGCGACGACGGACGCGTGACCGAGCTCGCCGTGGGGGAGCGGTGCGGCATCACGCTCCCGACCCGCATGACGTACGAGGGCGCCGGCTACTACCCCATGTTCCGCCGGACCGGGGTGAAGCACTACCACTTCGAGGAAGAGCAGCAGGTCGAGATCCCGCTCACGCACGAGGGCCGGCTGCGCGACTACGTGTTCACGCCGGAGCCCGTCGCGAAGGCCGACTTCTTCGTGAACTGCCCCAAGTTCAAGTCGCACCCCTGGACCACCGTGACCTTCTCGATGAAGAACTACATCGGGATCCAGGACGATCGCCACCGCCTCATCGATCACGATCACCGGCTGAACGAGAAGGTCGCCGACCTCCAGTACATCGTGCAGCCGCAGTTCATCGCGATCGACGCCATCACCGCGGGCGAGGGCCGGATGCTCACGCCGTCGCCGTTCGATCTGGGCCTCATCATCATGGGGAACAACCAGGTCGCGTTCGACGCTGTCTGCTGTCAGATCATCGGCGTCGATCCGCGGAGCGTCGAGCACATCCGCCTGGCCTCCGAGCGCGGGTTCGGACCGGTGGACCTCGGCGAGATCGAGATCACGGGGGACGTGACGCTCGAGGAGGCGCAGCAGAAGGCGAAGGGGTTCAAGGTGGGCCTCGTCCGCGTCGAGAAGTACTTCGAGGGCACCAACATCACGGCCTACGCGGGGTCGCCGCCCGAGCCCGAGCACACCGACTACTGCTGGGGCGGCTGCCCGGGGGCGATCGAGGAGGCGATCGAGATCCTGCGCGAGTACGACAAGGAGTGCGACGCGAAGATGCCGCGGATGCACGTTGTGTTCGGCGCCTACGAGGGGCCCATCGACGCAAAGCCGGGCGAGAAGGTCGTCTTCATCGGCGACTGCGCGACGTACAAGGGCAAGATCGGCGATCAGCTCATCAGCATCGACAGCCTGTACCGTGAGCGGAGCGAGCGGGACCCGTACACGGCGAAGCACGATGACGTCCTCGCGAAGATGGTGAAGGTGACGACCAAGCTCGCGATGGCCCGCAACGAGACCGTCATCCGGCTCGAGGGCTGCCCCGTGAGCGTCGCGGAGCAGGTGCTCACGCTGGTCACGCTGGGCAAGACGAAGAACCCGTACTTCGCCGCCGATCAGGTGCTCGAGTTCAACAAGGCGTACGTCGCCTGGCGCGGGGCCTCGCTCGCGAAGCGGCTCTCCGGCAAGCCCTACCAGGTCCACGGGGCGTGCTCGCGCGGCGCGGCGGCCCCCGAGCTCCCGTCCGAGCCGCCTAGCCCGCCGGCCGCAGAGTGAGCTCGAAGAGGATCTCGAGCTCGTCGCGCACCTTGAACGCCCCGAGCGGCCCCTTGACCTCGCGCACGCCGAGCGCGGCCATCGAGAGCTGACAGCCCCCCGCCACCTCGACGGCGCCCTCGCCGCGATCGCTCGCGGAGAGGCGGGTCGCCAGCGCGGCGCTCCCCGAGGCGATCTGGACGCGTACCTCGGCGCGATCCCGCGCGACCCCGGAGGCGCGGACCTCCACGACCTCGGTGCCCCGGAGCACCTCTTCCCGGATGCGCCGCTCGATGTCGCGACGATCGCCGGCCGAGAGCGCGTCCGGGTCGAGGCTGTCGCCGCGCAGGACCCCCGCCACACGGAGCCCGGTCGCGGGGATCGAGAGCTCGGCCGTCCAGGTGTCGCCGTCTAGCCGCGCCCGGCCGCGCAGCTCGGACGCGGCGATCTCGAGGTCGTGCGCCAGGCGCGCGAGCATCCCGACGGCGCGGGTGCGGATCGTCAGGCGGGACGCGGCGGGGTCGAGGTGCAGCTCCTTCAAGAGACGAAGCTCCTTGTCGCCAGGAGGCGAAAGACCGGGGTCAACTGCGGGACCGGAGGCATGCGGGAGACCGGAGAGCGCCCTCAGCGACGCTTGGAGCGACGTGGTCCGTCAGGGACGAGCACGTAGCGGCTCGATGTGGGCTCGGGCTGCCGGAGGAGCTCGGCGCGGAGCAGCGCCTCGGCGAGCCGCGCCTCGATGACCTCGTCGGCGATGCCCGGCTCCAGGGTGACCACCGCGGCCTGGATGTCGCGCGCCAGCGCGTCGAACTCCGCGCTGTCGAACGCGTAGATGTCGTCGGGGAACAGCAGCGCGAGCGGCTTTCGCTCCACGGCCGTGTTCGTCAGCGCCGCGAGATCGCTCTCGACGATGAGCATGACGCGGGCCCGCAGGCACATCCCCCTGCACCGCGCCGCCAGCTCCTCCACCGAACCGACGAGCAGGACCGAACGAGGCGTGTTGACCGCCTTGGTGGCCTCGTCGTCGCCGTGAGTCATTCCCTGAAGAGTACGTGAACGCGCGGATGAAGCCATCCCCTTGCGGCATCGCGGAGGAGGCCAGGCGGCCGGTCGCGGCTGCGCTGGACCGAGCGACCCCGCTGCCCCGGCACGCAGCGTTACTCCCTGCACCGAGCCGCCGCGGCGAGCGCAAGAGCGAGGGCGCTGAGCGCGAGCAGGCCAGCGCTCGCGGATTGCCCGAGCCCGAGCGGCGAGGGTCCGCCGAGGAGGTTCACGGCGTTTCCCCGCGGCAAGAGCGCGCCCACCACGCCGGCCGAGCCGCCGAGAAGGAAGTCGGCGACGAGCGGCACGAAGCGGCCGCGGCCGCGCCGCAGAAAGGTAGCGCCGAGCGAGAACCAGCCGGCGTAGGCGGCGCCGGTCAGCGCGCCGATCCACCCACTGATGAGCACGTCTCGAGCGAACGGCGCGGCGCTGGGACCATGGGCGATCGCGACGACCACGACGGCGAGCAACGCTCCCACCACCGCGGACGACAGGAGCGCAGCAAGGGCGATGCCCAGCGCGACGTGGTGGGACGAGGCACCGAAGCGAGCCGCCGGCCAGGCCGCCTCGCGCAGCGCGGTCCGATCAGCGGCGTCGGCGGCCAGGGCGAAGATCGTGAGCGGCGTGACGACGCGGAACGTCGCGAGCAGCGCCCGGTCCACGGCCCCGGAGGAGCCGAACGCGACCTCGATCACCGAGGCCGCGACCGCGAGCGCGACGCCGAGCCCGAGCGCCAGCAGCGGGCGCCGCGCGCGGAGGCGGCTCAATGCCAGCTCCACGCCGAGCCGGACGGCCAGGAGCGCGCCCGCGCTCCGATCGAGGTGCCCCCCGGCGGGAGGCAGCGGCTGGACTGCAGCGATCGGAGCGCTCTCACCGACCATCGTGGGGTCCTGTCTCCGTGGCGCGCGGCGAACCGTCGGCCAGCGACGATAGATCGGCCGCGGGCGGTCCGCCGGAAGCGCCGTCGCCGAGGGGCGACGGCAGCGCG
>NZ_JEMA01000584.1 GCF_001589285.1 Sorangium cellulosum | reverse complement strand
GGAGGTCGGCGACGGCCGGGACACGGAGGGGCGGTGGCGCGACGCGTGGCTCGATCGCGACGTCCTCGTGCTGCAGCTCGACGACGCGACCCTCGCCCGCGCCCGGGCGTTCGCGCGCGCCGGCCACCCGTCCCTGCCGTGCGTCCTGCGGGTCGACCTCGCCGCCGGCGAGGTCTGGGTGGCGCCGCCCCAGGGCCGCGCGCTCGCGGACGAGGCGCGCGCGCTGACCAGGGGCCAGCGCGCGCGGCTCGGCGAGGCGATCGCGGCGCTCCACGCCGCGGGGGGCGCGCACGGGTGCATCGACGACCAGCACCTCTACCTGCACGACGGCGACGTCGCGCTCGCCTACCCGCGCGAGGCTCCCGGCGACGTGGAGGAGATGGCCGCGCGGGATCTCGCGGCGCTCCAGGAGCTCGACAGGAACGCGCTGGACGAGCTCTAGGAAAATGGGAGCGGGGGCGGCGCAACGCTCGTCCGGCGCGAGCCCGACGGCGAGGGCGACGAGCGCCCGGCGTAAGGGCTCAGTTCGGCGGAGAAGGCGCGGGCTGCGGCGGTGGAGCGGGCTGCGACGGCGACGGCTGCGACGAGCGCCCGTCGAACGAGGTGCACGCGCCGTAGTCGTCGCGCTTGGTGATGCTGTAGCAGCAGTAGTCCCCGTCGTACTCGGGCTCGCTGTCGACCGACTCGACCTCGCCATTGCACTCATCGCTGCCGAAGTAAGCGGGCGCTTCGGCCTGGGAGGGGCATGCCCCCTCGAGCTCGGTCCACTCGAAGCACCCGACCTTGTCGCACCCGGTGGTCGCGACGGCGAGCGCCAGCGCTGCGAGCGGAGGAAGGGCCAGGACGGGGCGACGCGCAAGGGCCGAACGGATCCTCGAGATCATGGACTCTCCCGCATGGGGGCGCTGCGCGCGCCCGGGGCGAGCATACTCCGGTTCGGACGAAGCCGGCTGCCCTGGAGAGCGGCCGGCCTCGTGGAGCAGGCTTACGCCACGCGGCGCGGCGCGCGGCGGCGGGCGCCGCCTCGCCTGGTCGATCCCGAGCGGCTGGAGTACACGACAGCATGGCGACCGGAGAGCAGGGGGCCCGGGTGGTGCGCGCGCCGCGCGGGAGCGAGCGGAGCTGCAAGGGGTGGGTCCAGGAGGCGGCGCTCCGGATGATCCACAACAACCTGGATCCGGAGGTCGCGGAGCGGCCCGACGATCTCGTGGTGTACGGCGGCACGGGGAAGGCCGCGCGATCGTGGGAGGCGTTCGACGTGATCGTCCGCGAGCTCCGGGAGCTCGCGGACGACGAGACGCTCCTCGTGCAGTCGGGCAAGGCGGTGGGCCGCTTCCGCACGCACCCGGACGCTCCCCGCGTGCTCCTCGCGAACTCGAACCTCGTGGGCCGGTGGGCGACGTGGGACGAGTTCCGGCGGCTCGAGGCGCTCGGCCTGACGATGTACGGGCAGATGACCGCGGGCTCCTGGATCTACATCGGCTNGATGACCGCGGGCTCCTGGATCTACATCGGCTCGCAGGGCATCGTGCAGGGCACCTTCGAGACGTTCGTCGCCGCGCGGAAGGCGCACGCGGCGCGGGTCCAGGGCGGCGGGCGCTGGGTGCTCACCGCGGGCCTCGGCGGCATGGGCGGCGCGCAGCCGCTCGCCGCGACCATGGCGGGCATGGCCTGCCTCGGCGTCGAGATCGACCCGGCGCGCATCGAGAAGCGGCTCCGCACCCGCTACGTCGACGAGCGCATCGACGACATCGACCGCGCGCTCGACGCGGTCCTGGAGAGCGTCCGGCGCGGCGCGCCGCGCTCGATCGCCCTCTGCGGCAACGCCGCCGACGTGTACCCGGAGCTCGTCCGCCGCGGCGTCACGCCGGACCTCGTCACCGAGCAGACCGCGGCGCACGATCCGCTCGTCGGCTACGTCCCGCCGGGGCTCACGCTGGAGCAGGCGGCGGAGCTCCGCGCCCGCGACCCCGGGGAGTACGTCGCGCGCGCGAAGGAGGGGATGCGGATCGAGGTCGACGCGATGCTCGCGATGCAGCGGCGCGGGGCCGAGGTCTTCGACTACGGCAACAACATCCGCACCTGCGCGATGGAGGCGGGGTGCCAGGACGCGTTCGCGATCCCCGGCTTCGTGCCGGCGTACGTGCGCGAGCTGTTCTGCCAGGGCAAGGGCCCGTTCCGGTGGGTCGCGCTCTCCGGCGAGCCCGAGGACATCCTCGCCACCGACCGCGCGGTGCTCGAGGCGGTCCCGGGCGACCCCGATCTGCGGCGCTGGATCGAGCTCGCGGAGCAGAGGATCGCGTTCCAGGGGCTCCCGTCGCGGATCTGCTGGCTCGGCTACGGCGATCGCGCGAAGGTCGGGCTCGCCTTCAACGAGCTCGTGCGCACCGGCCAGGTGAAGGCGCCGCTCGTGATCGGGCGCGATCACCTCGACTGCGGGTCGGTCGCCTCGCCGTTCCGGGAGACCGAGGCGATGAAGGACGGCTCGGACGCGATCGCCGACTGGGCGATCCTCAACGCGCTCGCGAACACCGCCGGCGGCGCGTCCTGGGTCAGCTTCCACCACGGCGGCGGCGTCGGGATCGGCAACTCGCTGCACGCGGGGATGGTGATCGTCGCCGACGGCACCGAGGCCGCCCGGCGCAGGCTCGAGCGGGTGCTCACGATCGATCCGGGGATGGGGATCATCCGGCACGCCGACGCGGGGTACGAGACGGCGATCCGCGTCGCCGACGAGAAGGGCGTCAGGGTGCCGCACCGGGCAGGGTGACCGGGCGGAGCGCCGGGGCGCGCGAGCCGCGCCGCGGGGCCGCGATCACCCGGAGGCACCGGCTGGCGCGAGCGTCACGCGCGCGGGGCGCGCGGCTTCCCCTTCCTCACCGGACGGGCATCGACGGGGGACGGCGTCGCCGCCGCCGGCTCTGCCGCGCCGCAGAGGCCGCGCAGCCGCGCGAGCTCCTCCGCGTAGCCGCGCCGCTCCTTGGAGAGCGGCGGCAGCTCGATGACCGCCGGCACGCGCGCGAGCCGCGCGTCGTTCGCGAGGCGCCAGAACGGCGCGAGCCCCATCTCCCCGCCGCCGATGCGCTCGTGCCGATCGACCCGCTGGCCGAGCGCCGCCTTCGAGTCGTTCACGTGCATGCACCGCAGCCGGTCCAGGCCGAGCCGCCGGCCGAAGTCGCCCCAGAACCGCTCGTAGCCGGCCTCGCTGCGGAGATCGTGCCCCGCCGCGAACGCGTGCTGGGTGTCGATGCAGACCCCGAGCCGCGCCCCCTCCGGCCCGGCGCGCTCGATCATCGCGGCGATCTGGTCGAGGCGATCGCCGAGCGTCGAGCCCTGCCCGGCCATGTTCTCGATGCAGAGCTGCGCGCGGAGCCCCTTCCCCCGCGAGAGCACGATCGCGAGGCTCTCGCCGATGCGGTCGAGGCCGGCCTCCTCGCCGAGGCCGCGGTGCGCGCCCGGATGGAACACGACGAAGTCGATCCCGAGCGCGTCGCACCGCGCGAGCTCCTGGTACAGCGCCTCCCGCGAGCGCTCGAGGATCGCGGGGTCGTCAGCGCACAGGTTGATGAGGTAGCTCGCGTGCGCGAGCGTCCGACCCGCGCCGGCCCAGGACGCGCGCGCGGCGCGGAACGCCGCGATCTGCTCCGCGCTCAGCGCAGGCTCGCGCCACTGGCCCGAGACCTTGGTGAAGATCTGCATCGCCTCGCAGCGGTCCTCCCCCGCCAGCGCGATCGCGCGGTGAAGGCCGCCGGCCACGGACTCGTGCGCGCCGAAGATCATGGGCCGCACTGCTTGGGTCGCCGACCGCGCGCCGGCAAGGCATTGCGCTGAACGCGCGCGATCTGCCACCGCCCCGGCCCACCACCCGCTCGCGCCACGCGCGGACACGACATGCCCGGAGCACGCCGTCGAAACGCCGCGACACACTCAATTCTGCGAGCAAGATGTGAGCAAACCCCATGCCTGGAGGGCGCGTACCCCGGTTCGCGGCACCTCGCCCTTGACGCGTTCCGGCCCAGGCGCGAATTGAGCGGCCTTCCTGGAGTCTCGATGAGCCATATGGGTGTTACGAACGGGGCTGGGGCCAGAGCGACGGAGCCCGGGGCGCCGGGTGAAGCGGGCCGCCAAGAGATCGCGGCGGCCCCGCCGCTGGTGCCGTCTCACGTGCTCTCGGGCAAGCGGCTCGTGGTGGTCGGAGGCACCGGGTTCCTCGGCAAGGTCTGGCTGGCCATGCTGCTCGCGAGGTTCCCGGAGATCGCCCACATCTACCTGCTCGTCCGGGCCAAGGAGGGCCAGTCGCCGGAAGAGCGCTTCT
Source organism: Sorangium cellulosum (assembly GCF_001589285.1). Classification (GTDB taxonomy): domain Bacteria; phylum Myxococcota_A; class Polyangia; order Polyangiales; family Polyangiaceae; genus Sorangium; species Sorangium cellulosum_G. The sequence continues at coordinate 13,190 of NZ_JEMA01000584.1, read as the reverse complement.
GGTCGCAGATCGCCACCTCGCCGGTGTTCGATCCGGTCCGCGAGCAGCACCCCGGGCCCGCCTTCGAGGAGTACCTCCGGCAGAAGATCACCCCCATGAACGGCAACGTCGGCCAGCCGCTGCTCGGGCTCGGCGACCGCGTCGGGGAGCTCACCGGCCAGATCGCCGCGGTCGTGAACGTGGCCGGCGTCGTCGACTTCAACCCCCCGCTCGACGAGGCGCTCGAGGTCAACGCGTTCGGCATCAGCAACATCGTCGAGCTCGCGCGGACCCTCGGGGCCAAGGTGATGCACACGAGCACCTGCTTCGTCGCAGGGTACCGCTCCGGGCTCATCGAGGAGAACCACCCGGCCGAGATCCCCTTCCCCCGCGCCGCGGGCGAGACGTGGTTCGGCGCCGCCTGCCCGAAGCGGACGCTCGATCGCTCGCACTGGGACCCGCAGCGCGAGATCAGCGAGTGCCTCGACCTCGTGAAGCAGGCGCGCCAGCGGTGCGAGGACGCCTTCCGGCAGAGCGCCTTCCTCGACGAGGCCAAGGCGAACCTGGCCGCGCGCGGCGAGCCCGGCCGCGGCAGCGCGCTCGAGAACGAGCTCGCCCGCGTGAAGCGCAAGTTCATCAAGGACCGGCTCGTCGAGGCCGGCAAGGAGCGCGCGCTCTTCTGGGGGTGGACCAACATCTACACCTACACGAAGAGCATCGGCGAGCAGGTGCTCGCCAGCTCCGGGCTGCCCTTCACCATCGTCCGCCCCGCCGTCGTCGAGACCGCCGTCGAGTTCCCGTTCTGCGGCTGGAACGAGGGGATCAACACCTCGGCGCCCTACCTCTACCTCGCCTCGAAGGGGCAGGTGCAGTTCCCGGGCGACCACGACGTGCGGCTCGATCTCATCCCGGTCGACATGACCGCGAGCGGCATGATCGCCTCGCTCTGCGAGCTCATCGAGGGCCGCGCGCCCGCCGTGTACCAGTACGGGACCACCGACACGAACGGCTGCCGCGTGACGCGCTACCTGGAGCTCGCCGGGCTCTACAAGCGACGGCAGGTCTTCGAGGGGAAGAAGACCGCGCTCTTCGACGTCGTGTCGTCCCGCTTCGAGCCGCGCGGGCTCACCCGGCAGCAGTACAACGCGCACGGCGCGCGGACCATCGAGGGCGCGCTCCGCGGCCTGGGGGGCCTGCTCAAGACGGCCGGCGTCGGCCCCGCCGCGGCGCTCCTCAAGCCGGCGGCCGCCGCGCTGGAGAGCGCCGCGAAGACCGAGCAAAAGACGGCCGCCCTCCTCGAGGTCTTCATGCCGTTCGTCGCGGAGGCGGACTGGGTCTACTCCTGCGCCAACACCCGCGCGGCCATGGCCCGCATGCCGCCCGAGGAGCGGGCGCGCTTCGTCTGGGCGCCCGAGAAGATCGACTGGCGCGACTACATCTGGAATGTCCACCTCCCCGGGCTGGAGAAGTGGGCCTTCCCGCTCATGGAGAACATGCTCCGCCGGGAGATCAAGGCGCTCCGGCCCTACGACAGCCTCGTCGACCTGCTCGACGAGGTCGCCGAGCGCTTCGATCACGCGCTCTCCGTGCAGCGCATCGAGCAGGACGGGCTCTCGCGCACGAGCTACCGCGAGCTCCGCGACGCGGCGTGCAAGACGGCCGCGCGCCTCGCCGCGCTCGGCGTCCGCCGCGGCGATCGCGTGGCGCTCTCCGGCGCGAACCAGCCGGCGTGGCCCGTCGCCTACTTCGGCATCCTCCGCGCGGGCGCCGTCGCCGTCCCGATCGACCCCGCGGTCGACGCGGAGGCGTTCGCGGCCGTCGTCCGCTCGTCGACAGCGAAGGTCGTCCTCTGGGACAGCGGCGTGGAGGCGAAGGTCGGCGCCGGCGTGCGCGCGGCGCTGCCGAACCTGTACGCCTTCGACCTGGCCGGCTTCGCCGAGGGCCGCGCGGCCGACCTCGGGCCGGCTTCGGGCGACGGGCTCGCGCCGCCGGACGTGCGCGTGGGCAGCGAGGACGTCGCGAGCGTCGTCTACACGAGCGGCACCACCGGGGAGCCGAAGGGCGTGCTGCTCACGCACGGCAACTTCACCGCGCTGCTCGCCTCCCTCGCCCCGCTCTTCCCGCTCAAGGCGAGCGACCGCGTGCTCAGCGTGCTGCCGCTCCACCAGACCTTCGAGGTCACCTGCGGCCTGCTCCTGCCGCTGTCGCAGGGCGCGCGGATCATCTACCTCGACGAGGTCTCGGCCGACCGGGTGACCGACGGGCTGAAGAGGGCGCGCGTCACCGCGATGGTCGGCGTGCCGGCGCTCTGGCAGATGCTCGAGCGCCAGATCGTCGCCCGGATGAAGGAGCAGGGGCCCGCCGCGGCCGCCGCGTTCAACTGGGCCATGGAGCTGAACCGCATGCTCGGCAAGCGCTTCGGGCTGAACGCGGGGCGGCTCTTCTTCGGCAGCGTCCACGACGCGCTCGGCGGCAACGTCCGCTTCCTCATCTCCGGCGGCGCCGCGCTCCCAAGGGACACGGCCGCCGTCTTCAAGGGGCTCGGCCTGCCGCTCGCCGAGGGCTACGGCCTGACCGAGGCGGCGCCGCTCCTCACCATCGCCAAGGCCTCGCCGGCCGCGAGCCCGGGCAACGTCGGCAAAGCGCTCCCCGGCGTGCAGATCAAGATCGCGAACCCCGACGCGAACGGCGTGGGCGAGGTGCTCGCGCGCGGCGCCAACGTCATGAAGGGCTACGCCGACGCCCCCGACGCGACCCAGGCGGCGCTCGACGCGGACGGGTGGCTCCACACCGGCGACCTCGGCAAGCTCGACAAGCAGGGGCGGCTCACCCTCGTCGGCCGGCAGAGCGAGGTGATCGCCGCGGCGAAGGGCGAGAACGTGTACCCGGCCGAGATCGAGCGCACGCTCGGCAAGGTCGAGCACATCAAGGAGCTCGCGATCGTCGGGATCGACAACGGCCGCGGCGGCGAGCAGGTCGCGTGCCTCGCCGTCCCCACGCCGCTCGGACCGAAGGACGACGGCGAAGACGAGGAGCTCGCGTGGGCGCTGCAGCACGAGCGCGCGCTCGATGCGCTCCGGACGTCGATCCAGGCGCTGCCCAAGCCGTGCCACCCCATGGCCGTGCACCTCCACGACGCGGACCTGCCGCGCACCGCGTCCGGCCAGGTGAAGCGCGCCGAGGTGAAGGCGATCGTCGCGCGCCTCGCCGCCGAGGCGGCCGCTTCCGCGGCGGCCGACGCCGGCGCGGGGAGCCTCGCGCACGACGGCGGCGCGGCGAGCATCGAGCCGAGGTCGCACGCGCCCGGCGAGGAGCCGATCCACATCCCCCGCCCCGTGGCCGACTTCGCCAAGCACTGGATGAACAAGGTCCAGTCCGGCTTCTACGGGAACGTCATGCGCCCGAAGGTCTACGGGCGCGCGTTCATCCCGCACAACCGCAACACGATCGTCGTCTCGAACCACGCGAGCCACCTCGACATGGGGCTCGTGAAGTTCGCGCTGGGCAGCTACGGCGACGGCCTCGTCTCGCTGGCCGCGCAGGACTACTTCTTCGAGGGCAACCGCTGGCGGCGCGCCTACTTCGAGAACCTCACGAACCTGGCGCCCTTCGACCGCAAGGGCGGCCTCCGCACGGCGCTGCGCCAGACCGGCGAGATCCTGGACCGGGGGCGGACCGTGCTGCTCTTCCCCGAGGGCACGCGCAGCCCCGACGGCAGCGTCCTGGAGTTCAAGCCGGCCATCGGGCACCTCGCGCTCACGCACAACGTCGACATCCTGCCCCTCTACCTGGGCGGCACCTTCGAGGCGCTCCCCAAGGGGCGCAGCGTCCCGATCCGCCGCGACCTCGTCGCGCGCATCGGGCCGCCGCTCGAGATCGCCGACCTCAAGCGGCTCACCGCCGGGATGAAGTACGCGGTGGCGTGCCGCAGGGTCGCGGAGCTCACGCAGCTCGCCGTGATCAAGCTGCGGGAGGGCGGCGCGCTCGACCTGCGCCGGGTCGAGAGCCTCGACCAGGCGGCCACCACGAAGGAGCACCCGCTCACGGTCCTGTTCCGCGAGCTCGAGGCGAAGTACGTGGCCGGGCGGGTCGCCCAGCCGATTACGTACTACGTGACGCTCGGCGCGGAGGAGGAGGCGAAGTGGACGCTGCGGATCGATCCGGCCGGCTGCGAGGCGCGGATCGGCAANAAAAAAAAAAGCCGATCCAGCAAGCCGACTGCGTCCTCAAGACGACGCCGGAGATCTTCACCAAGATCGTCCGCGAGGCCTACACGCCGAGCCCGATGGAGTTCATGACGGGCCTCGTGAAATCGAACGACATCTCCCTCCTCCAGACCTTCCAGAAGGTTTTCGACCTCGCATGAGCCGCTACCTCGTCACCGGCGCGACCGGTTTCCTTGGCTCGCACCTCGTCACGGCCCTCCGCGGGGCGGGCCACGACGTCGTGGCGCTCTGCCGGTCGGAGGCGCCCGCGCTCGTCGAACAAGGCGTGGCGCTCCGCCGCGGCGACATCCTCGACGCGGCGTCGGTCCGCGCCGCCGCCGAGGGCTGCGAGGGGCTCTTCCACTGCGCCGGGCGCGTCTCGCGGCGCCGCGAGGACGCCGAGGCGCTCTACCGGACCCACGTCGAGGGGACGAAGATCATCCTCGACGCCTGCCGCGACGCGGGGGTGAAGCGCGCGGTGATCGCGAGCACGAGCGGCGTCGTCGCCGTGAGCCGGGAGCCGAGCGACGTCCGCGACGAGACGGCGCCGCCGCCGATCGACCTGATCGCCGGCTGGCCCTACTACCGCTCGAAGCTGTACGCCGAGCGCGCGGCGTTCGATCGCAGCGGACCGGGCTTCGAGGTCGTCGCCGTCAACCCGAGCATCCTGCTCGGGCCGGGGGACGTCCACGGCGCGTCGACCGGAGACGTCGTGAGCTTCCTCGAGCGCCGGCTGCCGTTCATCCCCGCGGGCGGCCTGTCCTTCGTCGACGCCCGCGACGCGGCGCAGGGCATGGCGCTGGCCATGGAGAAGGGCCGCCCGGGCGAGCGCTACCTGCTCGGCGCCGCGAACATGAGCCTGGACGTCTTCTTCCACCGCCTCTCGCGCGTCTCCGGCGTCCCCGCCCCCGCCCTGCGGCTGCCCCGGAGCATCGCGCTCGCGAAGGCGGGCGCGCACCTCATCGAGCGGGCGCGCAAGCGGCTCCCGTTCGATCTGCCTGTCGACCCCGTGTCGGCGGAGATGGCCCAGCACTTCTGGTACCTCGACGCGACCAGGGCCCGGCGCGAGCTCGGGTGGACGCCCCGCGACCCGCTCGAGACGCTCGCGGACACGGTCGCGGACCTGCGCGCGCGCGGCGTGGTCTGGCCGCAGGCGTAGGCCGAGCGCGGACCTCGCGGCCGCCGCGCGCCGAGAGGCGGTGGGGCGGCGACGTCAGCACACCCCTCCAGCTCCCAGGGGGGTCCCGTCACCACCCCCGCACGCGCCAAGTTGCCCCGCGTGATGGCGTTACGCCACAGCCGCGCCCGGTGACGGCGACGGTACCGCCGGCGTCGCGGCGCGGTCCGCCGCTTGCACGATGAGCCTGCCAGAGAGACTCCGCAGCAGCGAGGGAGCAAGCCTGGTGAGACCGTCTCTATCCACCGATGCACCGACCGTGGGCACGATTCAGGTGGGGCTCGTGTTGCTGGACATCGCGCGGCGCGGCCGGGTGGTCTTCGCGAACGCGCCGGCGCGCGAGGTCTCCTTTGCCTACGAGGACCTGGACGGGCAGACCCCGCACGTCACGAACGCCGATGGGGAGCCGATCGCGCCGCACGAGCGGCCCCGGTCCCGCGCCCTCCGGGGCGAGGCGTTCGGCCCCTTGATGACGCACTGGAAGACCGGCGACGGCGACGTCGCGCTCATCGTCCGGTGCGACCCCGTCGACCTCGATCACAAGCTCGCCGCGCTGACCTTCGTCGACGTGACCGCCTTCCAGCGATGGACCGACGACACGCGCGCCGCGCTCGCCGCGCGCGACGAGTTCCTGTCCATCGCGGCGCACGAGCTCAGATCGCCCCTCAACGCCCTGCTCCTCACGATCCACCGGGTCAAGCTGCGCGTCCCGTCGGACGAGGCGCCCTCCGAGCTCGATCGCCTCGTCGACATGTCGCAGCGCCAGGTCGATCGCCTGACCAGCCTGGTCCAGAACCTCCTCGACGTGACCCGGATCCGCGCCCGCCGGCTCGAGCTCGATCTGGAGCCGAAGGATCTGCTCCAGATCGTGCGCGACGCCACGGAGGCGGTCGCCGAGCACGCCCGCGCGGCCGGGACGCCGGTCCGGGTCGTGGCCGGCGAGCCGATCCACGGCCTCTGGGACGGCGCGCGCATCGAGCAGGTCGTCCAGAACCTCCTCACGAACGCGCTGAAGTACGGCGGGGGCAGCCCGATCGAGGTCTCCGCCGCGCGCGAGGGGACGACCGCCAAGCTCACGGTCCGCGACCACGGGCCAGGCATCGCCGCGGGCGACTGCGACCGGGTCTTCCGGCCCTTCCAGCGGATCGCGTCCACCTACAAGTCACAGAGCCTCGGGCTCGGCCTCTACATCGTGCGGGAGATCGTCCATGCGCACGGCGGCAGCATCGTCATCGAGTCGCCCGACAGCGGCGGGGCGGCGTTCGTCGTTCGCCTGCCCGTCGAGCAGCAAACGCCGGAGACTTCAGCGGAAAAATCATGACGCTAGGACGAGAAGATCAACCAGGCGCACAGGGGTCCTCGATCCAGGACGGAGAGCGCGACAGCCCCAGCGCGGCCATCCCCCGGCTGGAGACTGGAATTCCGAGGCTCGACTACATCCTGAAGGGCGGCTTCCTCCGCAACGGCACCTATGCCGTGATGGGCCCGCCGGGGAGCGGAAAGACGATCCTCGGCAATCAGCTCTGCTTCGAGCGCGTCCGGCGGAGCTCGAGCGCGCGGTGTGTCTACGTGACGCTCCTCGTCGAGTCGCACGCCAAGATGATCCGCCACCTGAGCGGGATGAAGTGGTTCGACACCGGCATGATCCCGGACCGCATCTATTACATCAGCGGTTACACGGCGCTCCGCGATCAGGGCCTGTCCGGGCTGATCGACCTCCTGCGCCGCACCCTGCGCGAGCGCCGCGGCACCGAGGTGCTCGTGATCGATGGGCTGGAGAGCGTCGAGCAGCGCGCGCCCGACGTGCTGGCTTTCCGTGAGTTTGTGCACGAGATTCAGGGGCTCTCGGCCCTGAGCGACTGCACGACCTTCCTGCTCTCGAGCACCGGGGAGCGGTCGCACTCCGAGAACACGCTGGTGGACGGCGTCATCGAGCTCACCGATCAGCTCATCGGGCTGCGGGCCGTCCGGGAGCTCACGGTGCACAAGTTCCGCGGGGGCGATTACCTGCGCGGGAAGCACGAGGTCGAGATCCAGTCGTCCGGGATGGTCATCCACCCGCGCACCGAGATCCAGTTCGACACCCCGCAAGCGAGCGCCACCGAGGACCGCAAGCGGATGAGCTTCGGGATCGCGAGCTTCGACGCGATGATCGAGGGTGGACTGCTCTCCGGCTCGGCGACCGCGCTCCTCGGCGCGCCAGGCATCGGCAAGACGCTGCTCGGGCTCTCGTTCCTGGTCGAGGGGGCGAAGCAGGGCGAGGAGGGGATCTATTTCGGCTTCTACGAGCCTCCGCCCAGGCTCTGCGAGAAGGCCCGGAAGGTCGGCATCGATCTCGATACCTACATCCAGGAGGGTACGATCCGGCTCCTCTGGCAGCCGCCGCTCGAGCACATGCTGGACTCGCTGGCGGAGCAGCTGCTCGAGCTGCTCCGACATCGCCCGAAGCCGCGACGCCGGCTGTTCATCGACGGCATCGAGGGCTTCCGCGCCGCGTCGGTCTACCTGGACCGGCTGCCGCGCTTCCTCTCGGCGTTCACCAATCAGCTCAGGATGCTCGACGTGACGACGTTGGTGAGCGAGGAGCTCGATCTGTTCACCCCGCTCATCAAGATGCCGAGCCCCGAGCTCGGGAACGTGGTCGAGAACGTCGTCCTGCTCCGCTATGTCGAGCTCAGGTCCCAGATTCACCGCCTCATCTCGATCATGAAGATGCGAGAGAGCCACTATGACAGGTCAATCCGTGAGTTCTTCATCGGCGAGCAGGGGATCGAGGTGGCCGATTCGTTCCGCTCGGCGGAGCAGATCCTCTCGGGGCAGGCGCGGCTCCTGGCCGGATTGCAGGACAGAGAGGGAGAGTCGTGACGACGGTGCTCGTGGTGGATGACGAGTCGGACCTCCTCGCGTGCATCGAGGGGCTGCTCGAGGACGAGGGGTACTCGGTCGTGACGTGCCCCGACGGCAAGGCGGCGCTCGACTACCTGCGAGAGGCCCGGCCAGACGTCGCCCTCGTGGACCTGATGATGCCGATCATGAGCGGGTTCGACCTCGTCAGGGCCGTGAAGGAGGAGCGGCGGCTCGACGGCATGCCGATCGTCATCATGAGCGCGGTCGAGCAGCGCCAGGAGCTGCTCCAGAAGCTCGGCGACCGGGTGCACGCCGTCCTCAAGAAGCCGTTCACGGCCGACAAGCTCCTCGGCACGGTCCGCAAGCTGCTCACGGCGCCTGCGGCCGCGGCGGCCCCGTGAGGCGCTGCCGCGGCTCAGACCGCCCGGCGCAGCGGGGTCGGCGGGAACAGGTCCTTCATGTCGAGCGGGAGCTGACCGCGGAACCCCTCGATCTCCCCGGCGGACACGCTGTCCGCGACCGCCTCGCAGATCGCCTGCAGCACGAAGCCGGCGGCCTCGCGGTCCATGCGCAGCTCGCGCGCGACGTCGTCCTCGATGGTCGCCGTCGTGATGCGCTTGTCGGGCCCGTCGAGGAACGGATCGAGCGACGGGTGGAGCTTGGAGGGGAGCTGCGCGATGAGGTGCCGCGCCTCCTGCGGCGTCACCCTGCGGCAGAGGTTGCCGAGGACGATCTGCAGCGCGAGCTCCGCGCGGTCGCGCTGCTGGAGGCCGCTGTGGCGCTCCACGGCGTGGAGCAGCCGGCCATAGGCGCTGTCCGCGCGCGCCTTACGCCGGGTGAGGGCGCGCACGGGGCCGCGCGAGCGCTCGGGGCGCGCGGTCCCCTCCGGGTGCAGCGCGCCTCCCGGCTTGAACCGGGCGGCTACCTCGAGCTGCGCGCGCACGACGGAGCCGGCGGCCTCGGCGTCGACGGCGCCGTCGGCGAGCAGGTCGTCCAGGGTCACGAGGCCGACGGGTCGCCCTTGCTCGGTCAGCGGCACGCGTCGACACGCCTGATCGCGCATGATGCGCACGGCGTCGTCGATCGACGCGTCGATCTCGAGCGTCGCGACCTCGTCCGACATGATGTCGCGCAGCATGGTGCTGCGGGCGTCGAGGTCGCCCGCCACGATCTCGAGCGCGACGTCGCGGTCGGTCACGATGCCGGCGAGGCGCTGGCCATCGTGGACCAGGACCGCGCCGACGTGGTTGTCGACCATCGCCCTCACCGCGTCGTAAGCGGTCGAGCGCGGGCTCAGAACGATCATGCGCGGGCGTCGGTACTGTTCGAGCGGCATGGCGAGATCCCTCCCCTGGGTAGCGCTGGCGCGTGGGTGCGTTGAAGAGCGGCTAGCCAGAACGGTACCAACGGGCCGCCGACGGGCGGCCTCGGGGCGAGGAGACCGATCCGGCCGAGCCGCTCGAGGACCCCCCCGACGGCGGCCCTCTCACGGCGTCTGCTTGTTTGCCTGCGCGACGGGCACGAGCCGCACCATCCGGTGCTGGAGGCCGTCGACGCGCTGCAGCCAGCTTCGCCAGGCGGCGTACTGGGCCACGGGGATTGTCGAGCGATCGAGGACCACGCGCTCCTTCACCACCACGGCGTTCCTGCCCGGCACCCTCGCGAACGAGAGCGTCGCGCGGCCGAACTCGCCGCCGTCCTCGTCGCCGCCCGGCGGCAGCTCGGCGAACGTGTACCCGGCCGGGGCGACGATCGTGATCGTCCGGTGGTGGTGCCGCGGCGCGAGGCTCGGCGGCAGGACCACCGGCAGCGTGCGCTTCACGAGCGGCGCGAGCTGCGACGTCATCGTCGACGTGCCCGAGAGCGGCACCGAGAGGTCCGCGCCCTCGCGGCGGGCGAGCCCCTCGGAGCGCGCCTCGTACGCGAGCGACGCCGCGCCGTGCGGGAGATCGGCCTGGAACGCCACCTTCGGCTTCACGTCCACGGTCGGGAACCAGCCGTACGCGAGGTACTGCTCGACCCACTGCGCGCGCGCGTCGGCCTCGGCCAGGTTCGACCGGAGCTCGAACGCCGCGTCGCCGATGTGCCGCTCCTTCGCGGTGAGCTCGCCCGCGCCCGACGGCTGCAGCGCGATCGTCCACTCGGCGTCAACGCCGTGATCGGCCGGAGAGCTCGCCGGCGTCTCCACGATCTTCGGCGGCCCGTCGTCGACGAACAGCGCCAGCGTGCGCGCGTCCATCGCCGGCAGCGGCCCGAGCCGGCTCTGCGGGCTCGTCGCGTCGAGCCACATGCCCGGCGCGCCGCCCACGCCCGGCAGGTACGCGATGCCGTGATCGAACACCGGGATCGCCGCGACCTCGCTCCGGAGCAGCGACGGCTGGCCGGTGTAGCGCGTCTGCACGAGCACCTCCGTCGCCTCGATGCCGATCGACTTGAGCAGCGTGATCAGCAGCATCGCCTTGTCGTCGCAGTCGCCCTGCCGCCGCGCCAGGAGCTCCTGCGGGCGGTTCGGCAGCCACCACTCGCCCGAGACGAAGTTCACGTAACGGATGTCGTCCGCCACGAAGTCGAAGAGCGCCCGCAGCTTCTCCTCGCGCGTCGTCTTGCCCTTCGTGAGCTCGGCCGCGAGCCGGCGGACCTGGTCGTCGGGCTCCATGAAGCCCGCGACAGCGCCCCGGTACCACTCGCGGAAGTCGTGCCAGCCGTGGAACGTGGAGCCCACGACGACAGGCAGCACCTCCGACAGGTGCGGCGCGAGCGGCTCCTCGGGCACCTCGGGCGGGTCGTCCCAGATGAACCGCGTCACCTGGCGGCCGTCCTTCTCCGACGTGAGCACCCGCTCCGCCTTGCCGTTGAGCACGTCGATCGCCAAGGGATCGCTCTTCGGCGAGTCGACGACGACCTCGTTGTAGAGGATCGGCCGCGTGTCGGTCGAGCCGACGTAGTCGATGAAGTAGAACGGCGCGTCGCCCCGGCGGCCCACCGGGCCCGGGGTCCACGAGCGCACAGCGACCTCCACCACGTCGCCCGCCTTGAGCTTGGGCCAGCGCACGAACGGCCTCTGCCCGCCCGCGCCCTGCTCGTCCGGCTGCGCCACGGTGCCGTCCTTGCGGTGCACGCGCGCGAACAGCAGCTCGGTGTCCGCCGCCTCGGCGGGGATGTCGCGCTCGTAGAGGTCCTGATCGGTCCGCGGCTCGATCACGATCTCGCGCGCGTAGTGCATGAGCTGCGAGACGCGCTTGTCCGGGTGGTACGTCGCGACGCGCACCCAGTGGAGCTGGCGATCGGCGATCTCCCCCTTCTTCGCCGGGTCCTTGCGCGCCCGCGCGAGGAAGACGTCGGGCGCGACGAGGTGCTGCTCGTCGCGCATGCGCCGCCGTCCCGGCGCGCCGGCCGAGCCCTCGCCCATGCGGAGCGCGAGCTCGGCCTTGAGGAACGGGTCGCCGGGCGTGAGGTCGCGCGCCCGCCCGAGCGCGGCGGTCGAGAGGGCGGACCAGGGCGCGGCGTCGGCGCCCTGCCGGGCGGCGGCGAGCGCCTGGAACGCGGCGGGCTGGTTCGGCGCGACGTGCGTGGCGTAGGCCAGCACCTCGCGCGCCCACGCGGCGCGGCCCGCGTCGTGGAGCGCGCGGCCGATGCGGATGACGTCCTGGGCCGACGTCTGCTGCGCGAGCGCCCCGGCGGCGGCCACCTCCAGCGCGGCGCCGCCCTCGTGTCCGAACGCGAGGACATAGTCCGCGCCCCGCGACTCGGGCGTGACCTCGGCGAGCCGGCGCGCGGCCCGCAGCTCGAGCGCCGGGTCGAACCGGGCCGAGGCCGCGATCTCCTGCCACACGACGACCGGGGTGCGGTCCTTCTGCTCGCGCTCGATCGCGAGCAGATCGTCGAGCGCCGCCCGCGCGAGCCCCGAGGCCGCGAGCTTCTTCTTCACGAGCGCCCTGAGGACGCGCGCCTCGGGATCGCGCGCCGAGCGCAGCGGATCCTCGCGCAGCGCGGAGGCCGCCCAGTCGACGCGGTCCGAGGCGAGATGGGCGGCGACGAGCCGGCGCTGCGCGAACGAGGCGGTGGCCCGGTCCTTGTCGGCGAGGCCGCGGGCGCGCGCGGCCTCGAGCCAGCCGCTGCGGTTCGCGCCGAACGGGGACACCCACCCCGCCATGGCGATCGCGTCGGCGGAGACGCCCGCCGCGCGCGTCAGGCGGTCGAGCAGCCCGGGCGCGCGGGGCGACCGCTGGTCGTCCGCGCCCCCGAGCGTGCGCGCCACGACGGCCGTGAGCGTCTGATCGAGCGCCGGCGACGCGCCCGCCTCGAGCGCCCGGTCGAGCGCCGTCCTGACCGGGGTCACGGCCGAGGGCGCGGCCGGGGGCGCCGTGAGCGGCGTGAGGTCCGACGAGGTCGCGAGCGCCACGGGCCGGCGCTGCTCGTCGGTGAAGCGCACGCGGACGCGCCCCTCGTCGCCGATCGCGCCGGTGCACACCTTGAGCGCGAGCAGGTGATCGCCAGCGGGCGCCTCGACGCGCGCGGCGAGGCGATCGAGCACGAGGCGCTCGTGCTCCACGTCGCTCGCGGCGACGTCGGCGCCGTCCCACAGGAGCCGCACGGCGCCGGCCGCGGCGACGTGCGCGACGAGCGGCTTGCGATCGAGCGCGGCGGGCACGGTGACGCGGGAGGCGAGGTACGTGCAGCTCTCGCCGCGCGGGTGGATGTAGAGGTCGAGCGGCACGCCGCGCGCCGTCGACGCGGCGGGCAGCGACCGGCGCCACGCGACGTCGTACACGCCCCACGCGTAGCGGGCGCTCATGTCCGAGAAGCGCTGGCCTTCGGCCTCGGGCCCCTCGCGGCGCGCGAGCCCGCCGCCCGAGCTGTCCTGGAACGGCCCCAGGACGGCGAACGCCTTCACGAGCCCCGACGGATCCGGCGGCGCGTCGTACGAGACGGCGCGCGCGCCGGGCCACGCCGCGGCCGGGGGCTCGGGGGCGAGCGAGGCC
>NZ_JEMA01000583.1 GCF_001589285.1 Sorangium cellulosum | reverse complement strand
CTCACCGCCGCGCGCCCAGCCCGGCGCAGCCCCGCCGGCGCGCCCCCTCAGCTCGCTCCCGGGACGCGCGACGACTCGACCGGCTCCCCCCGCCCGAACACAGCGGCGGCCGCCCCGCCGCGCGCCGCGCGGTAGCGCGCCAGCTCGCCGAACTGCGCGAGCCGGGCGCGCACGATGTTCCTGCTGATGCCGAGCAGCCGCGCCGTCTGGAGCTGATTGCGATCGCAATACCGGTACGCCGTCCGGATGATCGTCTCCTCGATCTGCTCGTGCAGGTTCGGCAGGTTCTGCTCGAACAGCGCGAGCAACGCGCCCTCCAGCGACGTCGCCTTGACCTGGGACGCGACGTCCGCCGCCCCCCTGTCGAACCCCCTCTCCGAAGGAGGCGGGCTCGTCGCCGCCTTCGGCTGGAGCGCCGTGAGCCGCAGATCCGCCACGGCGATCTGATGGCCTTTGCAGACCAGGAGCGCGTGGTGCATGGCGTTCTCGAGCTCCCGGATGTTCCCGGGCCACGGGTGCTCCAGGAGCCGCCCCACCGCCTCCGTCGTGAGCGCGGCCGGCCCCGAGCCGAGCCGGTGCGCGTAAAGCTCGAGGAAGTAGCGCGCCAGCGGGAGGATGTCGCCCGGCCGCTCGCGCAGCGGCGGGAGCGCCAGCGTCGCCACGTTGAGCCTGTAGAAAAGGTCCTCGCGGAACTTCCGCGCGGTCACCGCCTCCTCCAGGTCCACGTTGGTCGCCGCGATGAGCCGCACGTCGATCGGGATCGGCTGGCGCGATCCGAGCCGCACCACCTCGCGCTCCTGCAGCACGCGGAGCAGCTTCACCTGGAGCGGCAACGAGAGATCCCCGATCTCGTCGAGGAACAGCGTGCCGCCGTCCGCGGCCTCGAACCACCCGGCCTTCGCGGTCGTCGCGCCGGTGAAGGCGCCCTTCTCGTGGCCGAACAGCTCGCTCTCGACCAGCGACTCCGACCAGGCGCCGCAGTTGACCGCCACGAACGGCCGCCCCCGACGATGGCTCAGCGCATGGATGTGGCGCGCGACAAGCTCCTTGCCCGTGCCGGTCTCCCCCGTCACGAGCAGCGTCGCGTCGCTCGGCGAGAGCTGCCGGATCCGATCGAGGATCGCCTGCGACCGGGGATCCTCGAAGACAAGCGCCTTGGCCCGCACAGAGAGAGCCAGCGCGCCAGGGTTGGGAAGCGTGAGCAAGGGCATCGTCATCGGGCGTCACTCACCATGATAGCGGATGGTTTGTCCATTATAACGGACACCGTGGACGTGCGCCAGGATCTTCTGCGGGCGACGCGTCGGGGCGGCCCCCCCCGGAGCCGCGCGGCGCGCTACGCCTCGAGGAGGTAGCCGCGGACCTCGTCGGTGAGCACCTTGATGTCGTGATCGGTGCGGGACCGGGGGCGCGGCACATCGACGGGGACGATGCGCTTGATCCGCCCGGGCCGCGGCTCGAGCACGACGACCCTGTCGCCCAGGAACACGGCCTCCTCGACGTCGTGCGTGACGAGGATCATCGTGATCTGCTCCGCCTGCCAGATGCGCTGGAGCTCCTGCTGCAGCTTCGTGCGGGTCAGCGCGTCGAGCGCGCCGAACGGCTCGTCGAGGAGCAGGATGCCAGGCCGGTTGACCAGCCCGCGCGCGATCGCCGCCCGCTGCGCCATCCCGCCGGAGAGCTGGTGCGGGTAGACCCGCTTGAACGCCGACAGGCCGACGAGCTCGAGGTGATCGTCGACAGCGCGGGTCTTCTCCGCCTCTGTCCACGTCGAGTTCTCGAGGCCGAGCGCGACGTTCTGCTCGATGGTGAGCCAGGGGAAGAGCCGGTGCTCCTGGAAGACGATGCCCCGGTCGAGGCTCGTCCCCTCGACGCGCGCGCCGCCGACGAGGATGTCGCCCTGGTAATCGCTGTCCAGCCCGACGAGGAGCCGGAGGAGCGTCGACTTGCCGCAACCGCTCGTGCCCACGACGCTGATGAACTCGCCGGGGTGAACGGTCAGGCCGATGCCCTGGAGTACCTGCAGGGACTCGTCCTTGACCACGTACTTCTTGCTGACATCGCGAATGTTGATGACTCCGGGCGAGCTCATGATCTCTCCTTCCAACGTTTCACACGCCGCGGACGCGCCATCGCAGCAGGCGCTCCTCCGCGGCCGTAGCCAGCGCGTTCAGGCCGAAGCCCACGAGGCCGGACACGATCAGCCCGACAAGCACGACATCCATGGCGAAGCGCTCGCGCCCGTCGACCATCAGGCTGCCGACGCCGGGGGCGGGCTCGAGCAGGTACTCGGCCCCGATCGTGCCGAGCCACGCGTAGATGAGCCCCTGATGGACGCCGGCGAAGAGCGACGGCGCGGCCGACGGCAGGACGACCTTGCGCAGCACCTGCCACCGCGAGAAGCGGAGGACGCGCGCCACCTCGAGGTGCTCGACGGCGACGCTCCGCACGCCTTCATGGGTGTTCACGACGACCGGGTAGAAGGCGGAGAGCGCGATGAACGCGACCTTCGCCTCCTCGCCGACGCCGAGCCACACCGACATGAGCGGGATCCACGCGAACAGCGCGACCTGCTTCGCGGCGTGGAAGCTCGGCGACAGCAGCCGGTCGGCGACGCGCGAGAGGGCGAGGAGGCCGCCGACGGCCGTGCCCGCCGCGACGCCGAGCGAGAGCCCGAGCAGATCCCGGAGCAGGCTGGCCCGGAGGTGGCCCCAGAGCTCCCCGCTCTCGTGCAGCCCTCTCGCCGCCTCCCAGACGGCGAGCGGCGGGACGAGGATGCGGGTGTTGGCGAGCTCGTAGCGGCAGACAACGATCCACGCGACGACGAGGAAGATGGGCAGGACAAGGCCGCGCCGGAGCCGCGGCGCTGTCAGTGCATGGGTGATGGCGCTCATCGTTGTTGTTCCTGTCGAGGTGCGGGAGGTCAGAGCGCGGCGCGCCGCCAGCGGAGGAGGCGGGCCTCGATCGTCTCGAGCCCCTTGTCGAGCGCGAGCCCGAGGATCCCCACGACGAGGATCGCCGCGAGCACCACGTCGAGCTGGAAGAGCTGCCGGCCCCAGACGATCAGGAACCCGACGCCCTCGGAGGACGCCAGGAGCTCGACCGTGACGAGCGACAGCCACGCTTGCGTGAGCCCATAGCGGATCCCGACGGCGATCGAGGGGACGGCCGAGGGGAGCACGACCTTGCGGAGGAGCTGGACGTTGCTGAACCGGAAGACCCGCGCGACCTCGATGTACGAGCGGGGGACGTTCTTGATGCCCTGGAGCGTGTTCAGCGCCACCGGGATGAGGCTCGCCTGCGCGATGAGGATCAGCTTGAGCGGCTCGCCGATGCCCACCACCATCATGAACAGCGGCAGCCACGCGAGGACGGGCACCTGCGCGAGCGCCCGGAAGAGCGGGTGAACGTAGTCCTCGATCCGCCGCGAGAGGCCCATGGCCACGCCGAGCAGCAGGCCGGCCGCGCCGCCGAGGGCGAAGCCGCCGAAGACGCGCCCGAGGCTGATGGCGATGTTCGAGTGCAGATCTCCCGAGCTGGCGAGCTCGGTCAGCGTCTGCACGACCAGCCCCGGCGCCGGCAGGATCTGCGGCGGGATCAGCTCGCGCTGCGAGGCGTAGCCCCACGCGAGGAGGAGCGCCGCCGGGAAGATGAGCCCCACGGCGACGTTGCCCACCCGCCGCGACAGGAGCGGCGCGGCGCCGCCCGCGGGCAGCGCCACCTGGGGCGCCGCGAGCTCGTAGGCGGCCTGGGTCTGGCTTTCTTGGATTCCCTGCTGCGTCATCTTCATTGCCTTTCTATCGTGGTCGGCCGCCCTGCCCGCGCGCGGCGCGGACGCCGCCGCGCGCCGCCCTCATTGCCTGCCGGGGTGCTTGACCTTCCCGTTCGCGTCGAACTCGGGCCAGTAGCCCTCGAGGTTCAGCTCCTTGAGCGCCGCGTTCAGGAACCGGAGGTCGATCCAGGAGTCGACGTCGAACGTGTTCCTGATGAGGCCGAAGCGCTTCGCGTCGGCGACCGCCGCCTTGTAGCGGGAGATCAGGTACTCATCGAACAGCGGGCTCGCGCGCACCTTCAGCGATTCGCCCGCCTGGTCGGCCTTGTAGTTCGAGTACGGCACGCCCGACTTGGACCAGAGCTGGTAGATGGGCGCCGGGTTGGCCTCGTTCTGCGCGATCCAGTGGGCGGCCTGCACGACGACCTTGACGACGCGCCTGGTGATGTCCGGGTACTTGTTCGCGAAGTCCTCGGTGACGATCAGGTGGGCGTGGCGCAGGTACGTCGGCGAGTCGTTCTTCGTCGAGTAGACGATCTTCGCGATCCCCTGGTCCTGGAGCGTGTAGAGGTCGGACCCGCCGAACGCCGCGTCGATGTCCCGGGTGGCGAGCGCCGCCTTGGCGGTCGCGCTATCCATGTTGAGGATCCGGAGGTCGCGCTCGGACAGCCCGCTCCCGGCGAGGATCTTGTTGACGGCGAGCTGGAGGTTGGTGCCCTTGAAGAGGGCGACCTTCTTCCCCTTGAGGTCCGCGAGCGACGCGATCGAGGAGTCCGAGGGGACGGCCAGGTAGGTGTGCTGGCGCGTCGACACCCCGGCGAGGAGCTTCGTCTTGAGCCCCCCTGCCCTGCCGATGCTCGACGGCAGGTCTCCCTGGAGCGCGAAATCGAGGAGGCCGTTCGCGTACGCCTCGTTGACGGCGGGGCCAGCGCCCTTGAAGAAGGACCACTGGATCTTGATGTTGTCCTTCTTGAACTCCTCCTCGAGGAGCCCGCGCGCGTGCACAACGCTGAGGCTGCTGCCGCCCACGAAGGGCCGGTTGCCGATCCCCACCCCGGCGAACGCCACCCGGATGACGGTCGGCGCGTCCGCCCGCGCCACATGCGAGGACAAGGTCAAGATCGCCGCGATGAATATCTGCAGGATGATAAGAGCGCGTCTCATGGTTTTCTCTCTCGATTCGTTTCTCTAGAAGCCGCCCTGGAGCTGGGCGAGCAGCTCGTGCTGGGCGCCTTGCGTGTTCGTGCGGTCGTCGCGACGGTTGAGGTTGAGCTGGAACTTCGTCGTCTCCGCGAAGAAGAGGTTGAAGCCGAGCGTGTAGACGTCGACCCGGTTCTCCAGCACCTCGGTGCTCGGATCGAAGAGGTCGACCCGGATGAACGGCTGGTAGGTCTTCGGCCACCAGTCGTCGTATCGGCCCTGGTTGCGATAGCCCCTCAGGAACTGCTCGCCCCAGTTGTAGAAGACGGTGGCCACGTGCGACAGGCTCGAGAGCCTCGTCTTCTGCGGGTCTTCCGGCGTGGCCCCGAGCGTCACGTCGTCCTGACCGTAGATGAACTCGTAGGTGAGGCCGATCGGGTAGTGGTTGTAGTAGATATCGCCGCCGTAGCGGCGCTTGGCGCCCTTCCCGGACAGCGTCTTCTTCTCGTCCTTGAGGAACGTGTTCTGCCAGCCGATGTACACGCTCCCGCCGAGCGTGATCTGCCGCAGGAGGGAGTTGTAGTCGGAGGGGACGGTGAACGCCAGGCGACCGATGATGTCCTTCTCGCTGTTGTCGTCGGGCGAGTTCGGCCCGCTGCCGTTCACGAGCCCCACCGCGTACGCGAGGACGGGCGCGCGGTAGTTGTAGCCATAGTCCACCTGCGGCAGCACGTCGCCCCGGACGATGAGCCCGAGCTCGCGCCGGTTCAGCCCGAGCTTCGTCGTGAACTGGGCGTTGGTGATCACCGGCTTGAGCTCCTCGCTCGCCGGGACCTCGAGCCCGAACGGCAAGAGCTGCTGGCCGAGGGTGATTTGCAGGACCCAGTCCTCGGGGGCGAGGGTGGGGAGCACGGAGTACGAGAGCTGGGCGTCCAGCAGGTTGAGGAAGCTGTTGTTGCTCGCCTGCTGGGGCGAGGCGCCGAAGCGCAGCGAGTAGGTGAGGTTGCGCCCTTCCTCGTAGTCCTTGTAGAGGATGCCGTTGAACGACAGGAGCGCGGCGCCCGTGTCGAACGTCACCTTGCGGTCGTTCGACGTCGCCGTGTTCACCGGCTGCTCCGTCCATCCGATGCGCGTCTGGATGACGCCGCCGATGAGCAGAGAGCGGGTCGAGATGGCGGTGTGGAGATCGCGCTCGCGCTGCCACTGGAACTTGAAGTTCTCGAGATCGGTGACCAGCCCCTGCAGATCGTCGCGCGTGACGGCGTTGGGGTCGGGCTCGACGAAGGCCTCGGCTGCCGGGTCCCCCGCGGGCGAGGTGACGGGCGACGGCACGCCCGGGCCGGCGCCCGGGGCCGCCGGCCCG
>NZ_JEMA01000582.1 GCF_001589285.1 Sorangium cellulosum | reverse complement strand
GAGCTGCGCGCGCCACGCCGCCGCGGCAGCGCCGTCGCCCGCCGCCTCGAGCGCGTCGGCGATCAGCCCGAAGGCGGTGACCGGCGGCAGCGCGGTCCCGTCCTGGAACAGGACGCCGACGGAGAACACGGCCCCGGGGGTGAGCTCCACGATCGGCGCGCCGCGGAGCAGCAGCGCGTCGTCGAGCGGCTCGTCCGGCGGGAGCGCGGCGGCCGCAGCGGCGAACGGCGCGACATAGAAGGTCGGCACGCCGCGCGTCCCGAGGCGGCGCAAGGTCTCCTCGAGCAGCGACGGCGCGCCCGGGGTGTGATCCAGGAACGGGAGCGGCGACAGCTCGAGCAGCTCGACGCCGCCGCCGGGGAGCGGCGCCGCCGGATCGAGCGCCACGCGCCGCACCGCCGCGCGCACCGGCGAGGTGACGGTGTGCGCGGGTTCTCCTGCGCGCAGGCGGACCTGCAGCAGCGTCACGCGCCGGGCGGCGTGGCGCGCCACGCCCGGGCGGGTGATGACGATGGGATCCGGCGCCGGCGCCGGCCGTGGCGGGTCCGGCAGCGTGATCGTCGCCTCGAGCACACACTCGAGGCGCAGCGGATCGAAGAGCGGATCGAAGCTCGCCATGCACCGCGCCCCCCTTGGACGCGCGTCGACCGAAGGCCTCATGGTACGGGCGGCCGCGCCGCGGTGACAATGACGAAGCGGCCGGGCGAGGCGAGCGGCGATGGGCGGATCAACGCATCCACGCCGCCCTTCTCGGCCTCGGCGCCCGCTGGGCGCGGAATGCATCTTGAACCGCCGTGATCCATGACCAACGGGGCTGCGCATCCTGGTGACGCAGCGGGGGGCGCGGCGCTCCCGCTGACCGAGGCGACGAGCGTGGCGGGCGTGCGCGTGCGCCCGGTCGACGCGTGGATCGAGGAGCTCCTGTCCCGCGCGGTGCGCCGCTACAACCGGCGGCCTCGACCCGCGGGCATCGCGGCGTCGACCGGCGTGACGGAGCCGACCGACGCGCGCGCTGTCATCCGGCGCGCCTGCGTCCGCTCGGCGCTCGCGGGCAGCGCGACCGGGGCGCTCGCGACCGGCGCGGCTGCAGCCACGGCCGAGACGAACGGGCTCGGCGGGCTCGTCGCGATCCCTGCCGCCGTGCTCGCGATGGGCGGCGAGATGGCGTTCCGGCTGCTCCTGCACGTGCGGATGGTCTGCGAGCTCGCGGATCTCTTCGGGCTCCGGTTCGATCCGGACGAGCCGGCCGACGTGTGGGCGCTGCTCGCCCTCACGTTCGGCGTCGTGGAGCCCCCCCAGGACACGGACGACCCAGCGGGCGTCCTGGTGCGCTCGGCGCGCGAGCGCGGTTCGGATGTGGCCAAGCACCTCGCGGTGCGGCTCGCCGGCGAGAGCGCGGCGCGCAACCTGGTGCCCGTGCTCTCGGTCGCCTCGTCGTCGATCACGAGCTGGGTGGTCACGCGGAGCCTCGGGGACACAGCGCGCCGGTACCTGCGCTACAGGCGCGCGCTCGACGGGGCGCTCTGCGACGAGGCGCTGCGCCCGCACGTCGAGCGGCTGTTCGAGGGGCTGTGGTTCATCTTCACCGCCGACGGCCGCCTCAAGCCGGAGGAGACCGCGCTGCTCGCGGCCGTGCTGCGGCAGCTCCCGGCCTCGGCGCGCGCTTGCCAGAACGATCGGCTCGCCGACGACATCGCCTGGATCGAGCGCCTCCGCGGCGTGCCGGAGGGCGCGCGCGCCCCGCTGCTGCGCGCGCTCGAGATCGCCGCGGCCGTGGACAAGTTCGCGTCGCTGCGGGAGCGGAAGCTCCTCGCCCACGCCGCGGCGGCCCTCGGCCTCAGGGCCGACGAGGGCGGGCTCGATCGGATGATCCGCGAGCTCGAGGAGATCGGCACCCTCGGCGTGGCCGCGTAGCGCGGGCCGCCCGACGCCACGCCGCGGCGGTGGTCACGATCCACGTCGCCAAGGCGGGCATCGATCCGTCGACGTGCTCTGCGATGGCTGGCTCAGCGGCTCACGCCCGCCCTTCACTCCCTGCTACCGCGCCAGGTCGGCTCAAGTAAGGTGTGCCCTTTGCATCGGAGCGACACACCCACGCCCGATCGGCATCGTACGCGACAGCACCTCCGATTGACAGCGGCTGTGCGGCTTGGAGGCTCGGCAGTGCATCGAGTATCGCCTCGCCGCCCGTATGCCATCGGAAGGCCCATCTGCTCATGTCCGAAGGCCTCTCCGGCCTCTCCATGCACTCGACGATTTGCCCACGAGTATGGCGGGACCACTCGAGAAGTCGCCTGGGCAGGAACAGGTCGCCGACGTGGGTGAGCCAGGAATGTAGCCCCGCCTCGTCCCTCATTCCGTTCACAAACAACTTTACTGGCGTGATCCACTCGCGAGAAAGCTGCCGCAGAAGAAGCTCGTCGAAGCGAGACAGCAAGAGCTTCTGGCCATCTTGTCTGGGGAAGTAGCCTGCGTGGTAGCGCCCGAGGCTTGCGAGCCGTGGGTGGAGCGCTCCACCAGATGCACAGAATCTGGACAGGGCAACGGGCGAGCGACGGCACCACAATCTCCATAACGTGGCAGCGAGCGCTGTCTCCAGCTCCGAGCAGCGATCCATGGGTGGCTTCCGTCGGAGGGCGTCCGCGACATCGAAGGCAAGCTCTTCCGCTGGATCGACCCCCTGTGGCGCTGAGCCGGTCAGGTCCGGTCTGAGATGCATGGCAAACACCGGCCGCCGTCGCTCAACCCCCGAAGCGCAGACCCGGCAGAAGCTCAGCAGGCCGCGCAGCGTCGGGGGAAGCACCACGCACATGGGGGCACCACCGGAACGAGCAAGCTCCTTGTTGAGCTTGGCGGATGGCTGTACTCCCCAGTGTCGTGTGCGCACGACGCGGTGGCGCCTCGGATCCGCGCTCGATGGGCCAAGAAGGAGATCGTCGTCTTCGACAACGACCGGAGATACGATCTTCACCAGCTCCGACCGAGCGATTCGCCCCACGGCGACGTAGACTACATCACGAACGGGATCAGCCATCACCGGAACCCGCACGACCTGCATCTGCACGCAGGCGGATAGGGCAGATCAGAGAGGTAGGCAAGGTGTATTGCAACTCGCAAGCCGACGCGAGCACCAGCCCGAGCATGCCGCAGAGCACCAGAGCGCTCGCTTCGCCTTCAACCTGTATCCCATGTGTTCCCCCCGGCCGTTTCCGATGAGCCCGTTCGTTCCTCCGACGGCAACGCGGCGTCAAGAGTAAGGAGGCACACATCTACGAACTCGGCGTCGACGCGCTCTCGGCGCGGCGCCCCTGTGGGCCTCGCAGCGCCCCTGTGCACCTCGCGATGACCTATCCGCTCTGATCCCGCCGCTTTCCATCACGGACCGGGCGCGCTCCGGAAACACTCACGGGTATGAAGCGCTCATCGCCGTTCGTACGGGCCGCTCTCGCCCTCCTCGCATGCGCCTGCGGTGGCGGAGGCGACCTCGGAGGAGAAGGCGGCGCAGGCGGCCAGGCGAGCGAAGGCCCGTCCACCAGCACGACGGCCGCCGGCGGGGGAAGCCCGTCCACGAGCACGACAGGCGCCGGCGGGGGCCCGTCCACCAGCACCACGGGCGCCGGCGGAGGTCTCGGCCCCCACGTCCCCGAGCCGAGCGCCCCGACGCGCGGCGGGACGATGACGTTCACGAACATCGGCGCGCCCGGCTGGTGGCCCCGTCGCATCGACCGCGAGCCCGGCGATCCAGCGTGCGACTACAAGGATGGCAACGACACATGGGGCGGGCACTGCTGCATGACGGAGCATCCCACGACGAGCGACAGGCTCTCTCCGTTCGACGAGGAGATGACCCTCATCATGAAGGCCATCCGCGTGAAGCAGCTCGCCGTCTACCAGCCCGGCAGCGAGCCGGCCGCCTGGCAGATGGTCTCGTCGTGGGACGCGAGGAGCGGCGTGGGCTCCAACCTGCTCGTCACGCAGGAGCAGACAACGTCCGCCGACTTCACGGGCGACCTCACGAAGACGGACTGCGTCACGTACTTCATGCAGGACAGGCCCTTCGCGTGCGGTGACGGCAAGGACTATTACTGTCCCGACGACCCGGGCGTCATGCACCTCGGCTGGGCGGGCTCGAAGCTCGTCGTCTTCCTCGCGTCGATGACGTTCGACGACGCGGGCGTCGAGAAATGCAACGGCGATGGGCAGGGCCATCCCGGCCCGTGGGTCGCGTTCGTCGCGTCCGAGCTCATTCGCGACGGCGGGCGCAAGTGGAACGGGCTCTGCAACTGTTACTCGAAGACGGGCACCGTCGGCGACGGCTGCGGCGAGATCAACGTGTTCGAGGTCGTGATGGACAACAACGAATACAGCAACCGCGAGTTCATGAGCACCGGAGTCCGCTCGTACCAGGAGGGGCACATCGGCGGCAGCGTCTGCGGGAGCGGCTGTGATCGCGACGATTTCGCCGGTGACGTGGAGGTCGTGGATGCGTGCGCGCAAGAGGCCTACGAGAAGGGGCCCGTCATCGAGGCCGGCGGGCGCTCGGACGGCTGCCCGACGTGGCGCCGGCCCGTCGGCGATCGTTACTTCATGATCCTGCTCGACGAGGCGCAGCGCACGATCCAGGTCGCGGTCATCCACCCCGAGAGGGTCCCCTCCGCCGCCGCCGAGCTGCTCCCCGCTCTGCCAGGCAGGCTCTCGCGCGGCGCGATCGACTCCATGCTCTCGATGCGCCTGCCCGAGTGAGCCCGATGAAAATGAACAGCACCATCAAACACAGAAACCAGCGGCGCGGCCCGCCCACGGTCGGATCCCTCGGTCGACGTGGACGGCGCGTCGGAAGGTTTGTTAGCGTGGGCCACTCGATATCGGGGGGTAAGCTCATGGCTCTTCGATGGTTCACCGGCGGCTCGCAGCCGCTACTCCAGCGCTGCTGGCTCGCGCTCGGTCTGGTCCTCGCTGCGTGCGGCGGGAATGTGTCGCTCGACGACCCGCGCGGCGCGACGGGCAACACCGGCGGCGGTGCTGCGGGCGGATCGAGCGCGACCGGCGCCGGCCCGGATGGACGGTGCGCGCTCGCCGTCACGAGCGGCGCGGCGCACGCGTGCGCGCTGTTCGCCGGGGGCAGCGTGTGGTGCTGGGGCGACAACACGCGCGGACAGCTCGGAGACGGCAGCTACGAGCGGCGCGATGAGCCCGTGGAGGTCCGCGTCCCCGCCGCCGTGAAGGTTGTCGCGGGCGGCAGGCACACGTGCGCGCTCACCAGCGGCGGCGAGCTCTGGTGCTGGGGAGACAACGGGGAAGGGCAGCTCGCGGGGGTGTCGGACGCGAGCTCGAGCCTCCCCGTCGCGCTCCAGGCGCCTGGCCTCTCCGGTGCGTTCATCGACGTGGCGCTCGCCGATCGGCAGACCTGCGCCCTCGATGCGCTCACGCACGCCACGTGCTGGGGCACGGACGCCTCCGGCGTCCGGCAGGGTCCGACGCTCGCGGCGGTCTCGGACGAGCGGCCTATCTTCGGGCTGATCGGCGGCTTCGACCACATGGCCGCGCTCGTCCCGGAGGGGATCGTCGACATCTCGGCCTGGGATCGCGCCGAGCCGCTGCGCGAGGGCGCGGACTCTCCGGAAGCCGGCGCGGCGCTCGGCGCCGCGCATCGCTGCGTGCTCAAGCGGAGCGGGCTCGTCTGGTGCTCTCCCTGGCTCGGCCCGCCCTCGGAAGACGCGCCGGGCCTGGTCCTGGAGATGGGCAGCGACGTTGTCGAGATCGGCGCCGGCGCCTCGAGCACGTGCGCGCGCAAGGCGGACGGCGGCGTGTGGTGCCGCGGCTGGTCGGACGGCGGGCAGCTCGGCGACGGCCGCGACGGCACGCCGGACGATCGCGCCTTCGGGAGCGGACCGGTCGCCGGCCTCGACGGCGTGATCGACCTTTCCGTGGGCGCGCATCACGCCTGCGCCGTCCGCGACGACGGGAGCGTGTGGTGCTGGGGGGACCTCGATCCCCGGGCGACGGCCGCGCCGTACCTCGTGAGCCGGGGGCCGGGAGCCGGCGCGTGCCCCGCTCCGGCGCCGGCGCCGCGGCCCGCCGCCCGGGATCGCCACGTTGATGCGATCCGCGCCTGGGCCGAGACCATGTGCCGCTGTGCCTACGGCATCGACGTCGACATCAGCGGCTGCATTGCCGAGGAGGGGCGGCTGAACGCCTCCTGCTTCGCGGCGCTCCCCGCGGACGAGCCGTACCTCGATTGCATCACCGACAACCTGTACCTGAGCCGAGCGGCGTGCTGGGCCGCTTGCATGAAGGAACCGGGCGAGAGCCTGCCGATGTGCGACGACGTGGACATCTCCGCGTGCGAGCCGCCGCGGTCCGGGGTCGAAGCGTCGCAGCTCTGCCGCGTGAACTGGCATCCTTGCGATAACGAGCAGGGCGGCGTGCGCAACGAGGCGCTCTGCGACGGGAAACTCGACTGCGACGACGGCGCCGACGAGGCCAACTGCTCGCCGCGCCAGGAAGCATTCTTCTGCGCCGAGGGGGAACCCCTTCCGTTCGAGCGCGTCTGCGACGACGTGATCGACTGCAAGAACGAGATCGACGAGTACTGCCTGTACCGGTGAGGGCCGCCCGGAGGCGCCCCCCGGCAGCGGGTGGTGCAGCCGCCACGCGATCGCCCTCGGCAGGTCGCCCTCGCGCGAGGTGCTTTGCGATCCCGATGGCCCAGATGTGCTCGCGACAATTCCAACCTGGAGCGCAACCCGGTCTCTCGCGTCGATCGAGTGCTGGGACGGCCCGGCCAGAGCGTCGTCCGGGGATCGAATGGCTGCGCACCGCGGTGGACCGTTCGCCAGCTCGCGACAGTTCAGCAGGACGAAAACTTTCCACGCAGATGGGCCCCGTGGCTCGGTGTCCATCTAAACACTAAATAACAATACTTAAACATCGCATCATGAGGCGATCGTGGGGTGAGCATGCCTCGCACATCGATGCGGCACGGATCTCTCACGCATCGTCAGGGTACGGCCGGTTCCGTCGATTGGTGGGCTAGACAGGACCTCTCCTTCGTGTCATGACCTGCGCCCGTGGATTGAGAGCTCCACCTACCCCACGATCCTCTCGGGCTCGCAGCGGAGCGAGCGCGGAGCCCGGAGGATCGTCTCGACCCTTCGCGCCCCCCTGAGTCTCGCGCGAAGCCTCCGATGCGCTGCGGGCAGCGCGCATCGCTTCGATGCGTGAAGTGCCTGTGCGCACGCAGGTCGTCTTGCTTGCTTGCATCGAAAGGAACTGTTCGTGACATCTGGTATGACTCTTGCTCGGCATGAGCCCAGTTCCGCGCGTGATCACTTGTTTGAATCTCGGAGCGCCATGGAATCGCTGCCCGAGCTGCTCGCTCGCCGCGCGGATGAGCTCGGCGACGCGCCTGCGTACATTCATCTTCACGAAGGCGAGGAGGAGACGGCGGCGCTCTCGTTCGCCGCGCTCCACGCCCGTGCTCGAGCGATCGCCGCCTTCCTCCGGAAACACTATCCTCCGAGGAGCCGCGTCCTCCTCCTGTTCGCCCCTGGGCTCGATTTCGTCGAGGCGTTCTTCGGCTGCCTGCTGGCGGACATGGTGGCCGTCCCCACCTCGCTCCCGCGACCGAATCAGGCGGAGTCCCGGTTCGACGCCATCACGGTCGACTGTGCTCCTGCGTGCGCGCTCACCGCGCGACCCATGCCGCGGGAGAGGAGCGCATCGACCTCGCGCTCCGGGTCGGCCATTCACACGCTGCCCATTCACACGTTGCCCATTCACACGTTGCCCATTCACACGTTGGAGGAGTGCTCCTCGGGCGCCGATGCCGGGCGCGCCGATGCCGGGCGCGCCGATGCCGGGCGCGCCGATGCCGGGCGCGGCGACTGGGCCCCTGGCGCGCCCGATGACGTCGCGTACCTCCAGTATACCTCCGGCTCGACCTCCAGCCCCAAGGGCGTGATGGTCAGCCATCGCAACGTCCTGCAGAACTGCCGCATGCTCGCCGACGGGTTCGGGATCGAGCGCGGCGACACGTTCGTCAGCTGGCTACCCCACTTCCACGATCTGGGGCTGATTCACGGGATCATGCTGCCCCTCTTCGTGGGCGGCAGATGCTACAGCATGCCTCCGGCGTCGTTCATCTTCCGGCCCATGCGCTGGCTCGAGGCGCTGTCGCGCCACCGCGGCCACCACAGCGCGGCGCCGAACTTCGCCTTCGATCTCTGCGTGACGAGCTCGACCGCCGAGCAGCGCGCCCGGCTCGACCTGTCCGCGTGGAAGACGGTGATCAACGGGGCCGAGCCCGTCCGCGCGGGGACCCTCGCGCGCTTCCTCGCGGCCTTCGCGCCGAGCGGATTCCGGCCCGACGCGCTGCGACCCTCCTATGGCCTGGCAGAGGCGACGCTGGGGGTCAGCGTCTCGCCGAGGCGCCCGCCGCGCGTCGTCAAGGTGAGCTCCACGGCGCTGCAAGAGGGGCGGGTGCGCGCCTGCTCCGCCGCGGACACCGACGCACAGGAGCTCGTGAGCTGCGGCCGCCCGCTGGCCGACACGCGCGTCGCGATCGTCGATCCAGCCAGCGGAGAGCCCGCCCCGGATCTGCAGGTGGGTGAGGTGTGGGTCGAGAGCGGCGCTGTCGTGAGCGGCTACTGGCAGAGCCCGGAGGCCACCCGCGCCTCGTTCGGCGCGCGGCTGCGCGGGGCAGGCGACCTGCGCTTCCTGCGGACCGGCGATCTCGGGTTCTTGCAGGACGGGGAGCTGTTCATCACGGGACGGCTCAAGGACGTCATCATCATCCGGGGACGCAACTACTATCCGCAGGACATCGAGCTCGCTGTGTGCTCCGCCCACGAGGCCTTTGCCACCGACGGGGGAGCCGCCTTCTCCGTGGGCCTCGAGGACGGGTTGAGCCTCCCTGTCGAGGAGCCGGAGGCGATCGTCGTCTGCCAGGAGATCAAGCGCGGGCAGCGCGGGCTCGATCTCGAGGCGCTCGCGCGCGCCGCGCGGCGCGCCGTGGCGCAGCAGTTCGGGCTGCCCGTGCACGCGGTCGTGCTGCTCCCCCCGCGCCGCCTCCCCAAGACAACGAGCGGGAAGGCGCAGCGAAGGGCGTGCAAGGCGGCCTTTTTGCGCGGTGAGCTGGAGCCGCTCGGCGTGTTCCACGGCGCGCCGACGCGCGATGGAGCGCCGGGCGCGGCCGCGGCCCAGGACGGGGCCTCCGCGGCGGCCCGCACGCAGCCCGACGAATCGGGCTTTACCGCGCGCCTCGGCGCGCTCGTTGGAGAGATCCTCCAGGTGGACGCCGCGCAGCTGCGCTGGGACGTGCCGCTCGTCGAGGTTGGGCTCGAGTCGATCAAGGCGATCCAGCTCGCGGAGCGCATCGCCGGGCTCAGCGGCAGGCAGATCTCGCCGCTGAGCTTGATCGAGGGAATGACGTTGACCGAGCTTCTGCGCCGGGTCGCCGGGCCGTCGCCGTCGGGCGGCCGCCAGGGCGAGGCCCGCGTCGTCAGCCCGGGCGACGGCGACCCGGAGGCGCCCTTTGCCCAGACCGACGTTCAACGGGCGTACCTGGTCGGGCGCGAGCCCGCCTTCGACCTCGGGGGCGTCGGCTGTCACGGCTACATCGAGCGGGAGTGCGATGGTCTGGATCTCGAGCGCTTCGAGCGCGCGTGGAACCGGGTCATCGCGCGGCACGGGATGCTCCGGTCCGTGTTCACCGAAGACGGGCTCCAGCGAGCGCAGCGCACGGTGCCCCGCTTCGAGCCGAAGGTCTGGGACCTCCGCGCGATGGCGCCGGCCGACGCCGGCCGGGCGCTCGATGACATCCGTCATCGGCTGTCCCACCGCGTGTTCGCGCCCACGGAATGGCCCCTGTTCGACGCCGGCGTGTCGCTCCTTCCAGACGGCAGGTGCCGCGTGCACATCAACCTGGATCTCCTCGCGCTCGACGCCTGGAGCTGCGGGATCGTCTCGCGCGATCTGGAGCGCTTCTACGAGCACCCCGAGCTCGAGCTCCCACCGCTCGGCGTGACATTCCGGGACTGCATCGTCGATGCGGAGCGCCATCGCCAGACACCGGATCACGAGCGCTCGCTCTCGTACTGGCGCGAGCGCGTGGCGAGCCTTCCCCCCGCGCCCGACCTGCCGCTCGCCAGGGAGCCTCGAGACGTCACGCCCCCGCGGTTCGTGCGGCACAGCGGGCGCCTCGACCGGTCCGCGTGGGAATCGCTGAAGAACCGGGCGAAGTCGAGCCGCCTCACGCCTTCGGCCGTCGTCCTCGCGGCGTTCGCCCAGGTGCTCGGGAAGTGGAGCGCCCGCCCGGAGTTCTCGCTCACGCTGACGTCGTTCGAGCGTCCGCCGCTGCACGAGGACGTCTCGGAGATCGTCGGCGACTTCACCACGGTTGTGCTCGTGGGCTTCGACGTGGGCCGGCACAGGGGGGTCTCCGAGCTGGCCCGCGCCACCCAGGACCAGCTCTGGACGGCGATCGAGCACCGGCGCGCGGGGGCGATCCCGGCGCTCCGCCAGCTGCGCGCGCCGAGCGTCCCCGTGGTGTTCACGAGCCTGCTCGGCCAGGGAGGGGCCGAGCCGCAGTCGCTGTTCTCCTGGCTCGGCGAGGAGGTCTTCATGGTCACCCAGACGCCGCATGTGTGGCTCGATCATCAGGTGACCGAGGACCGAGGGGAGCTCGCGCTCTCCTGGGATGTCGTCGAGGCGCTCTTCCCTGAGGGGATGGTCGGAGCGATGATGGAGTCCTATCTCGATCTGCTCGCGCGGCTGGCGGGCGGCGACGAGGCGTTCCAGCGGGCGAGGGTCGCGCTCCCTGTCTCACAGCAGGCGGCGCGCGCCGAGGTGAACCGGACGCAGCGGGCAGCGCCGGACGAGCTGCTCCACGCGGCGTTCCTCCGGAGCGCTGCGGCCCACGGCGAGTCGCCCGCGGTGATCGCGCCCGAGGGGAGCATCACCTACGGGGAGCTCGACAGGCAGAGCAACGCCCTCGGCCGGGCCCTGCGGGCCCGCGGCGCGCGCCCCGATACCCTCGTCGCCATCGCCTGCGAGAAGGGCATGGCGCAGGCGCTCGGGACGCTCGGTATCCTCAAGTCCGGGGCCGCCTACGTGCCCGTGGATCCGACATGGCCCCGGGAGCGGATCCGGGGGATCCTGGAGCAGGCAGCGGCGCAGATCGTCGTCACCCAGGCGCGGTTCGCGGAGCCGGCCCGGTGGCCCGCGGGGACGATCGTCGTGCCCCTGGACGCGCCGGGCGGACTGTCAGAGGACGGATCGCCCCTCGAGGCCGTTCAGCGATCCGACGATCTGGCCTACGTCATCTTCACCTCGGGCTCGACGGGGAGGCCGAAGGGCGTGGCGATCGACCACCTCGGCGCCGTGAACACCATCGCGGACGTGAACGCGCGCCTCGGCGTGAAGGCCTCCGATCGCGTCCTGTCGCTCTCGTCGCTCGCCTTCGATCTGTCGGTCTACGACCTCTTCGGCCTGTGGGCGGCGGGGGGGGCCGTGGTGCTGCCCGATCCGGCCCGGCTGCGCGATCCCGGCCACTGGGAAGAGCTGATGTCCCGGCACGGTGTGACGTTGTGGAACACCGTCCCGGCGCTCATGCAGATGCTCGTCGAGCACCGGGCGCTCGGCTCGGGCGCCCTCGCGCCCCTGCGCGCCGTTCTCCTCAGCGGGGACTGGATCCCCGTGACCCTGCCCGATCGCATCCGCGAGACGTTCCCGGGTGCGTCGGTGCTGAGCCTCGGCGGGGCGACGGAGGCGTCGATCTGGTCGATCGCCCATCCGATCACCCACGTGGAGCCGAGCTGGAAGAGCATCCCTTACGGCAAGCCGCTCGCGAACCAGCGGTTCTACGTGCTCGACAGGGCGATGGAGCCGTGTCCCGACGGGGTGTCCGGGCGCCTCTACATCGGCGGCATGGGCCTCGCGCGCGGATACTGGCGTGACGAGGAGAGGACGCGCGAGCGCTTCGTGACGCACCCGGAGACAGGCGAGCGGCTGTACTGGACAGGCGACCTGGGACGCTGTCTGCCGGACGGGAACATCGAGTTCCTGGGACGCGAGGACTTCCAGGTGAAGATTCAAGGGCACAGGATCGAGCTCGAGGAGATCGAGGCCACGCTGCTTCAGCACCCCGACGTGGCGAGCGCCGCCGTCTCGGTGGGGAGCACGGCGAGCGGTGGAAAGCGGCTGATCGCCCACGTCGTTCCGGCCCCGGGCAGGGCGCTCGAGACCCCCGCCCTGCGGGCGTTCATCGCCTCGAAGCTCCCGGACTACATGGTGCCGGGCGCCTTCGTGGAGCTGCCCCGCCTCCCCCTCACCAGCAACGGCAAGGTCGATCGCAGCGCCCTCCGCGATCCGGCGCGCGAGCCCGGCGTGGAAGCGCCGCCCGGCGAGCCTCCGCCGGGCATCGTGGCCGATCCGGCGCTCGCGCCCGGGCTCGAGGAGCTGCTCCGCGAGCACCCGAGCGTCGAGGCAGCGAGGGTGGAGCGCGCGGCGGACGAGCGAGCCGGGCTCGTCGCGTACGTGACGATCCGGGAGGGCGCGGCGGACTCGACCGTCTCCTTGCTGCAGGATCCGATCGCGAGGCTGAAGTTCAAGCTGAGCAAGCCGGCGCAGCGCGACGATCTCTCCGGGGCTGCCATCCCTCTGATCGCCCGCGCGCGCACGGACGAGGAGCTCTCGGCGCTCGCGCGGCGGCGCAGCTACCGCCAGTTCCTGAGCGAGCCGATCGCGTTCGAGCGCCTGGCGCGCTTCCTGCGGCAGCTCTCCCCGGTGAGGCTGCCAGGCTATCCGCTCGCCAAGCAGCTCTATGCCTCGGCGGGCAACCTGTATCCGGTGCATGCGTATCTGTACGTGAAGCCGGATCGGATCGAGCGGGTCCCCGGCGGCACATACTACGTTCACCCCGAGCGTGAGCAGCTTGTCACGATCCAGCCCGGCGCGCACATCGATCGCTCGGTCCACGGGGGCCCCAACGGGCAGGCGTTCGACAGCTCGGCCTTCAGCGTGTATCTCGTGGCGGACCTCGGCGCCATCGAGCCGGTGTACGGCAGCCGGGCGCGGGATCTGTGCCTCATGGAGGCCGGCATCATCGCCCATCTGCTCGAGTCGACGGCGCCGGACCACCAGATCGGGCTCTGTCAGACGGGCGGATTCGACTTCGCGCAGGTCGCCCACCTCTTCCATGTCGGCCCGCGGTACGAATACCTCCACGGCCTCGTCGGGGGGGCCATCTCGGTCTCGGACACGACCGTCGAGGCGCTGGCCCGCGAGTCGGCGGCGCTGGGGGCCATGGTCGATACCGCGACCCGCGCTGCGTCGTCGCAGGGCTCCGCCCTGGTGAGGCCGGAGCGGCTGCGCGATCGGCTCGCGCGAGCGCTCTCGTCGTACATCGCGGAGCGCTGGACGGAGCAGCCCGTCAGGGTGGTTGTCGTCGACAGGCTCCCTGGCTCGGCGGAGGGCGCGCGGCGGTCGGTCCCGGAGGACGCGCCGCCGCGCGCGCAGCAGGCCAGGACGAGGCCCGCCGCCGTCGCGGGAGATGGGCTGGAGAGCGCCGTCGCCCGCATCTGGGCCGAGGTGCTGAAACGCGCGCACGTCGGTCACGACGACAACTTCTTCGATCTCGGGGGCGACTCGCTCCTGCTCGTCAGCATGGCGCGGCACCTCCGCGAGCGCTTCGGAAGGGATGTATCGTTGATCCACCTGTTCGAGCATCCGACGGTGTCCCGGCAGGCGGCCTACCTGAGGACCCTCGGGGTGAACGCACCCCCCTCGGCGAAGGGCGAGGATGCCGCGGCAGGCGAGGCCGCGCCGGGCGCGGCGGAGGGCGTCCGGTTCAACGCCATCGCCGCGCGCGCCCGGCGGCAGCGCGAGCGAGGTCTGGAGCGGCGCGCGCTCGCGCCGTCTGCGCCGTTCGCGTCGTTCGCGCCAGAGCAAGCCTCTCGCCAGGGCAAGCCGGAGGATTGAACGATGCAGGACCTCGGAGATCTGGGCGACGCCATCGCGATCATCGGGCTGAGCGGGCGATTCCCGCAGGCGAACGATCCGGAGGCGTTCTGGAGGAACCTGCGCGATGGCAGGGAGTCCATCACCCGCTTCACGGAAGAGGAGCTGCTCGCCGCCGGGGTCCCTCGCGCCCGGGTGATGGATCCGAGCTACGTCAAGGCACGACCTTGCCTCGACAGGCCGGAGTGGTTCGACGCCGACTTCTTCGGATACAGCGAGCGGGAGGCGCGGTGGATCGATCCGCAGCAGCGGCTGTTCCTCGAGTGCGCGTACGAGGCGCTCGAGGACGCAGGCTACGACGCCGAGCGGTACCCCGGCTGGATCGGCGTCTTCGCCGGCGCCATGATGAACACGTATCTCCTCTCGCACCACCGCGCGCTGCTTCAGAAGTTCGATTCATCCGAGGCGATTCAGCTCCTGATCGCGAGCGACAAGGACTATCTGACGACGCGCGTCGCGTACAAGCTCAACCTCAAGGGCCCGAGCATCAGCGTCCAGACGGCCTGCTCCACCGGGCTCGCGGCGGTCCATCAGGCATGCCAGAGCCTGCGCGCCTTCGAGTGCGACATGGCGATCGCGGGCGCTGCATCGGTGATGTTCCCCGAGCGGCGCGGGTACTTCCACGAGAAGGGCGGGCCATGCTCTCCCGACGGCCACTGCCGTCCTTTCGACGCCGACGCCGCGGGCACTGTGTTCGGCGACGCGGTCGGGGTCGTCGTGCTCAAGCGGTTCGAGGAAGCGATCGAGCAGGGCGACTTCATCCACGCGGTCATCCTCGGGTCCGCGACGAACAACGACGGCGCCGCCAAGGTCGGGTACACCGCCCCGAGCATCGACGGGCAGGCCTCGGTGATCGTGATGGCGCACGAGGTGGCCGGCGTCCGGCCGGACACCATCGACTACGTCGAGGCGCACGGGACCGGCACATCGCTGGGCGACCCGATCGAGGTCCGCGCCCTGGAACAAGCCTTCCGGCGCGCCCCTGCCCCGCTCCGCCGGTGCGCCCTCGGATCGGTGAAAGGGAACGTGGGCCACTCGAACACGGCGGCCGGCATCGTCGGGCTCATCAAGACGGTGCTGGCGCTCCGGCACGCGCAGATCCCGGCCACGCTCCACTACCAGCGGCCCAACGCGGAGATCGATCTCGACAGCTCCCCTTTCCACGTGAACACGGCGCTCCGCGCCTGGCCGAGGGACAACGGCCCTCGGCGAGCCGGCGTGAGCTCGTTCGGCATCGGGGGGGCGAACGTGCACGCTGTCCTCCAGGAAGGTCCTGCCTACCAGCCGACCCCCGCGGGAGAGAGCGAGATCCTGGCGCTGTCGGCCCGGAGCGAGGCGGCCCTGGCGCAGATGCGATCGCGCCTCGCGGAGCATCTCGAGGCGCACCCGGAGCTCTCCTTGCGCGACGCGGCGTTCACGCTGCTCGAGGGGAGGCGGAGGTTCGGGCACCGCGATGTCGTCGTCGCGTCCTCGTTGCCCGACGCCGTCGCGCGGCTGCGCAGGCCCGGGCCGGGGCGAGGGGCGCGGCGGGGCCCCGCCGGCGTGGTGATGCTGTTCACCGGACAGGGGAGCCAGCACCCCGGAATGGGCCGGGCGCTGTACGACGAGCACGCCGTCGTCCGGGAGACAGTGGATGAGTGCGCCGAGAGGCTCCGGCCGCTCCTCGGCCGCGACCTGCGCGCGCTGCTGTTCGACGGCCCGGCCGACGAGCTCCGGGAGACAGAGGTCGCTCAGCCGGCGTTGTTCGTCGTCGAGTACGCCGCGGCGCGGCTGCTCGAGTCGTGGGGAGTGCGCGCCGAGGCGCTCCTCGGGCACAGCGTCGGCGAGCTCGTCGCGGCCTGCGTCGCGGGGGTGCTCTCGCTCGAGGACGGGCTCCGGGCGGTCGCTGTGCGCGCGAGGTTGATGCAGTCGCTGCCGCGCGGGACGATGCTCGCGGTGCCGCTGTCCGAAGGGGCGGTGCTCGAGAGCCTGCCGGCGGCGCTGTCGCTCGCCGCGGTGAACGCGCCCGAGCTGTGCGTCGTCTCCGGCGCCGAGGCGGCCGTCGCGAGGTACGAGGCACAGCTCGGGGCGCGCGGGATCAAGGGACGCCGGCTCCATACCTCCCACGCCTTCCACTCCGCCGCGACAGAGCCGATCCTGGACGAGTTCCGCAGGGCCATGGCGGGGCTCACGTTGCGCGAACCCCGGATACCCGTCCTCTCCAACGTCACCGGCGGGTGGATGACGGGCTCGATGGCGCGGAGCGCCCAGTACTGGGCTGACCACCTGCGGCGCGCGGTCCGCTTCGGAGACGGCGTCAGGGCGGTGCTCGAGGGCGGGCGGCCGCATCTCTTCGTGGAGGTCGGGCCCGGCTCGACGTTGTGCTCGCTCGTGCGCGCGGAGCTCGGGGGCGACGCGGAGAGCGCAGCCGTTCCGCTGCTGCCCGGGCCTGGCGACGCCGGGAACGGCCGGCGCGTGCTGCTCGAAGCGGCCGGCGAGCTGTGGGCGCGCGGCGCCGACCTGCGCTGGCAAGCGGTCTTCCCGGACGCCCGGGCGCGCCGGGTCCCCTTGCCTGCCTACCCCTTCGAGCGGACGCGCCACGCTGTCGAGGACGGCCCACCGGAGCCGCCCACGAGCACGGCGGAGGCGACGGCCCCCGAGGGCGCGGAGGACGCCGGCGGTGCGCGGCTGTTCCGGCTCCGCTGGTCCCGTCTCCACGAGGCCGCCCCGGTATCCCGGCCGGCGGACGAGGCGCCGTGGCTGCTCCTCACCGACGCAGGCGAGAGCGCGGGCGCGCTGGAAGCGCACCTCCGCGACGCGGGCGCTCGCTTGATCACGGCCCGCCCCGGGCCGGCGTTCGCTGCGTCGGGCGCCTCCGCGTTCGTCCTGCGCCCTGACAGCGAGGAGGACTTCCGGGCGCTGCTCTCGACCCTCGACGGGCAAGGCATCTTCCCCCGGCGCATCGTCCACCTGTGGAGCGCGCTGGGGGGGCCGGGCAAGAGCGCTGAAGAGACCCTGCGGCGGGGCTTGCTCAGCGTGTGCGCCGTCTCGCGGAGCCTCGGCGCCGCGCCGCCGAGGGCCGAGATCGAGCTCGCGATCATCACCCGGGGAGCCCACGCGATCGCCGGCGAGGTGACCCCTTCGCCGGACCAAGCCGCGCTCATCGGCCTTTGCCGCAGCCTGGGCAACGAGCTCGCCGGCGTCCGCTGTCGCGTCGTCGATGTGATCCCGCCGCGGGACGGCGAGACGAACGCGCCGTGGGCGCGGGCCGTCTTCCGGGAGCTCGCGGGCGAGCCGGAGCACGACCTCGTGCTCCTGCGCGCGCAGCAGCGCTGGGCTCCGGCGTTCCAGCCGGTCCATCCTCCTTCGCCGGCCGCGGAGGCGTCGCGCCTGCGGCGAGGGGGCGTCTACATGATCACGGGCGCCTTCGGTGGGCTCGGGCTGCGTCTCGCCGAGCACCTCGCGCGCACCTGGTCGGCGAAGCTCGTGCTGATGGGGAGAACGCCGCTCCCGCCGCGATCGGCGTGGTCGAGCTACCGGGAGCGCGACGACGCGCTGGCCTCGATCGCCGAGATCCTCGAGGCGCTGGAGCGGATGGAGGCGCAGGGGACAGAGCTCGTCGTCGCCACCGGGGACGTGGCCGAGCCGCGGGACGTGGCGCGCGCGTTCGCCGAGGCGAGGGCCCGCTTCGGGCGCGTCGACGGGGTCTTCCACGGCGCCGGGGTTCCGGGCGCCGGCCCGCTCCAGGCGCGGACGAACGAGGAGATCTGCCAGGTGCTGTCGCCGAAGACCACCGGGACACGGAACCTCGCCGACAAGCTCGGGCAGGAGCGGGAGCAGCCCTTCCTGGTGCTGTTCTCGTCGACGTTCTCCCATCTCGGGGCGATCGGCCAGGCGGACTACGCTGCCGCGAACGCGTACCTCGACGCCTTCGCCGGGGCGCACCAGAGCACGACAGGCAACCCGAGCTTCGCCATCGCGTGGGACGGCTGGGAGCAGATCGGCATGGCGGCGCGGGCCGGGGTCACCCGGCCGGGGCCGTTGCCGCCTGGGCCGAGGTCGAACCTGCGGGGGCCACACCCGCTGATCGACAGGGTTGAAGGCGGGGCGGCCGGGCCGCGGGCATTCCACAAGCGGTTCAGCCTGGCGCGCGACTGGCCAGTCGTGGAGCACCGGACGCAGCACGCCGGGCTCGTCTCCGGCACGACCCTGCTCGAGATGGCGCGGGCCGCGGCCACGCTCTCGGGGATGGGCGCCGTGGAGCTGCAGGAGGTCCGCTTCCACGCGCCCTGCCGCGTGGAGGACGGGGCGCCGCAGGACGTCTGTCTCGCGACAGAGCGGAGCGGGACGCGGACCGAGTTCTCGATCTTCGCTCCGGGCCCCACCGGGGCCAGGGAGCGCCTCGCGTCGGGCACCTGGGCGCCTGCTCTCGGCGAGGCGCGCGAGCGCGCGCCGGTCGAGTCGATCCGGCGGCGCTGCCGCCCGGCCGCGGCCCGGCAGCTCTTCGAGGCCGTCAACGCGAGCCGCCTGCTGCGGTGGGGACCTCGCTGGGACTGCGTCGAATCGTTCCATGTCGGGGAGGACGAGGCCCTCGTCGACATCCGTCTTCGCCCGGAGTTCGCGGCGGACCTGTCCGTGTACGGCTTGCATCCAGCGCTGCTCGACGTGGCCACCGCGTCGACCGCCGTGCTCGATCCCCGAGGGATCTATCTCCCCGCGGGGTATGGCCGCGTGGTTTGCCTGGCGCCCACTCCATCGAGGCTGTTCAGCCATGTTCGCCTGCGCCGAGAGGAGACAGAGCCTGGCCGTGTGCTCTCCGCGGACGTGACCCTGCTCGACGAGCAGGAGCGGGTCATCGCCGACGTGACCGGCTTCGTCCTCCAGCGCGTCCACGGCGGCGCCGGAGCCGCCCTCTCCGCGCCGCCGCAGCGGACGTCGCGCGGCATCGCCCCGGAAGACGGGATGAGGGCCATCGAGCAGATCCTCGCGCTCACCGGGCCCGAGCAGATCGTTGTCTCGCCGCACGACTTCCCTGCCCTCGCCGAGCAGCAGCGCCGCGCCCGGCTGGAGCCCTCCGCGGGTCCGCGGCGGCGCCTCGGCGACGACGAGCGGCCTCGCGACGAGATAGAGCGCGTGTTGTGCTCGCAGTGGGAGGAGCTGCTCGGCCGGCGGCCCATCGGGATCCACGACGAGTTCTTCAGCCTCGGCGGCCACTCGCTCCTGGCGATCCAGGTCCTCTCGCGGGTCAAGGAGGCGTTCGACGTCGATCTGCCGAAACAGGAAATGTTCGAGGGGGCGACCGTCGCGGGGCTCGCCGAGAAGATCACGAGCGCTCTCGCCGAGCGCCTCGCGCTGCTCGAGTCGATGACAGACGCCGCCGCGCCCGGCGAGCCGTCCTGAACCACGAACGCCCCGGAACCCGGAGAGGAACGCCACGTTGAGCGAGCTGCAGCAGCGGATCAAAGGCCTGTCGTCCGAGGAGCTCAAGGCGCTCGTCGCGAAGCTGAAGGGACAACGTCCTTCCGGCGGCGCGGCGGCGGGGCCACAGCGGACCGGGACGCGATCGAGGTTCCCCCTGTCGTTCGCGCAGCAGCGGCTCTGGTTCCTGTACCGGTACGAGCCCGACAGCCCTGCGTACAATCTCCACGGCGCGGCGCGCCTCCGGGGCTCGCTCGACGTGGCGGCGCTCGAGCGGGCGATCTCGCTCCTCGCGGAGCGGCACGAGATCTTGCGGACGCGCTTCGGCGAGGAAACCGAGGACGCCTATCAGGAGGTGCTGCCAGCGTCCGGCGTCGCCGTGGCGGTCACGGACCTCTCCACGACGGCGCCGGCGGCCCGCGAGCGCGAGCTCGCCCTCCGGTGCGCAGAGATCGCCCATGCGCCCTTCGCGCTGGACCGAGGCGACCTCCTCCGGGCAGCCCTCTTTCGCTTGACAGCGCAGGAGCACGTCCTGCTCCTGGCGACGCATCATATCGCCAGCGATCACTGGACCTGGGGCGTGCTGCTCCGGGATCTCGCCACGCTCTACAACGAGCTGGTCGCGGGGCGCGCCCCGCGGCTGCCCGAGCTGCCCGTCCGCTATGGCGATTACGCCGTCTGGCAGCGAGGCCAGTGGAGCCAGGAGCGCCTTCAACGAGAGCTCGCGTACTGGAAGGAGCGGCTGCGCGGCGCGCCGGTGCTCGTCGAGCTTCCGCTGGACCGGCCGCGCCCGGCCTCGCAGGCGCACCGGGGAGCGAAGGCGTCGCTCACGCTGTCACCCCGGCTCTCCGCGGAGGTGAAGGCGCTATGCCAGCGGGAGGGCGTCACCCTCTTCATGACGCTCCTCGCCGCGTACCAGATCCTCCTCTGTCGCGTGACGCAGAAGCTCGACGTCGTGGTCGGGTCGCCCGTCGCCGGGCGGACGCGGCGAGACATCGAGCCGCTCGCCGGGATGTTCGTCAACAACCTCGCGCTTCGCGCCGACCTCTCGGACAACCCCGGCTTCGTCGAGCTGCTCCGCCGGACGAAGCGCGACGTGCTCGACGCCTTCGCGCACGACGAGCTGCCGTTCGAGCTGCTCGTGGAGGCGCTGCAACCCGAGAGGAGCACGTCCCACGCGGCGCTGTTCCAGACCCTGTTCATCCTGCAGAGCGCGGCGGCCGATCTGCCGGTCTTCACGGGGCTCACGCTCGAGCCGGTCGAGGTGCCGGTGATGACGTCGAAGTACGACTGGACCGTCGAGGCCTGGGACCGCCCCCAGGGCATCCGGCTCGATCTGGAGTACGACACCGATCTGTTCCGCCGCGAGACGGTGGACCGGATGCTCAGGAGCTATGAGGCGCTCCTGCGCGCGGCGGCCACGCGCCCCGACACGCGCGTGCTCGATCTGCCTGTCGTGCACGAGGACGACGCGCTGCTCCTCGAGCGATGGAACCGGACGGAGCGGCCCTTTGCCGAGGATCTCTGCGTGCACCAGCTCTTCGAGCGGCAGGCGCAGCGCCATCCGGAGCGCGTCGCGCTCGCGCTCGGCGACGACGAGATCACGTACGGAGAGCTCGACCGCGCCTCCGCCCGTCTCGCGCGCCGGCTGCGCGCGATGGGCGTCGGCCCGGACGTCCCGGTGGCGATCTGCATGGAGCGATCGCTCGATCTCGTCATCGGGCTGCTCGCGATCCTGAGATCGGGCGGCGCCTACGTGCCCCTGGATCCCGCGCTGCCGGGCGAGCGCATCGGCTATATCCTGCGCGATCTCGGGACCGCCGTCCTGCTCACGCAGCGCGCGCTGCGCCCCTCGCCCGCCGGCGAGCCGCAGCGGACGGTGCTCTTCGAGGATCTCACCGCGGAGGCCGGCCTGGCCGAGGAGCCGCTCGTGGCTCCGCCCTGCAGCCGGGATCTCGCCTACATCATCTATACGTCGGGCTCGACAGGGCACCCCAAAGGCGTCCAGGTCGAGCACCGCAGCGTCGTCAATTTCCTCGAGGCGATGCGGGACAGGCCCGGTCTCGACGCCGGCGACGTGATGCTGTCGGTGACAACGGCGTCGTTCGATATCTTCGTCCTGGAGCTGTTTCTGCCGCTGAGCGTCGGCGCAAGGACTGTCCTCGTGTCCGCCGCCGAAGCGCGGGACGGCACCGCGCTCCTGCGAGCGCTGGAGAGCTCGGGAGCGACTGTCATGCAGGCGACGCCGAGCACCTGGCGTCTGCTGCTCGCGGCGGGGTGGACCGGCAGCCCGCACCTCCGCGCGCTGTCCGGCGGGGAGGCGCTTCCGCCGGACCTCGCCCGGGAGCTCGGCGTGCGCGCGGGTTGCCTCTGGAACCTGTATGGCCCGACGGAGACGACCGTGTGGTCCGCCGCGGCGCGCGTCGACGATCCGGACAGGATCACCCTGGGATCCCCGATCGCCAACACGCGCATCTACATCCTGGATGAGCGGCGCGAGCCGCTCCCGATCGGCGTGGCCGGGGAGCTGTACATCGGCGGAGCGGGCCTGGCCCGTGGCTACCATGGCCGGCCCGACCTGACCCGGGAACGGTTCGTCGACGACCCGTTCTCGGCGGCGCCGGGCGCGCGGATGTACCGGACAGGCGACCTGGCGCGAATCGCGCAGGACGGGCTGCTCGAGTTCCTCGGCCGGATCGATCATCAGGTGAAGATCCGCGGCTTCCGCATCGAGCTCGGCGAGATCGAGGCGACCGTGGCGCGCCACCCCGGCGTCAGGGAGTGCGTCTGCGCGGCGCACAGGGACCCGGTGGGCGAATCGGTGCTCGTGGCCTATTACGTGCCCGCGGCGGAGCCGGTGAGCCCCGACGCGCTCAGGGCGCACGCGCGCGCGTTCTTGCCCGAAGCCATGCTCCCGGCGCGCTTCATCGAGCTGCCGCGGCTGCCGCAGACGCCGAACGGCAAGATCGACCGCAAGGCGCTCCCGGGCCCGGACGCGCTGGAGCGCGCGCCGGCGCGCGATCGGCAGGTGCCGGCGACCGAGACGGAGCGGCTCGTGGCCGCTGTGTGGGAAGAGCTCCTCGGGCGCGCGCCGGGCAGGACCGACAATTTCTTCGAGCTCGGGGGCCACTCGCTGCTCGCGATGCGCGTCGTCTCCCGCATCCGCGAGCGAGCGGGCGCCGAGGTGCCGCTCCGGTGGCTGTTCGACACGCCGGTGCTCGCCGACCTGGCCCGGCGGATCGACGAGATCGCGCGTCCATCGACGCGCCCGGCGCTGCGCCGCCGCGACCCGGGCGCTGTGATCCCGCTGTCGTACGCGCAGACGCGGCTCTGGTTCCTGGACCGGCTGGCGCCCGGGACAGGGGCCTACAACGTCGGTGGTGCGGCCGAGATCGCGGGGCCCCTGTGCGTGCGCTCCCTCGAGCGCGCGCTTCATGCCGTCATCGAGCGGCACGAGGCCCTCCGCACCGTGTTCCGCGTCGTGGACGGGGCGCCCGTCCAGATCGTCCAGCCGTCGGCGCAGCTCGATTTCGAGGAGATCGACAACCGGCGCCCGGCGCTCGCTCCGGACGCGCGCGAGGCGACGGCGCTCGCGCGGCTCCGGCGGATGGCCGGGCGCCCGTTCGACCTCGCCAGAGGCCCCCTTGTGCGGGCCGAGCTCGCGCAGATCGACGACGAGCGGTACCTGTTCGCGTTCGCGATGCACCACATCGTGACGGACGGCTGGTCGCACGAGATCTTCGTGCGCGAGCTCGCCGCCGCCTATGAAGCGATCTCGACGGGCGAGCGCCCGCGCTGGGGCGCGCTCCCTGTCCAGCACGGCGACCATGCGGTCCACGAGCGGCGGTGCTGGGACGAGGCGACACGGAGCGAGGACATCGCGTTCTGGAAGGCCGAGCTCGCGGGCGCCAGCCAGACGCTCGATCTCCCGACGGATCACCCTCGCCCCGCGGAGAAGCAGGTTCAGGGGGCGCGGCACCACTTCCGCTTCTCGCGAGCGCTGACGGAGGCCGTGGAGGGCCTCGGCCGCGAGCGCGGCGTGACGCCGTTCATGGTCCTGATGGGCGGGTTCCTCGCGCTGCTCCATCGGCTCAGCGGGCAGGCGGACCTCCTCGTCGGGACGCCGATCGCGGGGCGTGATCACCGAGAGCTCGAGGGCGTCATCGGGTGCTTCGTGAACACCCTCGTGTTCCGCGGCGATCTCGGGGACGATCCGCCGTTCGGCGAGCTCCTCGCGCGGGTGCGCAGCACG
The DNA here is from genome assembly GCF_001589285.1 of Sorangium cellulosum. GTDB lineage: Bacteria > Myxococcota_A > Polyangia > Polyangiales > Polyangiaceae > Sorangium > Sorangium cellulosum_G. The sequence continues at coordinate 6,675 of NZ_JEMA01000582.1, read as the reverse complement.
GCGGTGCGCGTGTTCGCTCACGCGGACATCCCCTTCGAGCGGCTCGTCAACGCCGTTCGACCGGAGCGAGACCTCGGCCGGACTCCGCTGTTCCAGGTGATGTTCGCCTTCCAGCCCAAGGTGCCCGCGCCGATCGCGCTGGGGCGGGCGCGGGTGACGCCCATCGACCTCGATCCCGGGACGTCGCAGTACGACATCACCCTGTCGATGCAGCACGACGGAGCGACCCTGAGCGGTCATATCGAGTACGACACGGCGCTGTTCTGCGAGGCGACGATCGCGCGCCATGCCGAGCTCCTCCAGCGCCTCCTCGCCGAAGCGGCGCGTGAGCCCGAGAAGAGGGTCTCGGCGCTCCTCGGCGGCGACGCGCTCGGACCGGCGACGGCCGCGGCTGCGCGCCGGGCGCTCTCGGCGCCCGCGCTCCCGTTCGTGCGGAGCGCCCCCGCGGGGGAGCCTCCTCGGCTCGTCCGCCGCGCCCGGCGCGTCGACGCCGGGCTCCTCCGCCGGATCGAGGCGCGCGCGGCGCTCCTCGGCGTGAGCCCTGGGGCAGCCGTCGTCGTCGCCTTCGCGCAGGCGGTCGCCGCGTGGAGCACGTCGCCGTTGGTCATCGTCGTCGGCGCGCCGGGCGAGCCGGCGGACGGCGTGCTGTCCGTCTCCATCGGCGCGGGGAGCGGCGGGATCGAGGTGAGCCGCGGTGGCGAGGCGCCGTTCGTCGATCTCGCCCGGTCCTTCGACGAGGCCGTCGCGCGCGTCGCGCCCGGGACGCGGGCGCCGGACGAAGGCGCGCGTCACCCCGGCGCGACGGCCGTCAGGCTGCACGTCGCCGCGCCCTTCCGGTCCGAGCGAGGTGGACAGGGCACGCAGGCTGCCTGCATCGAGCACGAGATCCGGCAGGACGAGGGGGGCTTCGCGCTGAGCTCCGGCGCCGCCGACGATCTGTTTCCTGAAGGCCTCGCTGTGGATCTCCTGGAGGCGTACGAGGCGCTCCTGGGCCGCCTCTCTCGGGACGACGCGTCCTGGACAAGGGCGGCGACCATCGAGCTCCCGGAGCGGCAGCGGGCTGTCCGCGCCCGCGTCAACGACACAACGCGTGAAGTCTCGAGCGACCTCCTGCACAGCGGGTTCATGCGGCAGGCGGCGCTGCGGCCCTCCGCGCCGGCGGTCATCAGCCCCGAGAGGACGTTGACCTACGGGGAGCTCGATCGGCAGAGCAGCGCGCTCGCCCGGCGCCTTCGCGCGCTCGGAGCCCGACCGAACGCGCTCGTCGCGGTGGCCACGGCCAAGGGATGGGCGCAGATCGTGGCGATCCTCGCGGCCCTCAAATCGGGGGCGGCGTACCTGCCCGTCGATCCGGAGTGGCCCATCGAGCGCATCCGCACGACCCTGGAGCAGGGGCAGGTGGAGATCGTCCTCACGCAGGCGCGCCTGGCCTCCTCGCTGGCCTGGCCCGAGGCCCTGCGCCTGATCGCTGTCGACGACGACGGCGCGTTCGCGTCGGAGGACGACAGCCCGGTCGCGGCGGTCCAGGGGCCGGACGATCTCGCCTACGTGCTGTTCACGTCGGGCTCGACGGGGAAGCCCAAGGGCGTGGCGCTCGATCACCGCGGCCCGCTGAACACGATCCTCGAGATCAACGAGCGCTTCCATGTCTCCTCCTCGGATCGCGCCCTCGCGCTCTCGGCCGTCCACTTCGATCTCTCCGTGTACGACGTGTTCGGGCTGCTCGGCGCGGGAGGTGCCCTTGTCATCCCCTCACCGCAGGGCGCGCGGGATCCGGCGCACTGGCGGCACCTCATCGAGACCCACCAGATCACGGGTTGGAACTCGGTGCCCGCGCTGATGCAGATGTTCATCGAGCACCTCGGCGGCGGTCCTCCCGCGTGTCCCTCGCTGCGCTGGGTCATCCTGAGCGGCGACTGGATCCCCGTGTCCCTGCCCGATCAGATCCGCCGCGCGTGCCCGGGGGCGCGGGTCATCGGGGCGGGGGGGCCGACGGAGACCTCGATCTGGTCGATCTTCTATCCCATCGGCGAGGTGGACCCGACCTGGAAGAGCATCCCTTACGGCAAGCCCCTCAGAAACCAGCGTGTCCACGTGCTCGACGAGCGCATGCAGCCGTGTCCCGACTGGGTCGTCGGCCGCATGTACGTCGGTGGGATCTGCCTCGCCCGCGGCTACCATCGGGATCCTGAGCAGACAGCGGAGCGCTTCCTCGAGCACCCGGAGACGGGCGAGCGGCTCTACTGGACCGGCGATCTCGGGCGGTTCCTCCCGGACGGGAACATCGAGCTCATCGGGCGGGAGGACTTCCAGGTGAAGATCCAGGGGAACCGCATCGAGCTCGGGGAGATCGAAGCCGCGCTGGCGCAGCACCCCGAGGTCAGGCAAGCGGTGGTGTGCGTGGACACGACCCCGAGCGGGACCAGGCGCCTCGTCGCCTGCTACGTGGCTGAACGGGGCGCCGCGCTCGAGCCTCGCGTCCTGGAGGAGGTCGTCGCCGCGAGGCTGCCGCTGTACATGGTGCCCGGCGCGTGGGTCGCGCTCGAGCGCATGCCGCTGACGGCCAACGGCAAGGTCGACCGGAGAGCCGTCCTCGATCTGGCCCTCCAGCACCGCCCTGGGGCGAGCGCGGCCTACCGGGCGCCGTCGTCGGAGGCAGAGCGCCGGATGGCCGCGCTCTGGGCCGGCGTCCTCAAGCTGGATCGGGTGGGCGTTGACGACAACTTCTTCGCGCTCGGAGGGGATTCGCTCCTTGGCATCGCGCTGGTGGAGCGGGCGCGGGAGGCGGGGCTCGACATGACGCCGCGGCAGCTCTTCCAGCACCAGACGATCGCGCGCCTGGTGACCGCACGCGCCTCCCTGGACCGCGCGGAGGGGGACGTCGAACGAGAGATCGGGGAGCAACCGCTCACCGCCCTCCAGCGCTGGTACCTGGAGCAGGCCCACGAGCGCACCCGCCCGGCGCGCTGGAACGTGAACCTGCTGCTCGAGGCCGTGGCGCCGCTCGATCTCGACAGGCTCGCGCGCGCCTCGCTGATCCTCGTGAACCGCCATGAGGCGCTCCGCGCGCGCTTCGAGCGCGCTCCGAGCGGCTTTCGCCAGGTGATCGACGGGCCGTGGACCGAGGCGCCGTTCGCGTGCGTGGATCTGTCGAGGGTCCCGGAGGATCAGCGCCCGGCCGAGCTCGAGCGGCATTGTGATCGCATGCAGGATGAGTACGAGCTCGAGCGCGGGCGGCTGTTCCGGATCGTGTTTTTCCGGTGGGACGAGCAGGGGCGAGGCCGGTTATGGCTCAACGCGCACCACCTCGTTGTCGACTGGATATCGATGATGATCGCCGCGCTCGATCTGCAATCCATCTATCATCAGCTCGCGCATCAGCTCGCGACGACGGCCGCGCCCCGCCTGCCGCCCAGGGGCGCCTCGCCCGGCCGCTGGACGCGCGCGCTCGAGCGGTGGGTGAACGACGAGGTCCTGCCGAACGAGCGCGCCTACTGGCTCTCGCTGCCCTGGGACGAGATCGACCTCCTCCCGGCGGACCACCCGGCGACCCGGCATCTCTATACGGTGGCGTCGGTCCGCGATCACTGGGCGTCGCTCCCCGAGCAGGAGTCCCAGGTCATCTTGCGGGACCTGCCGGCGCGCTTCGGGGTGAGCACGGAGAACGCGCTCGTCGCCGCGGTCCTCCGCGGCGTGACAGCCTGGACGGGCCGCTCCTTGCAGGACATCATGGTCCTGAACTCGGGGCGTGACCTGATGCCCCACCGCGCGGAGCTCGACGCGTCGCGCACGGTGGGCTGGCTGAGCGCCGAGCGGGTGCTCGTGCTCCGGCGCCCGAGCCAGGAAGAGCCCCTCGCGGCGCTGCTCGACGTGAGCCGGCAGATCGATCGCATCCCGAACGGGGGCCATGGCTACAACCTCCTCAAGTACCTCGGCGGTGACGCCCGGCTCAGCGCGGAGCTCGGGCGGCTCCGGAAGCGACCGGGGATCCTGTTCAACTACCAGGGGCGCGTCGAGCCGCCCGCGCAGGGATCGATCTTGCGCGTGGCGAATGAATCCACGGGGTATGACGAGGCGGCGACGAACCTGCGGTTCAACCTGTTCGAGTGCCACGTCCTTGTCCGCGGAGAGGCCCTGACGTTCAGGTGGCGCTACAGCGCAAACGTGCATGCGCCGGCGACAGCGCAGAGGGTCGCCGGCGACGTCATCGACGATCTGCGGGCGATCGCGCGCGCGTGCCGGTGAGCGGGGCCCGCGCTCATGTGCGCGCGGCGGCGCGAGGGACGGAAACAACACATCGGGATGAGCCAGCATGAAGACGTTTGCAATCCAGCTGCCGGACCAGAGGGTCGTTCACGATCGCGTCCCCGACATGGCGAGGACCCTGCATCTCCAGGTGCAGGGCTACTTCAGGCCTCGCGTGCAGCGCCTCCTGGCCGGCGGCGAGGTGACGGTGATCGACGTCGGCGCGAACATCGGCCTCTTCGCGCTCGAGGTGCTGAAGCGCACCGGCGGACGAGCGCGGATCCACTGTTTCGAGCCGATCCCTGAGACCTTCGAGCTCCTCCGGATGAACCTGGGGTCGTCCGGATCGGAGCGCGTGCGCCTGCACCGCGCGGGCCTTGGTCGAACCGCGGGCACCGCGACCTTCCACTACGCTCCGCGCCAGAGCGCCATCTCGAGCATGTACGACATGATGGCGAGCGACGACAAGCAGGCCACGCTCGCGGCCATCTACGACGAACGGATCCGAGAGAAGCACCACGCGGATCTGCCGGCCTATATGAGGCGCCTCCCGCGCGCGGTGAACTCGCTGCTCATCGACTGTCACGCGTGGTGGATGAGGCGTGGCATGCGGCGCGTGGAATGCGAGCTCACGACGCTGTCCGAGCTCATCGAACGGGAGCAGACAGGGCACATCGACTTGCTCAAGATCGACGCCGAGAAGGCCGAGATCGACGTGCTGGAAGGCATTCGCCCCGGCGACTGGGGCAGGATCCGGGCCGTCGTCCTCGAGCTGCACGACTTCGGCGGGAGAGGCGAGCGCGTCCGGCGGATGCTGCGCGATCACGGGTTCGAGGTGGAGACCGATCAGATCTGCCCCGAGGACGTGATCATCACCATGACCGGGTACCGGTAGAATGCGGGGGAGCGCCGGCCTCCGGGTGCTCGGCGGCTCCCCCCCTCACCCGCCGTCAATGGTCGGTAGCAGGCAAGAGGCGCACAACGCGCTGCGACCAGAGCTCGATCAGCTCGGCGATCACCGCCTCCCTGTCCGTCACGTCGTCGAGCAGCTCGCGGATCCGCTTCTGGCCGTCGGCCCGCCACAGGACCTCGAACGTCTCGGCGGAGACAGGGTATTTCGCGTCGTTGTAGGTCGTGACGATCGCGCGCTCGACCACGTAGCCGCCCGGCGCGGGGCCTCGCAGCGAGCGCAGCTTCACGAAGGTCGGAAACGACGGGACGAGCTCCGCGTAGGCCGACGGCGGCGCAGGCTTCTTGTGGACGAGGTAGTCGCCGACGACGAGCTTGTCGAGCCGCGTCGTCAGAAAACAGGTCACGCAGTCGTCGACAGAGTCGACGATCGGCTCGGCGTTGTTGTTGAAGGAGGTGTTGAGCACCACCGGTACGCCGGTGATGTCGCCGAACGCCCGGATGAGCTGCCAGAAGCGCGGGTTCGTGCGCCTGGAGACCGTCTGGACGCGCGCGGTCCCGTCCACGTGGGTGATGGCGCCGAGCTGCTGTCGCCTGTGCTCGTGGACGGGCACCGTGAAGATCATGAAGGGCGTGGTCTCCGCGCCGCCGAGATCGAAATAGTCGTGCGCGTCCTCCTCGGTGACGGAGGGCGCGAAGGGCCGGAACTCCTCGCGCTTCTTCACCATCGCGTTGATGATGTCCTTGTTCGCCGCCGGCCGGGGATCCGCCACGATGCTGCGGTTGCCGAGCGCGCGGGGACCGAACTCGGACCGGCCCTGAGCCCACCCGATCACGCTCCCCGCCGCGATCAGCTCGGCGGCGGCCTTGGGCGCGTCGGCGACCTCCTCCACGCTGATGAGATCGCGCCACGCGTCGAGCGCTCTTCGCACCTCGGCCCGCTCGCCGATGTGCCTTCCCCAGTACAGGTGGCTCATCGCGGGCGGTCGCCGCGCCGGAGCCTTTCGCATGTGCACGGCCATGGCGGAGCCGAGCGCGCAGCCGGCGTCGTGCGCTGCCGGCTGGACGAACACCCGCTCGAACAGCCTGGAGCGGAGGATCTTCCCGTTCAATGTGCAGTTGTGCGCGACGCCGCCCGCGAAGCAGAGGCTCGCCTGTCGGGTCTCGCGCTGGAAGTGCCGCAGGCAATGGAAGACGATTGTCTCGAGCGCCTCCTGGAGCGAGGCGGCGATATCCTTGTGGTCCTGCGTGATCGGCTCCCGCGGGGCGCGCGGCCGGATCACGTCGTGGAGATCGACGATCTTGTCGACGTCGATGGCCCACGCGCCCTCCGGGAGCAGCGTGACCATCGCCTCGAACAGCGCCCGGTACCTGCGCGGATCGCCGTACGGGGCGAGCCCCATGACCTTGTACTCGTCGAACAGCGAGAACCCGAGAAACCGTATCACCTGGACGTAGAAATTGCCCAGCGAGTCCCGCTCCGCGATGTCCCTCAACGATTGAACTTCACATTCGCGCGTC
>NZ_JEMA01000581.1 GCF_001589285.1 Sorangium cellulosum | reverse complement strand
CGCGGCGCGGGCGGCCGGCGCGCCTGTCCCGACGGCCGGCGCCTCCTCGCTCGAAGGGGCGAGGTGCGCGTCGTCGCCCGCCGCGCGCGGCGGCTCGACGGGGAGCGCCTGCGCCACGGAGCTCTCGGTGACGCTCGCGCTGACCTGAATCAGGTGCCCGCAGCGCCGGCACTGCATCCGTACCGACTTGCCGGCGACCTTCTCGTCGCCGATCTGGTACTTGGCCTTGCAGTTATCGCAGATGAATTTCATCCAGGAACGCGCCTGCGGGTTGGAATCCGCGCAGTCTACGACAGCTTGACCCCAAACGACATGGGGTAGGCGCGGTCAGAGCAACCCGAGCAGGTGCTCCTTGATGGATTGCCGCGTCGGGTCATCGGGCGCGACGCCCAGGGCGCGCTCCCACGTCTCGATCGCTTTGTTGCGGAACCCGGCCTTCTGGTACAGCACGGCGAGGTTTTTCAGCGCCGGGAAGTGCTTGCCGTTGATGTGCAGGGCGGTCTCCAGCTCCTGGATGGCGTCGTAGAGCTGGCCCTGCTTGCCGTAGAGCAGGCCGAGGTGGAAGTGCAGCCGGTACGCGAGCGGGTCGATGGCCGTGCCCTCGCGCAGGTGCCGCACGGCCTTGTCGAAATCGCCGGCGCGGTACGCCGCGATCCCCGCGGCGAGGAGGCGCTCCGCCTCGGCCGAGATCCGGTCCTGATCGCCGCGGATCGAGCGCGCCTGGAGCGCGTTCTCCACGGCGGCGACGACGTCCGCGACGCGGAAGGGCTTCTCGATGTAGGCCTCGACGCCGTAGCTCGACTTCAGATCTTCGGCGAACCGCCACCCGCGGTACACGGCCGAGATCATGATGATCGGGATGTGGCCGTAGCGCTGCGTGCCCTTCATGCGGCGGGCGATGTCGAAGCCGTGCACCTCGGGCAGCATGGCGTCGAGGATCATCACGTCGGGCGGATTCTCCTTGACCATGCGCAGGGCGAGGAGCCCGCGGTCGGCCTCCTCGACGCGGTACCCGCGCTCCTCGAAGATGCGGCGGAGCAGCTTCCGGATCTCGGGCTCGTCGTCGACGACCAGGATCGTGGTCTGATCGCCCTGCGGCGCCTTGCCCGCGCCCGGGAGCGACTCGACGATGGACAGATCGCGATCGGCGGTGCCGAAATCCGTGTCCGTGAGCTCGTCGGCCGCCGCCGCCCTCCGCATGGCGTCGTCGACGACGAGCGGCGGGCCCGCCGAGGAGATGCGCGCCGGCGAAGGAGCCGCGGGCGGGCTCGGCTCGTCGGTGAGATCGGCGAACGAGATCTCCGCGTCGTCGCGCGGGCGCTCCGGCGCGGGCCGCGCTGGCGGGGCGGCGCTGGGCGCAGGCGGAGCAGGCGCCTGGGCCACCGTCGACGGGGGCACGGCGGACGNGGCGCAGGCGGAGCAGGCGCCTGGGCCACCGTCGACGGGGGCACGGCGGACGGAGGCCGGCGCGCCGGCTGCGCAGGAGCGGGCGCCGGCGTGGGCGCGGGCGGCGCCTCGGTCGAGGACGACGCGGCGGCGCCGAGGCCGGCGCGCTTCAGCACCTCGGGGGGGCACTTCGCGCCGACGTAGAACGGCTCGCCCTGCTCCTTCATGTCGTAGGCGGCCGCGATGGTCCGCACGAGGGGGCCCGCGAGCGCGATGTACGGGAAGACGCGCTTGCCGGTGACGAACTCGAGCTCGTCGATCACCTTCTTGTCGGCGGGCGCGGCCATGGCCACGAGGATGCGGTCCTCGCGCACGAGCACGGGCAAGAGCTTGTGCTTCGCGGCGATCTCGCGGGGCAGGATCGAGAGGTCGCCCAGCTTGATGCAGACCTGGTTGAGGTCGATGCCAGGAACGCCGCTCTGCTCGGAGAGGGCCTTCAGCGCAGCGACCTCGGAGACGGTGCCGCTCTCGATGAGGTTCGTGGCGAGGGGGACCCCCTTCGCACGCGCGTCGAGGAGCGCCTGTTCGAGCTGGGGCTGGGTGACCGCCCTTTGCTGCAGGAGGATGCGTCCGAGCGGCTTCTTGTTGGCGTCTTGCGTCATTCCGCGGGCCGAGTCCGAAGGCTAATGGACGAGGAATGCGCGAGCAAGCACGCGACCCGCGCGCTGAGACGGCCGTTCGGCTGGCGCCACCGGCTCGGGCTCCTGGACCGGCGGCTCGAGCCTACTGCCTTGTCGATCGCCGCCGAGGCGCCGCCGGTGGCGCGCGGAGACCTGCGCGCGGCGCGAGGCGGACGGCCAGTTCTCACCATTCGCTCATCGTACTCCGGAACCCTCCGGACAGCGCGGACGTTGCGCTCGCCGGCGAGAGCGCCGCGGCGCCTGCCCCGGGCGCCGTGGAGGAGCCCATGGCGATGATGTAGGGTCACTCGCTCGCGTCGGGCGCGCCGAGCCACGCGCGGGCGAACGCCGCATACCGCCCCTCGGCGATGGCCGCGCGCGCCTCGCGCATGAGGCGGCCGTAGAGGTGCAGGTTGTGCTCGGTGAACAGCCGGAGCACGAGGATCTCGCCCGCCATGTAGAGGTGCCTCAGGTACGCGCGGCTGTAGCCCCCCGCGCAGGTCGGGCAGGAGCACGTCGGGTCCAGCGGCGACGGGTCTTCCTTGTAGCGCGCCTGCTTGATGACGATCTTGCCGTGCTGCGTGAGCGCCTGCCCGTTGCGGGCGTTCCGCGTGGGGAGCACGCAGTCGAACATGTCGACCCCGGCGCCGATCGCGTGGATCAGGTCGAGCGGCGTGCCAACGCCCATGAGGTAGCGCGGGCGCGCAGGGTCGAGGCGCGGCGCGATCTGCGCGACGACCTCGTGCATCATCGCGATCGGCTCGCCCACGGAGAAGCCGCCCAGGGCGAGCCCGTCGAACGGAAGGGCGCCGAGCTCCTCCGCGTGCGCCGTGCGCAGGGCGACCGAGGTGCCGCCCTGCACGATGCCGAAGAGCGCCTGCGTGGGGCGCTTGGCGGCGAGGCAGCGCCTCCCCCAGCGCGTCGTCAGCCGGCACGCCTCCTCGACCTCCGGGAGCGGCGCGCCGCCGGGCGGGCAGACGTCGAGCTGCATCGCGATGTCGGCCCCGAGCAGCCCCTGCACCTCCATCGCGACCTCGGGCGTGAGCGCCTTGCGGGCGCCGTCGAGGTGCGACCGGAACACGAAGCCGTCCTCGACGAGGGTGCGCCGCTCGGCGAGCGAGAAGGCCTGGAAGCCCCCGGAGTCGGTGAGCATCGCGTGCGGCCACCGGGAGAACGCGTGCAGGCCGCCGAGCTGCGCGACGAGCTCGGGCCCCGGGCGGAGCCACAGGTGGTACGTGTTGCCGAGGACGATCCTCGCGCCTGTCGCGGCCACCTCGGCGGGGGTCAGCGTCTTCACGCTGCCCTGGGTGCCGACCGGCATGAACGTCGGCGTCGGGACCTCGCCGTGCGGCGTGGAGAGCAGGCCCGTGCGGGCATGACCGTCCCGCGCGAGCTCGGTGAACGAGAAGCCAGGCGTGCGGCTCATGGCGCGCTCGCCCCGCGGATCAGCATGGCGTCACCGTAGGAGTAGAAGCGGTAGCCGGCGTCGATCGCCGCGCGGTACGCGCGCAGCGTGCGCTCGCGGCCGGCGAAGGCGAACACCAGCGCGAGCAGCGTCGATCGCGGCAGGTGGAAGTTCGTCAGCAGCGCGTCGACGACGCGGAAGTGATAGCCGGGCTGGATGAGGAGGCGCGTCTCCCCGGACTGCGCCCGCACGAGGCCCGCGCGCGCCGGATCCGCGGCGGTCTCCAGCGCCCGCACGACGGTGGTGCCGACCGCGACCACCGGGGCGCGGCGCTCGCGCGCCCGCGCGATCGCGGCGGCGGTCGCTTCCGGGACGGAGTAGACCTCGGCGTGCATGGGGTGCACGTCGAGGTCGTCGGCCGTGACCGGCTGGAACGTGCCGAGGCCGACGTGCAGCGTGAGGCTCGCGATCTCGACCCCGTTCGCGCGGAGCCGCTCGACGAGGGCGGGCGAGAGGTGCAGGCCCGCGGTGGGCGCGGCGACGGCGCCCGGGACGCGCGCGAAGATGGTCTGGTACCGCTCGCGATCGGACGCGTCGTCGCCGCGGCCCATGTAGGGAGGGAGCGGGATGTGCCCGTACGCGTCGATCGCAGCGGCGATGGACAGCCCTGCGGGCGAGGAGAGCTGCACCGTGAGCACGCCGTCCTCCGCGCGCTCCAGCACCTCTGCCACCAGCGCCCCGTCGCGCTCGAGATCGAGCACGGCGCCCGGGCGGATCGGCTTCGACGCACGGCCCATGGCACGCCAGCGCTCGGGCCGCGCCGCGCCCTCCGCAGGGCCGGCGAGGTCGCCCCCGCTGGCCGGCGCCTCGTCCAGCCGGTGCAGCAGGAAGAGCTCCACCTGCCCGCCCGTGCCGCGTTTGCTGCCGAACAGGCGCGCGGGGACGACCCTCGTGTCGTTGACGACCACGAGCGCGCCGCGCTCGACGTGCCGGTCGAGATCGCGGATCGCGGCGTGCTCGATCTCGCGGTCGCTGCGGCCGCGATCGATCAGGAGGAGCCTCGCGCCGTCACGCTCCTCGGGGGGCCGCGACGCGATGAGCGCTTCAGGGAGTTCGTAGTCGAGCAGCTCGCAGCGCACGCCGCGCTACTAGCACGACGCGGGCGTGAGCACGCTCGTCTTGGCGCGGAGGAAACGACAGATCTCTCCGACCTTGTAAGGCTTGGGGACGAAGGCCACGGCGCCGCAGTCGGCGCGCTCGACCTGGCGCGCGGAGAGGTGATACGCGCTGGAAAGCACGACGCGCACCCTCGGGAAGGCGCGCCGGATATGGCGGGCCAGCTCGAGGCCGTTCAGATCCGGCATCATCAGGTCGATCATCGCGACGTCGATCGAAGACGAGCCGAGGATGCGCAGCGCATCCTGGAACGAGGCCGCGAACGCGACGTCGAACCCCTCGACGCTCAGCCCAGCCGAAAGAGCGCGACGCTGGGAATTCTCACCGTCCACGATCAGCATGCGGGCCATTAAGCGTCCTCCTGCGGCGGCTGCCGCCATCTATTACGCCTACCGGTTTAGCAATCGCCGGGCCAAGTAACCGAATCGTCGGATTATGGTTTCCGACGCCGGAGTGAAACAGAAGAACACAGTCTACATCAGCCGCCTCATTGCACTAAGGCAAATCCCGACACTCCTACATTGCAGGGATGCAATCCGTCGTGAGCTAGCTGCCCTGAATTGCTGCTGAGTCAGGTGGTTTGCTCTGTCCGGCCGTATGTGCCGGATGAACCCGGGTCAGCGGGCGGTTGCTGAGCCTGGTGGGCATCAGGTTGCTCGGCCGGCGAGCAGCAGCCTGAGGAGCAGGGTGGTTCACACTCGCTGTACCCTGCGGGTACGCGCTGCTGAGATTGGCTGACAGGCCGGCCGCGCTGCCCGCCCGGAGGAGCACGCCGCGCCGCCCGGCACAGAGGAGGGCGCTGGCTCAGCCCGGGGGATAGGTGATGGCCAGGCGCGTCATCTTGCGCCACAGCGTTGTCGCGCTGATCCCGAGCACCTCGGCGGCGCGCTCCCGGCTGCCGTCGCACTCCCGCAGCGCGACCTCGATGGCCTGGCGCTCGGCGCAGTCGACAACGTCGGCGAGCAGCCTGCCGCCGCCCTCGTGCGGACGCTTCGGCTGCACAGCGGCGGGGAGCACGTCGTCGACGCTGATGACGCCGCCGCCCGAGAGGGCCACCGCCTGCTCCACCATGTTCTCGAGCTCGCGGATGTTGCCGGGAAAATCGTACTGCGTCAGCGCCTCGACGACGCCATCGGCGGCGCGCGCGCGGCAGCTCATCTTGCGGTTGTACTTCTCCAGGAAGAACTCCCAGAGGATCGGGATGTCCTCGCGCCGCGAGCGGAGCGGCGGGAGCACGAAGCGCGCGACGTTCAGCCGGTAGTAGAGGTCCTGGCGGAACCGCTTCTCCGCGACCGCTGTCAGGAGCTCCTGGTTCGTCGCGGCGATGATGCGCACGTCGACCTGGATCGGCTTGTTCTCGCCCACCCTGCGGATCTCGTTCTCCTGGATGGCGCGGAGCAGCTTCGCCTGGAAGGTGAGCGGGGTCTCCGCGATCTCGTCGAAGAAGAACGTGCCCCCGTCGGCCTCCTCGAACAGCCCCTTCCGCGCCGCGACAGCGCCCGTGAACGAGCCGCGCGCGTGGCCGAACAGCTCGCTCTCGAGGAGCGTCTCGCTGATGGCGGCGCAGTTCACCGGCACGAACGGGCGGTCCGCGCGCTTGCTGTTGGCGTGGATGGCCTTGGCGACCAGCTCCTTGCCGGTGCCGCTCTCGCCCGTGATGAGCACCGTCGCGTCGGTCGGGGCGACCTTCACGATCCGGCCCAGCACCTCGCGGACCGCCTGCGAGCGGCCCACGATGTTCTCGAACCGGTAGCGCTCCTTGAACTCGCTGGCGAGAAGCTGCACCTCGCCGGTGAGCTTCCGGTTCTGGATCGCGCGCTCCACCTTCACCAGGAGCTCCTGCTCCGAGAACGGCTTCTGGATGTAGTCGAAGGCGCCGAGCCGCATCGCCTCGACCGCGCTCTCGATGGTGCCGTACGCGGTCATCACGATGACCTCGGTGTTCGCGTTCGACTCCTTCACCGCGCGCAGCACGCCGATGCCGTCGAAGCCGCCCATCCGGAGGTCGGTGAGCACGGCGTCGTAGGCGCCCTTGGCGCCCAGGTCGGCCCCCTGGCTGCCGTCCGCCGCTTCATCGACGTCGTACCCGGCGCCACGCAGCATCATCGCGAGCGTGGTCCGCATGTTCCGCTGGTCATCGACGACAAGAATCTTCGACATGGATTTCCCCCGCCGCCCTCATCCCCCTGGTGGGACGAGAGCGGCGCGACGATCACGACCGACGCGCGCCGAGCTGGCGCAACACCGCGCGAGCGCGGTCGTCCGCGGCGTCTTGGACATGCGTCCACCGTATCGTACGTCAAGCACGGCCCTCGCCGCCAGGAGGCACGCGGGGCGCCGGCGGAGCGGGGGCGAGCCCTACCCTGCCCTACTCGCGGATCTGCTGGGACAGGTAGGCGGTCTCCCCGAGCTTCTCGATCAGCCCGATTTGCGTCTCGAGCCAGTCGATGTGCTCCTCCTCGGACTCGAGGATCTTGGCCAGGAGCTCCTCGGTCGTCCGATCGCCCTTGTCGCGGCAGAGGGCGATCGCCGTGTTGAGCCGCTTGACCGCGTGGTACTCGAGCTCGAGGTCACTCTTGAGCTGCTCCGGCACGCTTTGCCCGATGCGAAGCGTGTCCAGGCGCTGGAGGTTCGGCAGCCCCTCCAGGAAGAGGATGCGGTCGATGATCGCGTCGGCGTGCTTCATCTCGTCGATCGACTCGGCCCGCCCGTGCGCGGCGAGGGTGACGAAGCCCCAGTGCTGGCACATCTTCGCGTGCAGGAAGTACTGGTTGATCGCGACGAGCTCTCCCGCGAGCACCTCGTTCAACGCGTCGACGATATCTTTCGCACCCTTCATCGGATCCTCTCGCGCTCGTGCCTGTCGTGCTCGCCCCGCATCTCGAGGCGAGGGCGCGCCGGCTGGAGCGCCAGCGCCCAGGTCAAATGCGCAAGGTCGACGCAGGTGCGCAAGAAATTTCGAAGGAAATACGCAGCGACACGGGCCGCCTCACCGGAGAAACCGGCGCGATGCAGGGCAACCTGCGGAGAATCAGGCTGCGCTGGAGACCGGCGCCATCGTCAGGCGGCGTGGCGTGGGAGCGGACTCACCATCGCCGACGAGCTTGGCGATCGTCGGCCGGCAGGAGCCGCACCGCGTGCCGGCACCCGTGCATTCCATCACCTCCGAAACGGAGCAGGCCCCCTCGTTCATCGCTTCGCGAATCTCTCGGTCACAGACGCCCATACAGAGGCAGACGTACATGCAGACCCCCGGCTACGTTGACGGCCACGGATGATATTGAACATAGCTTTCAATATCGACGCGTCAAGCACGAACGTCCTGCGGACGGATCGTCTCGTGGTCTGGACCACGCTCGGGTCGAGCGCGTCGGCGGTGCTGGTGGGAGCGTGGCGGAGGGGCGCGGGCGGCAGGGCCGCCGGCGGCGTCACATCGTGAGGCCGCCGTCGACGTCGATGCAGCGGCCGTTGAAGTACTCGCACTCGATCACGAAGCGCACCGCCTGCCAGATGTCCTCGGGCACGCCGATGCGGCCGACGGGGATCATGGCGACCAGGGCGTCGCGGGCCTTCTGGTGCATGCCCTGGGTCATGGGCGTCTCGATCATGCCGGGCGCGACGGCGCCGACGCGGATGCCGAACGGCGCGAACTCGAGCGCCCAGGTCTTCGTGTTCGCCGCGAGCGCGCTCTTCGCGGCTGTGTAGCTCGACTGGCCGCGGTTGCCGTGGCGCGCGATGGAGCTGATGTTGACGATGACGCCCTTCTGCTCGGTCTCGACCATCTTCGCGACGACCTCGCGGACCATGAGCGTGGCGCCCGTCAGGTTGACATCGATGACCGCCTGCCACTGCGCGGCGCTCAGCTTGACGACCGCGCCCGTCTGGCGGTCCTTCTTGACGAGCAGGCCGTCCCGCAGGATGCCGGCGTTGTTCACGAGGCCGTTCAGGCCGCCCATCGCCTCGTGCGCGAAGCGGACGAACGCCTCGACCTCCGCCTCCACCGCCACGTTGAACGGGCGCGCGTGGATCTTCCCGGGGAACCCCTGGGCCGCCTCGACCAGCGACGCGAGCCCCTCCTCGTTCACGTCGCCCGCGGCGACCTGGCCCCCGAGCTCCGCGAGCCGCAGCGCATAGTGGCGACCCAGCCCCTGGGCGGCGCCTGTGACGACGAACTTCGTGTCCTCGAGTCGCATGATCGCATTCCTCCAGGGATCGCTCCCGACCGCTGTCTCGGAGGCGCCGTCTACCACGAGGCAGCGCGGCGGCGGGAGACGTTGCGGAGCGGAGATCCGCGCCGCCGCGGCGAGACGCTTGCGCCAGGTCGCAGCGATGTTATTCAGCGCCCATGAGGTCGATCGCGCTCGCCGTCGCCGTGTGCGCCGGCACCCTGACGCTCGCGCCGGCCTGCGACCGCGCGCCCCCTGTTCCCGAAGCCTCGGATCCGACGGGCAAGGATCTGGTCGTCGGCGCGGTCGTGGCGGCCGCCGAGAGGAGCGGAGGCATCCGCATCTACAAGATCGTCGAGGTGGAAGACCTGCCCCCGCCGTTCGGACGTGATCTTCACATGATCGCCTACGACCCCAAGGTGCAGACCTTCCAGGAAGCCGCGGAGCTCCGCCGCAAGGGGAACATGACCGTCGCGAAGGACCACATGATGGTCCGGCTCGTGAACTTCATGCCGCGCGACCACCGGGTGATCAGCAACGAGCCGGTCAGCGACGAGGAGCGGGCCCCGTACATCCGCTCGTACCAGAGCCGGCAGCGCTAGCCGCCATCGCGGGTGGGACGCCGGCTCGGGCGGCGCGCCCGCGGCGCGATCAGCGCGCCGCGCGGAGCCGCTCGCCGAGACGCTCGATGGCCTGGCCGTGCAGCCGGCTCGCCCAGCTCTTGCTGATCCCGAGATCCTGCGCGATCTGGTCGAAGCGCTCGCCGTCGAAGTAGTGGCGCTCCACGAGGGCGCGCTCGCGCTCGGGGAGCTCGCTGACGGCGTCGCGCACGACCTGCGCGAGCTGGGCGCGCGAGGCGCACTCCTCGGGGCTGTCCGCGGCGTCGGGGACGGCGGCGACGTCGCCGTGGGCCGAGGCCAGGCCGAGCGCCATCGCGGCGGCGTGCCCGGCCAGGAGACCGCTGAGCCGCGCGGCATAGGCCTCCTGCGTGGCAGGCGCGTCGGCGTCGGCGTCGGCGTCCGGGCCGCGCCCCTCCGCGAACCGCGCCGACGCGGCGAGCGCGCTCGCTCGCGCGGCCGCGGAGCGCCAGCGCGTCTCCCGCCGGATGCCGTCGAAGATCGCCCACCGGATCTTCCGCTTGGCGTACGCCTCGAACGTGGACCGGCTCGGATCGTACGTCCGCGCCACGTCGATCAGCGCCGGGTGCCCGAGCGCGACGAGGTCCTCGACCGGGATACGGCGACCCAGGCGGCGCGCGATGCGCTTCGCGACCAGGGCGAGAAGGTGGATCCCCTCGGCGACCAGCCGGTCTTCCGGAGCGCGCACGCTATCCCGCCTTCGTCGCCCTGGCGCGCTCCGCGGCGCCGAGCACCCCGAACGCCCGCTCGCCGCTCTCGTCGACCTCGCGCGGATGCGCGCGCCGCAGCAGGCGGCTCGCCTCCTCGTCGTGCACCAGGACCTCCGCGAGCTGCTCGCGCATCCACGCGACCTCGTGCGCCGGCAGGCGGCCCACGTAAGGCGCCACGGCGGCGTCGACCTGAGCGGCGATCCAGGGGTCATCGAGGAGCGAGGCGTCCATGCTGGCCGCCATTATATCTGCACCGGGCGCGCCGTCATCTTGCGCGCGTCCGGCGCGCGCTCGGCGCGCCGGACGCGGGGGCCTCACCTGGCCGGCGGCGAGGCGTTGAGGCAGTCCTCGAACGCCTTGACCGTCCGCGCGTCGAACGCGCACTTGAGCGACCTGGGATCCACGTGCTTGCCGACGTTCTGCTCGCACATCTGCGAGTACTGCTCGCCCAGCTTGGCCGCGACCACGTCGATCTTCTTCTCGGTCTCGCCGCGCTGCTCCGGCGTGAGCTTGGCGCTCAGCGCCGCGACCTGCTCCGTGCGCGTGAGCACCGTGAGCTGCTTGCCGAGCTCCACGCAGTCGCCGTGCATGAGCGCGTAGTCGTCGGGCACGGAGTCGTCGCGCCGCGGCGCCGCCGGCGTCGCGGCGGCGGGATCCGCTCCCGGCGCCTCGTCGCCCAGGGCGGCCGCCGGCGCGGGCTCCACGGGCGGCGCGGGCTCCTCCTGCGGCGCGGGCTCGGGCTGCTCGGCCGGAGGCGGCGGAGCCCCCGCGCACCCGAGCAGCACCATCGATACAGGACCAGCCATCAAGACAAGAGCTCTCCCCATGCGACGAGAATTGATCGGTTCGCGCCGTGCGTCCATGCCGCGCCGGGCGCGCTCGGCGCTGTGAAGCCGTGCTGTGAAGCTGTGAAGACGAGCGAACGCCGCCTGCTCCTCCTGATCCGGAGTTGCTCCGGAGTTGCCACGGAGGTGCACGAACCGCCTTGGCAGGCTCCGTGCAGGGCGAACGGCGGCGGCAGGGCCGGCTTGCCGGCGAGGTCGCCTGTCCGCGCGGAGGCGGGCGCATGCGGTCACTCTGGATTGTTCTCGTCCTGGTGCTCGGCTCGGCGCTGCTGCTTCAGGTGGTTGTCGCGTCCGACAGGCGCATTCCGTACGCGCGCTTTCGCGCGCTCGCAGAGAGCGGAGAGCTCGCCGAGGTCGAGATCCTGGGCGACGTGTACATCGGGCGGACGGTGCCCGGCCCGAGCACGCACGCGCAGCGGAGCTACCGCACGGGGCGCATCGAGCAGACCGAGAAGGAGCTGCTCGCCGGCCTCGACAGGCGCCACATCCCGTACACCCGCGTCGCGGACGAGCGAGGGCTCTTGCCGCACCTCTGGCTGATGCTGCCGATCGCCGGCCTGGTCGCGGCGATCTACCTCGCCTCGCGCCGGGCGACCGCGGCAGGGAACGTCCCGACCGCCGCGACGACGTTCGGCAAGAACAGGGCGCGGCTCCACGAGGAGCGGGGGTCGACGGCGACGTTCCGCGACGTCGCCGGCAGCGCCGAGGCGAAGGCCGAGCTCGGCGAGATCGTCGACTTCCTCAAGGCGCCCGAGCGCTACGAGAAGCTCGGCGGCCGGATGCCCAGGGGGGTGCTCCTCGTGGGGCCGCCCGGCACGGGCAAGACGCTGCTCGCGCGCGCGATCGCGGGAGAGGCGGGCGTCCCCTTCTTCAGCGCGTGCGGGTCGGAGTTCGTGGAGATGTTCGTCGGCGTCGGCGCCGCGCGCGTCCGCGATCTCTTCGCCCAGGCGCGCGAGCGGGGGCCGTGCATCGTGTTCATCGACGAGCTCGACGCTGTCGGAAAGGCCAGGGGGCTGGGCGGCTCGGTCGGCGGCAACGACGAGCGCGAGCAGACGCTCAACCAGCTCCTGACCGAGATGGACGGGTTCGACGCGCGCGCCGCCATCGTCGTGATCGCCGCGACGAACCGCGCCGAGATCCTCGATCCGGCGCTGCTCAGGGCGGGGCGGTTCGACCGCCGGGTGCACATCGACAGGCCCGATCTCACCGAGCGGAAGGAGATCCTCGCGGTGCACGGGAGCAAGGTGGTCCTCGATCCGGGCGTGGATCTGGACGCCATGGCCGCGCAGACCGCCGGGCTCGTCGGCGCCGATCTCGCGAACATCGTCAACGAGGCGGCGCTGCTCGCGGCGCGGCGCAGGGCGAGCGCGGTGGGGCAGAGCGACATGGAGGCCGCGATCGAGCGCGGGATCGCGGGGCTCGAGCGGCGCGGGAGGCGGCTCGGCGCGCGCGAGAAGCGGGTGGTCGCCTACCACGAGGTGGGGCACGCGCTGACGGCCACGCTGCTGCCGACGCAGGATCCTGTGCGCAAGGTGTCCGTTGTGCCGCGCGGACCGGGGGCGCTCGGGTACACGATGCAGCAGCCGCGCGAGGACCGTTACCTGTGGAGCCGGCAGGAGATCCTCGACCGGCTTGTCGTGCTGCTCGGGGGGCGCGTCGCCGAGGAAGAGGCCGTCGGGGATCTGTCGACCGGCGCGCAGGACGACCTCATGAACGCGATGGATCTCGCGCGGCGCATGGTGCGCGAGCTCGGGATGGGCCGCGGGGTGGGGCTCTCGGCGCTGGACCCGCGCCGGCCGCTGTCGTTCCTCGACGAGGCGCGGGGCGCGCCGCCCGGCGCGGGGGCGCGGGAGTGCAGCGACGCGACAGCGCGCGAGGTCGACGCGGAGGTCGCGCGGATCCTCGCGGACGCGGAGGCGCGGGCGCGGGCGATGATCCACGGGCACCGCGCGACGCTCGAGCGCATCGCCGCGCGGCTCTACGAGGTCGAGACGCTGAGCGGCGACGAGCTCAGGGCGATGATGGCGAACGGCGGGGCGTAGCGAGGGCGGGCGCTCAGTCGACGCTCAGCAGGGCGCGGGACAGATCGAAGCCCGCGGCGTCGTGGTGGTAGACGACCCGGAGCACGCGGCCTCGGACGAGCTCCCGCGGCACCGCACCCATCACCCGGCTGTCGAGCGACGCGGCGCGGTTGTCGCCCATCACGAAGAGGTGGTCCGCGGGCACGACGACCGGGCCGAACGCGGCGAAGTCGGGCTCGCCCGCGGCGTGCGTGACCCGACCGAGGTGCTCCACCCGCGTGCCGTCCCCGAGCTGCTCGACGGGCTGCGCCGCGCCGTCGACGTACAGCACGCCTGCCCGGAGCATCACCGTCTGGCCGGCGAGCGCGATCACCCGCTTGACGAGGAGGGTGGAGCCGCCGCGCGGATCCGCGAAGAGCACGACGTCGCCGGCGCGGGGCCCGCTGCGCTCGAGCAGGTAGCCCTCCACGAGCGGGACGCGGAGCCCGTAGGCGACCTTGTCGACGAGGATGCGGTCGCCCGGCGCGATCGTCGGCCACATCGAGCCGGTGGGCACGTGGTACTGGTCCGCGAGCGTCGAGCGGCCCATCGTGAGGATCACGAGCGCCGCGACGACCTTGAGGAGGCTGCGCGCGAGCGGCGCGACAGTCCGGTAGGCGCGCCGCGCGAACGCGCGATCGGATCGAGGTATGAACAGTTCGGCCTTGTCGGGCGGGAGGCACGCTGTCGCGACCTCCGCCGCGGGCGGGGGGGAGCCGGGCTCGCTCATCGCCGGCGGGGCTAGCATCCGCGCTCGAGACAGGCCAGCTTCGCCGCATGCACCGCTGTACTTCATCGACTGCACCGTTCTCCCAGGCTCTGGGCCGCATCACACTCTGCGGATCAATGTCGCGTCATCCGGTATCGACAGGGGCCGCGATGCACCTCGCCGGCTACCGCGCGCTCGGGCTCGATTTTACCTATATCCCTTTTGCGGTGACCGATGTTGAAGGCGCGACGCGCGGGATGCGGGCGCTCGGAATCCGCGGCCTCGGTGTGTCGATGCCCTACAAGCAGGCGGTAATTCCGCTCCTCGACGAGATCGACCCCGTGGCCGCGCGGATCGGCGCGGTGAACACGATCGTCAACGACGAGGGGCGGCTCCGGGGCTACAACACCGACTGGATCGGCGCGGTGCGGGCGCTCGAGGAGGTGACGCAGCTCGGGGGCGCGCGGGTGCTGCTCCTCGGGGCCGGCGGCGCGGCGCGCGCTGTCGCGTTCGGGCTCGCGGAGCGCGGCGCGGCGGTCACGATCGCGAACCGCGACCTCGAGAAGGCGCGGCAGCTCGCCGCGGCGGTCGGCGGGACGGCGGTGCCCCTCGACGGCGCGGCCTCCTCGCCCGAGCACGGCATCCTCGTGAACGCCACCTCGCGCGGCATGGCCGAGGTCGACCCGCGGAGCCCTGTCCCGGAGGAGGCGCTCCGGGAGGATCTGCTGGTCATGGACATCGTGTACAAGCCGATGATCACGGAGCTCGTGGAGGCGGCGCGGCGGCGCGGCGCGACCGCTGTTCACGGCGGGAGGATGCTCCTCCACCAGGCGGCGGAGCAGTTCCGGCTGTACACGGGGCGGGAGCCGCCGCTCGACACCATGGACGAGGCGCTGCGCGCTCAGCTCGGCTGATTCGCGCGCCGCCTGCGGCCGCGCCGCGCTGTCCGAGCCAGCGCCGCGGCCGGCGAGCGCGAGGCGACCTCTGTTGTACGCCCCGCGCGCCGCCCCCGGCGGCAATGGCCAACGGCGAGCGCCACGCGTAGGCTTATGCCGATGATCTCGTTCGAAATTCGCGCAGCCGTGACCGGCGACGAGGAGCAGCTCCTCGATGTCGCGCGCCACCTGAACTCGGTCAACCTGCCGAACAACCGTGACGCAATCCACGAGATCGTCGCCGAGAGCCACAAGAGCTTCAGCGGGGCGATCACGGACCCGCGCCTGCGCCAATACGTCTTCGTGCTCGTCGACCTGACGAAGGGCGGCAAGGGGACGATCGTCGGGACGTCGATGATCATCGCGCAGCTCGGCCGGCGCGGCATCCCTTACATCTTCTTCGACGTGCTCGACGAGGAGAAGTACTCGGCCACGATCGACAAGCACTTCCATCACACCGTGCTGCGCATCGGCTACTCGTACAACGGCCCCACCGAGATCGGGGGACTCGTGCTCATGCCGGGCTACCGGCAAGGGCCGGAGCGGCTCGGCACGATGATCTCCTATGTTCGCTTCCTCTACATGGCCGCGCGTCCGGAGCTCTTCCAGGAAGAGATCCTCGCTGAGCTGATGCCCCCGCTCGAGCCGGACGGGACAAGCCACCTCTGGGAAGCGCTCGGGCGCAAGTTCACCGACATGAGCTATGCCGAGGCCGACCTCCTCTCGAAGAAGAACAAGGAGTTCATCAAAGGGCTCTTCCCGGAGGGGACCCTCTACGCGTCGCTGCTGCCGGACGACGCGCAGCGCGTGATCGGCAAGGTGGGCGCGCAGACCCGAGGGGTCGAGAAGCTCCTGCGCCGCATCGGCTTCCGCTACGCCCACCGGGTCGATCCGTTCGACGGCGGGCCGCACTTCACCGCCCGCATGGACGAGATCTCGCTCGTGAGCGACACGCGCCGGGCGAAGGCGGGACGCCCGTTCGCGCCGGGCCCGTCGGACCCGAAGGGCATCGTCGCGCTCGAGCGCCCCGACGCCCCCTACTTCCGCGCGGTCACCGCGAGCTTCCGCGATGAGGGCGCGCGCGGCCTGGCGATCGCCGAGGACGCCTGGCAGCACCTCGACCTGCACCCCCTCGCGCCGCTCTGGGTCCTGCCCATGCCGTGATCACGGCCGGGAGCGCCTGCGCGCTTCGTCCGGAACGCGCAGCGCCCGCGGCTCAGGCCGCCTTGCTTTGTGACGATTCTGTTGCTACAGAATTAACAGAAGTCTCGAAGGAGGTTCGAACGGCGATGGCCCTGGGACTGGACCTCGATTTCAGGCGCTGGCCCGCGCTGGAGCGAAGGGAGCTCCGGGCCGGGGCGGCGAAGCAGGACGAGCGCGGCGCCGAGGGCGCGTCGGTGGCAGCGGGCGGCGCGGGCGCGGAGCCCGGGCTCTCGGAGCGGGAGAGGCGCATCGCCGCCGCGCTCGCCGAGGCGGCCATGCCGCCCGGCCGCTTCCTCGAGGGCGCGGGCGCGGCCACCGCCAGACGCCTCGCGGGCTGGCTCGGGTCGATCCCGCCGCACCTCGCGCAGGGGCTGCGCGCGGCGCTGTGGGCCATGGAGCTCGCGCCGGTGCCGACGCGGCTCAGGCCGCTGTCGGCGCTGCCGCTGGAGGAGCGGATGGAGGTGCTCCGCGGCTTCGAGCAGAGCCGCGCGCGGGCCCTGCGCTCGCTGCTCCGCGCGGTGCTCACGCCGCTGCGGTTCCTCCACTACGACCAGCCCGAGATGTTCCAGCACGTCGGCTGCCGGTACGAGCTGCCCACGGTGCGCAACGAGGAGCCCCGCTGGCTGGCGCAGGTGACGAACGGCCGCGAGGTCGAGGAGGACCTGGAGCTCGAGTGCGAGGTGCTCGTGATCGGCACAGGGGCCGGCGGCGCGGCCGCCGCCTACGAGCTCGCGTCGCGGGGGCACGCGGTGCTCATGCTCGAGGAGGGCGATTACCACCGGCGGGCGAGCTTCACCGGACGGCCCGCGCGCGCGTACCGGGACATGTACCGCGATCACGGGCTCGACATGGCGGTCGGGAACGTGAGCATCCCTGTGTTCGCCGGGCGGGCCGTCGGCGGGAGCACGGTGATCAACTCCGGTACGTGCTACCGGGCTCCGGAGACCACCTTCGCGTCGTGGCGAGGCGGGATGGGGCTGCCCGCGGAGTTCTCGTCCGATGGGCTCGCGCCGTATTACGAGCGCGTCGAGCGCATGCTCCAGGTCGCCCCGGCCGACCCGCTGCACCTCGGGGCGATCGGGCCGATCGTCCGGCGCGGCGCGGAGCGGCTCGGCCTGCGGCACGGGCCGCTCCAGCGGAACGCGCCGGACTGCGACGGCCAGGGGATCTGCTGCTTCGGCTGCCCCACCGGGGCGAAGCGCTCGACCGACGTGAGCTACGTGCCCGAGGCGCTGAAGCGCGGCGCGCAGCTCATCACGGCGGCGCGCGTCAGGACGATCGACATCGTGGCCGGGCGGGCGCGGGGCGCGACGGCGGTCCTCGGCGGCGACACGCGGGCCGAGACCAGCGGGGGCAGAGCCGGGCCGGGACGGCGGCGGCCGCGGCTCGTTGTCAGGGCGGAGGCCGTCGTCGTGGCGGGGGGCGCGCTCATGACGCCGCTGCTCCTGCGCCGGAGCGGCGCGTGCCTCGCGAGCGGGATGCTCGGGAAGAACCTGTCGATCCACCCGGCCTCGAAGGTGATGGCGCTCTTCGACGAGCGGATCGACCAGTGGCAGGGCATCCCGCAGGGCTACCAGATCGACCACTTCGCCGACGAAGGGCTGATGTTCGAGGGAGGCTCGCTCCCGTTCGACGTCGCCGCGCTCGCCGTGCCGTGGACGGGGCACCGCTACACGGAGCTGATGGAGCAGTATCCGCACCTCGCGACGTTCGGGTTCATGATCAAGGACACGAGCCGCGGAGAGGTGAGGCCCGGGATCGGGGGCACGCCGCTCGTGCTCTACACGATGAACCAGGAGGACGTCGCGAGGATGCAGCGCGGGATCGAGCTGCTCTGCGAGGTGTTCCTGGCCGCGGGGGCACGGCGGGTCCTGCCGCTCGTCGCCGGCTGCGACGAGGTGAACGGCCCGGGTGACCTGGAGCGGCTGAGGGCGCAGCCGATCAAGGCGGGTGACCTCGACATCGCCGCGTTCCACCCGCTCGGGACGTGCCGCATCGGGGTGGATCCGCGCTCTTCGTGCCTCGGGCTGGATCACCAGGCGCACGACGTCGCCGGGCTCTACGTGTGCGACGGGAGCGCGATCCCCTCGTCGCTCGGCGTGAACCCGCAGATGACCATCATGGCGATGTCGCTGCGCGCGGCCGAGCTCCTGAGCGAGCGGCTATCCGGCTGAGCCGGCGCGGTAGCCGAGGGCCGCGGCGCGGTCGCTGCCGATGCGGTCGCTCTCGATGGCGCCGTCGCGCATGGTCACCACGCGCGGCATCGACTCGGCGAAGCTGAGGTTGTGCGTCACCACCACGATCGTGGTGCCGTGCTTTCGGTTCATCTCGAAGAAGAGCTGGTGGATCGAGTCGCTCGTCGCCGTGTCGAGGTTTCCGGTCGGCTCGTCGGCGAGGAGGAGCTTCGGCGACAGGACGAGCGCCCGCGCCAGGGCCACGCGCTGCTGCTCGCCGCCGGATAGCTCGCCCGGGCGGTGCGTGGCGCGCTCGGCGAGCCCGACCTCGGCGAGGAGCGAGCGCGCGAGCGGCTCCATCTCACGGCGGGTCTTCCCCTGGATGAGGCCCGGCATCATCACGTTCTCGACCGCATTGAACTCGGGGAGCAGGTGGTGGAACTGGAAGACGAAGCCGATCGTCCGATTCCGGATCGCCGCGAGGCGCGAGCTCGAGAGGCCGGTGAGCTCATCGTTGCCCAGGCGGATGCGGCCGCTCGTCGGGAGGTCCAGCGTGCCGATGCAGTGGAGGAACGTGCTCTTGCCGGCGCCGGAGGGGCCCACGAACGCCACGACCTCGCCCTGGTTGATGACGATGTCGATGCCGCAGAGCACGTGGAGCTCGCGCCCCATGTGGACGAACGTCTTGCGGAGATCTTCGACGACGACGAGCGGAGTGGACATGGGATTGGTTACTCGTAACGAAGCCCGTCGACCGGAGAGAGCTTCGAGGCGGCGCGGGCAGGATAGAGGGTGGCGATGGTGCAGATGATCAGCGCCGCCACAGCGACCATCGCATAGTCGGAGCCGTTCACGTTCACGGGCAGCCGGTCGATGTAATAGACGTCCGGGTCGAGCCGGACGCCGAACCAGGACAGGCCCGTGCAGCACGCGAGCGCGGTGCCGACGCCGAAGACCGTGCCGATGGCGCCGATGATGATGCCCTCGAGCATGAACACGCGCATCACGGCGTTGTCGGAGGCCCCGAGCGCCTTCAGGATCGCGATCTCCTTGCCCTTCTCCGTCACCATGAGGAGCAGCGTGCAGACGATGCAGAAGCTCGCGACGGCGATGGCGATGGACAGGATGATGAAGGTCGCGATCTTCTCCAGCTTGAGCGCGCTGAAGAGGTTCCTGTTCATCTCCATCCAGTCGCGGACGCGGAGCGCCGGGGGCGGCTTGCCGCCGTCGGGCACCTCGTCCGCCGCCGCAGCGCTCGCGGCGACCGCGGCCTCGACGGCCGGGCGGACCTCCTGCACCCGCTCGGGATCCGGGACTCGGATGTCGATGTGGGTGATCTTGCCCTCGAGGCTGAAGAACTTCTGCGCCTCCTCCATCAGCACGTACGCGTGCGTGACGTCGTACTCGTACATGCCGCTGTAGAAGATCGCCGCCACGCGGAACCTGCGGGAGCGCGGCATCACGCCGGTGGGGCCGAGCTCGCCCATGGGCGAGAGGAGCGTGATCTCGTCCCCGACGAGCACGTGGAGCGACTTCGCGAGCTCACGGCCGATGATGACGCCGGGGTACACGCGGGTCTGCTGCTTGAGGTACTCGCGCACGGACGGGTCGACGTCCGTCGGCTGGCGGAAATCAGGCCCCTTGAAGTACGGCTCCCCGCCGGGGCCGCGGCCGATGACCTCCTCGGGGGGCAAGCTCGTCAGCTTCTCGGGATCGCGCAGGTACTCGAACTTGCCGACCTCGATGTTGTTGACGAGGTCGATGACCTGGCTGATCGAGTCGGGATCGATCCCGCGCACGAGCGAGCCGGCCGTGTTCGAGGCGCTGGAGCCCATGGCCTCGCCCGCGACGACGGGCGTCGCGGCGCCGCCGCGCGAGGCGAGCGCGACGCGGACCCCCGTGAGCGTGTCCTCCCAGTCGCCGAACCCGCCGGGGCGGGTCGCGTCGATGACGATGTGCGCGTTGTTCCCGAGGATCTTGCGCTTCAGATCGGCGCCGAAGCCGCCCATGATGCTCGTCACCGAGCAGAGCGCGCACGAGCTCACCGCCACGCCGGCCATCGAGAGCACCGAGATGACCGTGAGGAAGCCGCTCTTCGTGGCGCGCACGTGGCGCGCGCCCACGTAGGAGACGAAGCTCCGCCGCTCCATGGCGTCGAGGATGACCGGGAGCAGCGCCGCGAGCGAGATGAGCAGGAAGATGACCCCGGTGCCGAGCGCGCCGAAGCGGATGAGCTCGTTCTGGAGGACGAAGGGCGTGGAGCCGCGGGTCACCGGGAGGCGGGCCGCCATCGTCGAGAGGACGCCGAACGAGACGCCGAGCAGGCCGCCGAACCACCAGAACAGCGCGCGCGGCAGGCTCGTCTTCATGCGGCGGACGCCGCGGATGACGAGCAGCACGCTCACCACGGCCACCGCGACGAGGAAGGCGATGTAGACGGGCTTAGGTATCAGCGGCACTCGCTTCAGGCCTCAGGAGGGGGAACAGGATGACGTCACGGATCGACGTCGCGCCGGTGAGGAGCATCGTCAGGCGATCGACCCCCATGCCGAAGCCCGCCGTCGGCGGGAGGCCGTGCTCCAGGGCGCGGACGTAGTCGGCGTCGTAATCCATCGTCTCCTCCTCGCCCCGCGACTTCTTGGCGACCTGCGCGCGGAAGCGCGCGTCCTGGTCCTCGGGATCGTTGAGCTCGCTGAAGGCGTTGCAGAGCTCGCGCCCGTCGATGAAGAGCTCGAAGCGATCGACCAGCGCAGGGTCGCTGTCCTTCTTGCGGGCGAGCGGGGAGACCTCGAAGGGATAGTCGATGATGAAGACGGGGACGCTCCTGTCGCCCGACTCGGTGCGGTAGTCCCGCGTCAGGAACGGCTCGAGCACGTACTCGTAGGCGCAGAAGACGAGCTCGCCGGGCGACTCGCACTTCTTCGCGCCCGCGCGGAAGTTCGCCCAGTCGATCTCGCGCCCGCTGGCCTTCGCCGCCTTCGCCCACTCCTTGATCGGCGCGTCGTCCGCGGCGACGCGCTGCGGGACGTCCGCCGGGAGGCCCGACTTCGCGAGGGCGAGGGCGATCCCCTCGGCCATGGGGACGCGCGCGAAGCGATCGAGCGAGAACGGGCGCTGCGCGGCCCAGGCCGCGTGCTCGGCCGGGAGCCGCTCGGCGAGGCGGGCGTCGACGTGGCGGAGCATCGCCTCGGTCGCGTCCATCAGGGTCTCGTACGTCGCGTACGCCTGGTAGTACTCGATCATCGTGAACTCGGGGTTGTGCCGCGTCGACAGCCCCTCGTTCCGGTAGCAGCGCGCGATCTCGTACACGCGCTCGAAGCCGCCGACCACGAGCCGCTTCAGGAAGAGCTCGGGCGCGATGCGCATGAAGAGCTCGAGGTCGAGCGCGTTGTGGTGGGTCTTGAACGGCTTCGCTGTCGCGCCGCCGACGAGCGTGTGCATCGTCGGCGTCTCGACCTCGAGGAAGCCGCGCGCGTCGAGGAACTCGCGGAGCGCGGCGACGATCGCCGTGCGGGCGCGGAAGATCCCCGCGACGTGCGGGTTGGCCACGAGATCGACGTACCGCATGCGGTAGCGCGACTCGACGTCCTTGAAGCTCGTCTTCGTCGGCAGCGGGCGGTAGGCCTTCGTGAGCAGCCGGAGGCGCTCGGCCCGGATCGAGAGCTCGCCCTTCTGCGTCGCCATCGCGACGCCGTGGGCCTCGACGAAATCGCCGAGATCGACGTCCTCGAGCCGCTCGAAGTCGGCGAGGCTCCCCTGCTCGCAGTAGAGCTGGAGCTCGCCGGTGCGGTCGCGCAGCCGGACGAAGGTGACGCCGCCGAACGAGCGCACGAAGAGGACCCGGCCCGCGACGCGGAACGGGAGCGGCTCGACGCGCGCCGGATCGTAGCGATCCGCCGTCGGCGCGGCGGGCCGCTCCGGCGCCCCGCCCTCGGGCCTGGGCTCGGCCGCGGCCCGCGCGCCGTCGAAGCGGGCGCGGACGGCCGCGAGCTCGGTGAGCGGCTCGCCCGCGGTGACGTCGTTGGCGAACGGGTTCTCGCCGCGGGCGCGGAGGCGCGCCGCCTTCGCCTTGCGGGTGGCGATCAGCGTCTCCTCGGCGCGCGCGGCCTCGGCGGCCTCCTTCATGAGGCGCTCGGTCTTCCTGTCGTTCGGCTTGTCTTTTTGCTGGCTCACGGAGCGTCGTCCTCCGCGACGGCGCCGCCCTTCCGGAGCGAGCCGCCCGCCGCGGCGAGCAGGTAGGCCTCGATGAAGCGATCGAGATCGCCGTCGAGGACGGCGTCCACGTCGGTGGCGTCGGTGGAGGTGCGGACGTCCTTGACGAGCCGGTAGGGCGCGAGGACGTAGTTCCTGATCTGGCTGCCGAAGTTGATGGCGCTCTTCGCGGCGTTGTAGGCCTGGACCTCGGCCTCCCGCTTCTGGAGCTCCATCTCGTAGAGCTTCGCCTTGAGGACCTTCATCGCCATCGCGCGGTTCTGGTGCTGGCTGCGCTCGGCGCGGCACACGATGTTGAGGCCGGTCGGGATGTGCCGCAGGCGAACGGCTGTCTCGACCTTGTTCACGTTCTGCCCGCCCTTGCCGCCGGCGCGCATCGTCGTGATCTCGATGTCCTTCTCGTTCACCTGGATGTTGATCTCGTCGTCGCTGTCCGGGGTGACCTCGACGGCGGCGAACGCGGTCTGACGCGTGTGATCGGCGTTGAACGGGCTCATCCGGACGAGGCGGTGGACGCCGGCCTCGGACCGGAGATAGCCGTAGGCGGCGTCGCCGCTCACCGTGAAGGTGACGGCGTCGATGCCGGCCTCGTCGCCGTCCTGGTAGTCGATGATCTCCGTCTTGTAGCCCCGGCGCTCGCAGAAGCGCAGGTACATGCGGAGGAGCATGGACGCCCAGTCCTTCGCGTCGGTGCCGCCGGCGCCCGGGTGGATGCTGACGATGGCGTTGCCGCGGTCGGCGGGGCCGGCCAGCATGCGATCGAGCTCGGCCTTGCGCAGGCGCGCGGCGATCGCCTCGGCCTGCGCGTCGGCGTCGGCGATGACGCCCTCGTCGCCCTCGGCGGCGCCGAGCTCGAGGTACTCCGCGAGATCCTCGATCTCGCGACCGAGCTTCTGCGCCATCTCGAGCTTCGCCTCGACCTGGGCGCGCTTGCGGAGGACGACTTGGGCTTTTTCCTGATCGTTCCAGAACCCCGACGACAGCGTCGTCTGGGTCAGGTCCTGAAGCATCCGTTCGAGCTTAGGGACGTCAAAGATGCCCCCTTAGCGCCTCAAAGCGCCGTTTGATGTCCAGGACTTTCTCGCGGGTCTCGGAGAGCATGGCCGGGGATCTATTCGATCCGGGCGGCGATCGCCAGGAGAGACAGCCGCGCGCTCACGGGGACGGCGGCGGCCCCGCCGGGGCGCCGGCGGCGCCCTGCGGACGCGGCGCGCGACGTGGCCGGCCGGCGTCGAGCGCTCCCCGCGCGCAGCGGTGTGGTGCGCGTGACCCGGCGCCGCCGGTTCCCTGGGCCCGGGTCGCGTCACCGCTGGAGGTGGCGAGGCGGCGCGAGCTCCGCGCTGCCCGGCAGCGGGACAGGGCCCCTCACCCCGCAGGAGCTGACACAGGGGCTGTTCTCCGGAAAGCGCGACGGATCCCGGACCAGACCCGCGGCGCTCTCCACGCCCGGAGCGGTCCCTCGACGGCGTCCCTGATGGTCTTCACGGAGACCGCGGGCGGCGACGCAGGGGCGCTCAGCGCGCCGTCGAGGTAGCGGGCCAGGAGCTCGGTCAGGGCGACGGCCGTGATCGCATTGGAGAAGAGACCGGCGACGGGGACGAGGCCGAGCGTGAAGTTGGCGAAGAGCCGCACGGCCGCTCCGCCCCAGATGATCTTGCTGACCTGGAGCCACGGGGCGGCGAGGAGCGGCACGCCCCGGGTTCGCGTCAGCGACACGGCAAAGTGGTAATGAATGGGAACCACGATCAACTCATCTGCGCCGGGGATCGGCTGCGTGATGAAGCTCGTCACTGCGGCCA
This sequence comes from Sorangium cellulosum, assembly GCF_001589285.1. GTDB lineage: Bacteria > Myxococcota_A > Polyangia > Polyangiales > Polyangiaceae > Sorangium > Sorangium cellulosum_G. The sequence goes on along the minus strand of NZ_JEMA01000581.1, from coordinate 19,234 downwards.
CGGCAGAATACTTGTTGGTCATCCGGCGGATCTTCGGTTCCATCAGCCAACTATACGGCGCGGAGCAAGACGCCGGGAGGCCGGGAGGAGCCTGTCGATGCGAGGCTCGAGGCGCCAGTTCGAGGACGGATCACGCTTGCCCCGGACGAAGCACAGGAGTCTCCGTGCACCGCCTTGTCCTGCGGGATCTGCCGGGTTGTACGGGAGAAGGACGATGGGAGATCTCCGCGAAGGGCGGTGATGCGATCTGTGGATCGATCCCATCGCGACGAGACAGGAAACACCGCTCCCGATCTCCCGCCTCCTTGCGGCGGCCTCCCCGGGGCCCCGCGAATCTAAGGGTCGAGCCCTTCCCTGCACGCGCCCCTGAGCTCGTCGAGCGCGGCGACGAGCGAGGCGCGCTCGCTCCGCCATGCCGGCGACGCGTCCTCGGCGTCACGCCGGCGGAGGTGCTCGCGGGCCTCGTCCCAGAGCGGGCGGGGAGGCTCCAGCGTGGGCACGCGCCGGCGCACGGCGTCCGCGAGGCGGACCACGCGCTCGACGCGGGACAGCGCCTCGCCGAGCGGCACCTCGCCCGCCTTGCAGCGCCGGAGCAGGCCGCACTCATAGCTGCTGCACACCGAGAAGCGCGCCTCGTAGACGGTGCACTTGCGGTCGAGATGGCAGGGGCACGGCAGCCTGAAGGCGTCGTGGTACTGGTTGCAGGCGAGCGGCAGGCGCAGCTTCTCGGCGAGCGGAAGCTCGTGCTCTTCGAGCGGCGCGATGTCGAAGAGCAGCCCCGTGCAGCACAGGCCGCACGCGGTGCAGAGGTCCGAGCCGCTCGGCTGCGCCTCGGGGGCGTCGCTCGCTGCGCTCGCTGGAGGAGAGCTCACCCGCCTCGATTGGCACGCGCGCGGCCCGGCGTCGAGCCGCGAGGGCCGGCCAGGGCCCCCCGGCGCGCTGGAGCGAAGGCGCGGCCGTGGAGCCGGGCGAAGCGCCGCTCAGGGCGCGGCGTCGTCCGCGTCGTCGCCGAGGACGATCTCGCGCAGGTGGTCTAGCCCGACCGATCCGGAGCCGATCACCCTGGCGTGAAACGCCTTCAGATTGAAGGCCTCGCCCTGCCGGCGCCGAAGCTCCTCGCGCAGCTCCAGGACGACCCGCTCGCCGACCTTGTAGCAGATCGCCTGCCCAGGCCAGCCGAGGTAGCGCGTCGCCTCGCTGTGCGCGTGCTCCGGCGTGAGGAACGCCCGGCGGTGCAGGTACTCGACGGCGGCCTCGTAGCGCCACGGCTCCCCGGCGTGGAGCGGGGCGCGCTCGGGGATCGGCAGACCGAGGTGCATGCCGATGTCGAGGACGACGCGGTAGGCGCGCGCGAGCTTGCCCGCGAGCATCCCGAGCACGTAATCGGGGCGCTCGAAATAGCCGAGCTCGTACATCAGCTGCTCGGCGTAGAGCGCCCACCCCTCGGCGTGACCGGAGTTCACCACCAGGAAGCGGTGGAGCCGGCTCAGCCGATCATCGAGGTACACCTGGAGCCCGCACTGCAGGTGATGGCCGGGAAAGCCCTCGTGGTACGCCGTGGTGATCTCCTCGTAGAGCGGGAACACGCGCTTCGAGCCTGGGGCATACCAGATGGTGCCGGGCCGCTTGAAACCGTCGCTCGGGGGTACGTAGTACGCGCCCAGCGCGCCGCCCGGCGGGGCCATCCTCACCTCGATATGGCGGATGGGCGCGGGGATGTCGAAATGGACGCCGTCGAGCTCGGCGAGCGCCTTGCGCTGGCGCTCGGACATGACGCGGAGGAACTCCTCGGGCCCTGGCGCGCACCGGCCCGGGTCCGTCTCGAGCACCTGGATCACCTCGGGCAGCGACGCGCCCGGGAGGATCTCGGCGGCGAGGCGGGTCATCCGGGCCTCGATCGCGTGCACCTCGGACCACCCCCAGGCGTAGGTCTCCATCGGGTCGATGCTCGCGCCGAGGAAGCGGCGCGCGTGGCGCAGGTAGCGCTCCTCTCCCACAGCGTCCTCGACGCGGGCGCTGGGCAGGTACGTCTGCTCCAGGTAGCCGGCGAAGGCGCCGAACGCGGCGCGCGCCCGCTCGGCGCCGGCGGCGAGGCGCGCGCGGCCAGCGCCCGTGGCGAGCCCGGACGCCTCGTAGGCGGCCGGCAGCGTGAGGAAGAACGACGCCTCGCCCGCCTGGTAGCGCGCCTGCTCGATGACGGCGCGCACCTGGCGACGCGCGGCGACCTTCCCCGTCCGGCGCCCCTCCTCCAGCGACGCACGGTAGCTGTCGCAGGCCTGCGGCAGGCCTTCCAGGCGCGACGCAACGGCGTCCCAGCCGGCGGCGCTCTGGAGGTCCATGAGGTCGAAGACCATCCGGAGGTGCTGGAACGCCGACTCGATGTTGTTGAGGTCGCGCAGGTGCTCGTCGTGGCGGAAATCGTCGAGCCGCTCGTCCATGGTTTCGGCCATGACACGGCGTGCGAGGCGGCCCCACCGCGCCTCCGGTCCGCGAGGAGGCGGCAGCGCCCGGAGCCGCCCCTGGAAGGACGCGACCGTGGAGGCCCAGGACGCCGCGCCGCTCGGGCTCCAGTCGTTCCACGCGCCGTCGTCGCACGGGAGGCCCGCCAGGGTGGCATGGGCAGGGCACTGGGCGGCAAAGGCTGCGACGAACTCGTCGCTGAGGGCGAAGATCGGATCGCGCGCGTCGTGGTTCTGGCTCACCGCGACAGCATATGCGGTCACGCCTCAATTTTCTCCGGGCGCGCGAGACGATCCGACGGGTCTTCGTTACGCTTGGTGGTGGGTGATCGCTCCTGAGCGGCGCCCCGGGGAGCGACATGAATCACCGCAGCCTGCCAGGCGAGCTCCATGACGACGACCGGCGCCCCTGCGCCGCTCCTCCCTCCCGCGGCCGACCCCCGCGACGACCCGGCTGGCCGCGGCTCTCCGGGCTCGTCGCCGCGGCGGCGCTCGCGGCGCTCGGCTGCGGCGCGGGCTCATCCGGCCAGCCGGCGGCTTCCGCGTCGCAGCCCGCCGCCGTGATGACGCCCGCCCAGATCGCGGCGCGCGCCACGCCGGCGGTCGTCACGATCCGCGGCGACGGCTCGCTGGGGGCGGGCTTCCTCATCCGCGAGGACGGCTGGATCGCGACGAATTTCCACGTCATCGCCGGGATCCCGGATCTCAAGGTCGTCCTCTGGGACGAGAGCGAGCACCCGGTGCTCGAGGTGCTCGCGTTCGACGAGGAGCGCGACCTCGCGATCGTCCGGATCCACGCGCCGCGGAAGCTCCCGCTGCTGCCCCTCGGCGACAGCCTCGCGGTCCGCCCTGGCGATCCGGTCGTCGCGATCGGCCATCCGCTCGGCCTCGCCGACACCGTGTCGAACGGCCTCGTGAGCGCGGTCCGCGTTGTCGACCCCGCGCTGACGCTGCTGCAGATCTCCGCGCCGATCGCGCCAGGCTCGTCGGGCGGGCCGCTGTTCAACGAGCGCGGCGAGGTGATCGGCGTCGCCGCCGCGGTCGCGACGCAGGGGCAGAACCTCAACTTCGGCGTGCCCGCGGACTACCTCAAGAAGCTGCTCGTGCGCCCCGATCCCGTCCCGCTGTCGACGTTCGCGGCCGAGACGGCCGAGGAGGAGCGCGCGCTCCCGGCCGTCAAGCGGTCGGTCCCCCACCACGCGCTCTCGGTGCTCCGCGGCTGTACGGAGGGCGATCTCCTCGTGCTGGCGCGGACGATGGACGGCGCGATCCAGGTCGGCTCGCCGCTCTACAACGAGGGAGATTTCGCGTCCTGCTATCACATCTACGAGGGAGCCGCGCTCGACATGGAGCGCCGGATCGGCCGCGCGTGCAGGGGCCCGAAGCAGGCGCTCGCCGAGGGCCGCCGCAAGGCCGCCGTGCTCGACGACAACGCCGCGCAGGCCTGGGCGATGCGCGACGCGTTCGACGGTCTGCTGGATGTGATCCTGCGCAAGGTGCACGGCGACCCCGGGTGAGCGTCGCCGCGCCGCTGTCGCTCCGGGAGCCTGGCGCGGCGCGCCGCGGCCCCGGAGCGAAGCCGGCCGGTGCGGTCAGTCGAGGTGGGCCTGCGCCGGCCGGCCGCCCTCGTGCGCGACAGCGACGCGCGCCGCGGCGCCGTGAGGCTCCGCTGCGACGGGCCCCCCGCCGGGCGGCGCAGCGCCGCCCGCCCCGCGCGGGTCCCCCTGGTCGTCGCTGCCCCGCATGAAGGGCAGGACCCGCTTCAGCCACGACGAGGCATCGTCGAAGAGCGAGTAGGCGACCGGGGTCGCGAGCAGCGTCAGGAGGAGCGCCAGCGTCTGCCCGCCGATGATCACGAACCCGGTCGCGCGGTTCGTCCCCGAGCCGGCGCCGCTCGAGGCGACCAGCGGGATCATGCCGGCCACGAACGCGAGCGTGGTCATGAGGATCGGCCGGAGCCTGTCGCGGTTCGCCTCCAGGATGGCCTGCGCCCGCGGCAGGCCGTGCTCGCGCAGCTTGATGGTGTGGTCGATCTGGAGGATCGAGTTCTTCTTCACGACGCCGAACAGCACGACGATGCCGAGCAGCGAGAAGATGTTGAGCGACTGCCGGAAGATGATGACCGCGATGAACGCGAACGGCACCGTGAGCGGCAGCGACAGGAGGATCGTGATCGGGTGCAGCCACGACTCGAACTGCGCGGCGAGCACCAGGTACATGAAGACGAGCGACAGGAGGAGGGCGACAAGGAAGCTCCTCATCATCTTGACGAGCTCCTTCGACGCGCCGACCGGACCGGCGGAGTAGCCGGACGCGAGGTTCATCTGCGACACGGCCTTGTCGAGCTCCTGGACGACGGTCTGCTGCGAGTAGCCCGCCTCCAGGTTGGCCGTGAGCATGACCTGCCGCTGGCGGTTGTAGCGCTCGATGCGCGACGGGCCGGTCCCCTCCGCGAACGTCACCACGTTGTCGAGCGTGACGGCGCCGAGCTTGGCCGAGGGCACCGTGATCTTCGCGAGGCCCTCCTTGTCCGAGCGGAAGCTCGGCAGCGCGCGCGCGCGCACCTCGTACTGCTCGCCGCCCTCGTTGTAGGTCGACACCTTGTACCCGCCCACGAGCAGGCGCAGGGTGCTGGCCACGTCGCCGACCTGCACGCCGAGATCGGCGGCCTTCTTGCGGTCGATGATCACCCGGATCTCCGGCTTGCCGACGAGCAGCGACGTGTCCGGGTCGACGACGCCCGGCATCGCCTTGAGCTTCTCCAGCAACGCGTCGGAGTACTGGCCGATCCGCTGGAGGTCGGGGCCCTGCACCTGGTAGGCGATCTGTGCGCTCTGGCCGCCGGAGAACGCGGGCACGGGGCCGATGTTCGCCCGGAGCTTCTCCGCGTCGAACTTCGGCTTGAGCTCGCGCCGGGCGCGGTCGATGAGGTCCTGCTGGGACAGGTCGCGCTCGCTCGCGGGCTTGAGCTTCACGTAGATGTTGGCGAGGTTCGGCGTCTTCTGCGGGTCGTCGCCAATCGTCGTCAGCGTGTAGAGCACGCCCGGGATCTTCTCCAGGTCCGACGCGAGCCGCGTGGCGAGGACGCGCGTCCCGTCGAGGCTCACGCCCTCGGGGGCGCGGATGCTGACCTGGAACTGCGACTCGTCCTCGGTCGGGAGGAAGTTGAACTTCGCGAGGCCGCCCAGCACCGGGATCGAGAAGAGCGCCAGGAGCGAGGCGAGCACGATCACCCAGCGGTGCGCCATCGACCAGCGGAGGAGCGCCATGTAGCCGCGCTCGATGGGCCCGTAGAAGCGCGACTCCTTGGAGCTGTGGCCGGCGTGCTTCTCCGGCTTCTTCAGCCACCGCGCCGACAGCATCGGCGTCAGGGTGAAGCTCACGATCAGCGACACCAGGATCGAGAACGCCATCGTGAGGCCGAACGAGTTCAGGAAGCGGCCGACGATGCCGCTCATGAACGCGACGGGGACGAACACAGCGATCAGCGAGAGCGTCGTCGCGAGCACCGCGGGGCCGATCTCCCGCGTGCCCTGGAGCGCCGCCTCCCACGGGTTCAAGCCCTTCTCCTCGATCCAGCGGTAGCAGTTCTCGAGGACGACGATCGCGTCGTCGATCACGATGCCGACCGCCAGGGTCAGCGCGAGGAGCGTGATCCCGTTGAGCGTGAAGCCCGCCACCTTCATCAGCGCGAACGTGGAGATGATGCTCGTCGGGATGGCGATCGCGGAGATCATCGTGCTGCGGGCGTTCGCGAGGAACAGCGCGACGATGATCGCGGCGAGCAGCGCGCCGAGCACGAGGTGCTCCTTCACGGCGTTGACGGAGTTCTTGATGAACTCCGACTGATCGCGCGCGATGACGATCTGGTAGCCCGCGGGGAGGCGCTTCTCGACCTCGCGGATGCGCGCCTTGAGCCCGTCGATGACCTCGACGGTGTTCGTCCCGCTCTGCTTGCGGACGCTGAGGAGCACGGCCGGGTCGAGGCCGCGGAAGCCGGCCGACTCCTGCTCTGCCATGCCGTCCTGGACCTCCGCGACGTCGCCGAGCCGGACGGAGTAGCCGTCGCGGTTCGCGAGCACGATGTCCGCCATCTGCTCGACCGACTGCACGCGGCCGCGCGTCCGCAGCGTGAGCGACCTGCCCCCTTGCTCGATGCGGCCGGCCGGGACCTCGACGTTCTGGCTCGCGAGCGCCTGCGCCACGACGCCGCCCGTCAGCGAGTACTTCTCGAGCCTCTCCGGATCGATCCAGATGTTGATCTGGCGGCTGCGGCCGCCGATGACCAGCACCTGGCCGACCCCGGGGAGCGACTCCAGCTCGCGCCGCAGCGTCTTGTCGGCGAACTCGGTCACCTCGCGGACGTTCGCCTTGGGGGACGAGATGGCGAGCGTGAGGATCGGGGCGGCGTCCGGGTCCAGCTTGCCGACGACCGGCGGCTCGATGCCCTCCGGGAGCTCGGCGAGGACGCCCTCGACCTTGTCCCGGACCTCCTGCGCGGCCACGTCGACGTCCTTCTCGAGCTGGAAGGAGATCATGACCTGGCTCAGGCCCTCGACCGAGACCGAGCGCAGCTCGTCGATGCCGCTGATGGTGTTGACCGCGGACTCGAGCTTGTCGGAGATCTCCGTCTCCACCTCCTCGGGCGCCGCGCCGGGGAGGATCGTCGTCACGACGATGAACGGGAACTCCACCTTGGGGAACCGGTCCACGCCGAGGCCGAAGTAGGAGAACGCCCCGAGCACCGTGAGGAGCAGGACGATCACCGAGGCGAACACCGGCCTACGGATGCAGATTGCCGCGAGCCATTGCATGGTCGCTACCTTTCTTCAGTAATGAGACGCCGGTGCGCTCGGCTCACTGCGCCGCAGCGACCTCGATGCCGTCCGCGAGCTGGTCCACCTTGTCGATCGCGACCTCTTCGCCCTCGGTGAGCGGGCCGATGACCTCGACGAGGCCCTCGATCTTGCGGCCCGTCTTGACCAGCCGCTCGGTCACGCGATCGCCCGCCCGCACGAACACACGCGCGCTCGTCCCGGAGGTGCCGACCGCCGCCTCGGGCACGAGGATCGCCGTTCTTGACTCGCCGGTCAGCGCGAGCTGGCCTTGCGCGAAGAGCCCCGGGCGGAGCTTCCCCTCGCTGTTGTCGAACTCGGCCTCGACGGGGAGCGTGCGCGACGACTCCTTGAGGCTCGCGCCGATCCGCTTCACGACGCCCGGGAACAGGCGGCCCGGGAAGGCGGCGACGGAGACGCTGACCGCCTTGCCCACCTCGATCTGCGCGATGTCCGACTCGGGCACGTCGATGCGGAGCCGCAGCGGGTTGTCGCGGACCACGACCGCGACGACGCGGCCCGGGCCCGCGAACTCGCCGACGCTGATCCGCTTCTCGGCGACGGCGCCGTCGAACGGCGCCCGGACCGTCGTGTCGGCGACCGACTTCGAGGCGAGCCCCGCCTGCGCCTGCGCGGACGTGAGCGCCGCGACCGTCGCGCGGATGCCGTTGACCGCGGCGTCGTACTGCGCGGCCGCGTTCTGCGCCTGCGTGCGCGCCGCGTCCCAGGTCGACTGCGCGACGGCGCCCTGGTCGTAGAGCTGCTTCACGCGCTCCGCCTCGGACTTCGCGAGCTCCATGCTCTGCTTCGCGGCGCGGACCTCGGGCACCTGGTCGGGATCGATCCCCTTCGGCGACGCCCCTTCCTGCAGCGCGAGCTTGGCGCGGGCCTGCGCGACGGCGGCGGAGGCCGCCTGCGACTGGAGCGCGGCGTTGCGCGCGTCGAGCACGACGAGCGGGTCGCCCTTCTTGACCCGGGAGCCCACGTCGACCGCGACGCTCAGGACCAGGCCGGCCACCTGCGTGGCCACCTCGCTCGTCTCGTCGGCGACGAGCGTGCCGCTGACGTCGAGCGTCTTCGCGAGCGGGCGCGCGGTGACCTTCCCGAAGCGCACGGCGGGCTTCTCGCGGGGCGCCGCGGTGTCGCGCGCCGGCTGAGTGCCCGCGTCCGAGTTGCGGCAAGCGGTCAGCGTGGGCACCGCGAGGGCCGCGAGCAGCGCCGCGACGAGGGCGGCGCGGGAGTGATTCGAGGCGACGCTACGAGCGCCGAAAACCCGTCGAGCGATAGGGCGCTCGGGTCCGCAAGAAGGATGTGTCATGGGGAGTTCGCCCGGTTCTTGCCAGCGCCTGCCGGTGCGGTCCAGGAGCAAAGCTGGCGGGCACCACAGTAGGGTGCTGACCGGCCGGTCATCAAGGGGGTGCTCCGGGCCATGTCTACGTCCGCCTCGCACTTCGTGCTGCCCCGCCCGAGGAAAACGTGCTGCGCGGCGTCCTCGAGGTTGCTTCGCCCCGCGAGCGGCAATGGAACGGGAAAGTGAATGGCCGGTCATGTTCCCGAAAAACGCGCCGGAAACGCTGAAACACGGGCCCAGAGGCGCCGGGGGGCGGGCGGACGAGCCGCTCGCGCCCGCCACGGATCCGACGATCGCTGCGGCATGGAGCCGGTGGTCAGCCGCCACGGCGAGAATACCGCCACAGAATAATTCAATTAGGGTGGAATGACATGTCCCGGGGAGAGGCTCTGTGCGCGTGGGAGCAGGGATGAGGTGGGGGTGAGGGAGAGCGACTCAGCGCCACGGATCGAAGGCGTCGCGGAGCGCCGGGCCCGTGAGCTCGGCGAGGAAAGGGTCGAGCGCGCTGACGGCGTCGAGCCAGGCGAGATCGGCGGCCGCGGCCGAGGGCTGCAGGGCGAGGCCCGCGAGCCGGCGTGCTCGGGCCGCGTGGGCGCGGGCGCGCGCTCCTGCATAAGAGACCATCTCGCCCGCGGACATCATGAACGCCCAGTCGCTCGACTGAAGGAGGAGGAGCTCGCGGATCGCCTGATCCAGCGCGCGGCCGGGCAGGCCTCCCGCGTCGCGGCGACGCGAGAGCGCGTCCAGCACCGCGCGCTCGGCGTGGTGGGCGTGACGCCACAGGCGCGCCGCGCTCGGGCCGGTCCAGAACGCGCCGAACCCGCCCTCGCCCCACGTCGAGGCGGCAGGCTCGACGACCTCCGCGGGCGGGTGGCGCTCGAGGTAGGCGCCGAGCGCGATCGGGACGGCGCGCGCCGAGGCCGCGAGGCCGCGCAGGGCGTGCTCGAGGAACTCGGGGCCCTCCAGCCACCAGTGACCGAAGAGCTCGGCGTCGTAGGGGGCGACCAGGATGGGCGGGGCGGCGGCGCCGCGGATCGACGAGAGCGCGGCCTCGCGGCGGGCCACGAACTCCGCGGCGTGCGCGCGCGCCTGCGCGGACGCGCGGGCCGGGTCGTAGGGCGCCTTGTCGGCGCCGGGCCCTGTCACGCGGTGGAGCTTGAGGCCGGTCATGAGCCGGACGCCGTCGGGGCCGATCTCGCCTTCGAGCTCGCGCTCGGGCAGGTCGAGCCCGACGTCGCGGTAGAACTCGCGGTAGGCAGGGTGGCCCGGGTAGCCGGCGTCGCGCGACCAGACCTCGCGGGCGCTGTCGCGGTCGCGCCCGAAGCACGCGACGCCCGACGGCGAGAGGACGGGGACGGCGGCGCCGGCGGACGCGGGCGGCGCGGCGAGCGTCAGGGCGTGGGCGTCGAGCACGGTGAAGCGGACGCCGGCCGCGGCGAGCTCGGCGTCGATGGGCGGCGCGTAGGCGCACTCGGGCAGCCAGAAGCCGCGGGGCTCGGGCGCGCCGGTGAGGGCCGCGAACGCGCGGCGGCCGAGCCGGAGCTGCGCCCGGATCGACGCCGGCGTGGGGAGCAGGCCGGGCAGGTAGGCGTGCGTCGCGGCCGTGGTGAGGAGCTCGATGCGGCCGGCACGGGCGTGGCGGACCAGGGCGCCGGGGACGTCGCCGCCCAGCGCGGCCCAGGCGCTCGCCGCGTCGGCGAGCCGCGCGCTGTAGAACGCGGCGGCGGGCGCGAAGCCGCTCCCGGCGAAGCGGGCCTCGACCCGGGCGGCGAGCGCGGTGAGCCGGCGGAGGTGATCCTCGAACCGGCGCAGGAGCAGCTCGTCGCGCAGCATCGCGAGGAGCGACGGCGAGACGGAGACGGTCAGCGGGGCGAGGACGCGATCGGCGGCGAGGCGATCGAGGACGCCGAGCAAGGGGAGGTAGCACTCCCAGAGCGCCTCGAAGAGCCAGCGCTCCTCGAGCGAACGGGCGTGCTCGGGGTGCCGCACGTACGGCAGGTGGGCGTGGAGGACGAGGGCGACGTAGCCCGGCATGGAGCGCTGGGCGGCGGTAGACCGCCGGCGGGCCCTCGTCTCGCACGGACGCGCGGGCGTGGAAAGCGCCGGGCGCTCCGGAGGTCGGGGCTCCGGAGCTCGGCTGGGCGCCTCAGCCCTGCTTGAGCTCCGCCCCGAGGTCCTCGCCGAGGCGCGCTGCCTCGCGCAGGTCGCCGGGCCACGCGACGCGACGCTCTGCCCGCCGCAGCCGGGAGCCGTCGGGGTCGGCGAGGAACGCGCGCAGCCAGAGCGCGTCGCCGTCTCGCACCGCGTAGGCGGCCACCGGGGTCCGGCAGCTGCCTTCCACGGCGGCCATCACGGCGCGCTCCGCCGTGACGCAGGTCGTTGTCTCGCGGTCCGCGAGCGCCGCCAGGACGTCGCGCACGGCGCTGTCGTCCGTGCGGCACTCGATGCCGAGCGCGCCCTGGCCGATCGCCGGCAGCGACACCTCGGGCGACAGCACCTCCGTGGCGCGGTCCGCGAGGCCGAGCCGCTTCAGGCCGGCGAGCGCCAGCACGATGGCGTCGAAAGCGCCGTCGACCACCTTGCGGAGCCGGGTGTCGACGTTGCCGCGGACCGGCTCGATCTGGAGGTCCGGGCGCGCCTCGCGCAGCGCGACAGCGCGGCGGAGGCTCGACGTGCCCACCCGGGCCCCCGCCGGCAGCTCCGCGAGCGGGGCGCCGCTCCGGGTGACGAGCACGTCGCGCGGATCCTCCCGCGCGGGGATGCACGCGAGGCACAGCGCCCGGGCGATCTCGGCGGGGACGTCCTTGATCGAGTGGACCGCGAAGTCGGCGCGCCGATCCAGCAGCGCCTCCTCGAGCTCCTTGATGAACAGCCCCTTGCCGCCGATGTCCTGGAGCGATCGATCCTGGGTCCTGTCGCCCGAGGTCACCACCTCGAGCTCGCGGAGGGTGAGGCCGGGCACCGCCGCCTCGAGAGAGCGTGCGAAGGCGCGGGACTGGGCGAGGGCGAGCGCCGATCGGCGCGTGGCGAGGGTGAGCTCCATGTAGGTCACGCTCCTTTTAACCCAGCCGCGCTCACGGCCGCCGATGGATTCGCGACGGCCAGGACGCTGGCCTCGGCGGGCTGGGGACGCGCGCCCGACGGCCGGGCATAGTGGCCGTTGTCCTCCGCGGCGTGGGGGCGCGGCCCGGCCTGCCGGAGCGCGGGGTCGCCGCTGCGGTCGCCGGAGGCGGGCGGCTCCGCCCCGCGGGCGGACACCGGCGTGCGCCGATCGTCCGCGGCGTCGCGCAGCTCCCCCTCGGCGAGCGCCCGGGTGACGCCGCTGTCGATCAGGGCGTCGTCGATGTCGAACAGCTCCCGGAGCGAGTCGACGTGCTCGGCGACGCGGGGATCGCCGGCCATCGCGCGGAGGCGGGTGGTGGGCACGTGGAGCAGCTTGTTCGTGGCGGCGTCGATCATGAGCGCGAGCGCCTGGCGCTCGGCCGGGCCGAGGTGCCGGAGCTTGCCGGAGAGGCTGCGCTCGACCTCGGCGGCGAGGATCGAGCGCGTGCGGGACCGCAGGCCGACGATCGTGGGCGTCAGGGCGCGCTCGAGCGTCCACGCCTCGAACGCCTGCGCCTCGTCCACGACGATCGCCTCGGCCCGCGCCGCCTCGGCGGCGCGCCCCTCGACGGACTGCGCCACGATCTGCGAGAGGTCGTCGACGTCGTACAGATAGACGTTGTCGAGCTTGTTGACGGCCGGGTCGATGTCGCGCGGGACCGCGATGTCGATGAGGAAGAGGCTCCTGCCCCTCCTGGCCTTGCGGGCCCGGCGGACGAGATCGAGCGTGACCACGTAGCTCGGGCTCGAGGTCGACGAGACGACGATGTCGGCGTCGACAACGGCGCGCTCGAGCTCGGCCCAGGGGCGGGGCTCGCCGCCGACCTCGCGGGCGAGCGCGGCGGCGCGCTCCGGGCTCCGGTTGACGACGACGAGGCGGGCGCCGGCGCGGACGAGGAGCTTCGAGGCGGCCTCGGCCATCTCGCCGGCGCCGATGAGGAGCGCCGTGCGGCCGGCGAGATCCGTGAAGATCTGGCGGGCGAGATCGATGGCGACGCTGGAGACCGAGACCTGGCCGGCGCCGATCGCCGTCTCGGTGCGCACGCGCTTGCCGACCTTGATCGCGCGGTGGGCGGCGCGGCCGAGCCGGGCGCCGAGGGTCTTCGCGCCGCGGGCGATCTCGATGGCCTCCTTCATCTGGCCGAGGATCTGCGGCTCGCCGACGACCATCGAGTCGAGCGAGGCGGCGACGCGGAAGAGGTGGACGACGGCATCGCTGCCGACCCGGCCGGCGAGGTGGCCGCGGACGGCGTCCCCGCCGACGCCGACGAGGACCGAGACGGCGGCGCGGAGCGCCTCGTTGTCGAGCGAGAGCTCGTCATCGAGCGACGGCGGCGACATCGGCGCGCCCCCGACGCGGGGGAGGCCCGACGCCGGCCGACGCGGTGAGGCGTAGACCTCGACGCGGTTGCACGTGGACAGCACGAGCGCCTCCGCGATGGCGGGGTGGGCGGTGAGGCGCGCGAGCACCTCAGGGAGCTGGCTCCGCCCGATCGCGAGCCGCTCGCGCACCTCGATGGGCGCGGTCTTGTGGGAGAGCCCGACGAAGATCAACTGCCCCTAGCCTCCGAGCCCCGCGGCGGGGCGGACGAGATAGATGACGAGCACCGCCGCGGCGCAGGCGAGCCCCGCGATGGTGCCGTACGCCGCGCGCCGGCCGCGCCAGCCCGCGGCGGCGCGCAGGAGCAACACGAGCGCGATGAGGAGCCAGGTGGCGTAGCCGAAGATGGCGCGCATCACCTCCTCGGTGTTGCCCATCTCGAGCTGGTGCGCCCAGTACGTGCCCGTGACGATGCCGAGCGTCAGCAAGGGGAAGCCGGCGATCAGGAAGCGGTGGACGGCGCGGTCGAGGGTGTCGAGCGGCGGGAGGCTGCCCATGCGCTCGACGTGCCGCTTCTTCTTGAGCCGCTTCTCCTGGACGAGGTAGAGCGCGGCGGAGGCGCCGGCGAGCAGGAAGAGGGCGATGCCGAGCAGGTTCGCCATGACGTGGGCCGCGATGAACAGCGGGCTGAGCTTCGGCTCCGGGTGCGGCTTTCCGAGGAAGAAGGTGCCGAGCAGGAAGGCGAGCCCGAGCGGCCCGATGAGCAGCCCGAGCGCGTCGATGCGGAAGCGACGGCGGGCGACGAGGTAGACGGCGATCGCGAGGAGGGACGCGACCGAGAGCATGAAGTGAACGGAATGGACCGGGCAGACCCGCGCGACGAAGCTGGCGAACGTGACGTAGGTCGCGTGCCCGAGGGCGCCGAGGCCGAGCAGCAGGGGCGCGTGCCGCGAGGGAGGCGCGGCCGCGGCGCTCGGCCGCGCCGCGGGATCATGGTGGTGCGACCCCGCGCCGAGCCCAGCGAGATCGGTCGCGGAGGGGAGCCGCGAGCGGCTGCCGGCGACGTCGATGAAGAAGAGGGCGCTCGCGACGCCGTAGAACAGCAGCGCGAGCACAAAGCTGATCCCGGAGAGGACCTCGGGCATGGCCCCCGTTATAGCCTGCCTCACCGGGGATGGCCCGCCGGCCGCAGAGGCGGAGGCGTACTCTCGTAAGAACGGGCCCGACTGCACAGAAGAGCCAGGCCGAGCGCCCCGGAGCTCCCGCTGTCAGCGCGTCGCTTCCGCCGGCGCTGCTCCAGCAGCGGCGCCGCCGCGGCGCGATGCGACACGGCTACATGTCGCTCGTCAGGAACGCGGCGAGGAGCTCCTCGTCGGTGGTCAGGCTGCTGTTGGTCGCGGTCGCCGCCGGCGCGGCCTTGCGGTGCTCGGCGAACGTGCCCACCGGCGCGCCGATGAACCCCGGGATCACGTCGTAGGCGTTGTCGCCGATGATCATGGAGCCCTCGAGGATCTCCGCGCCGAGCTCCCGGAGGAAGGCGCGCGTCTTGACCCTGCCGAGGACCTCGTGGATGTCGGCCGAGCCGGTCACCTCGCGCAGCACGCGGATCGCCTCGATGATCTTGTAGCGGCGCCCCTCGGTCTTGATCAGAAGCTCGTCGTTGTTCAGATCGACGCGGTCGCTCGCGATCCAGTCGTCGAGCGCGGCCTGCGGAAAGAACACGCGGTTCTTCATCGCGCCCAGTCTACTCAAAAACAGGCCCGAGCGGTGGGACGGCGACGGGCGGGCCGGAGAAGACGGGCGTCAGGCCGCCGGGGGCACCCTGGGCGGAGGCGCCGAGTCCCGCGGCAGGCCGCGGAGGCGCGCCGGCAGGTGCCAGAGCGACTCGAAGATCCCGAGCAGCACGTAGAAGCCGAGCAGCCACACGAGCACGAACGCCGGCTGGAGCTGCGTCGAGATCACCGCGCTCGACCCGACCGCGAACGCGACGAAGAGCACCGTCCGGACGTTGAGGCGGAGATCCTTGAACGAGCGGAACCGGATGGTCGAGACCATCAGCAGCGACAGGATCGTCGTGGTCGCGAGGATCGCCGACGCGTAGCGCTCGCCGCCGATCGCGCCGGCGGCGGCGTGGTTCGCGACAACGATCGACACAAGGATCCCCGCCGCGCCCGGGATCGGCAGGCCGACGATGTACTTGGACGGCTTCGTGGGCTTGCCCGCCTCGCCCATCGAGAGGACGTTGAAGCGAGCCAGCCGGACCGCGCCGCACGCGGTGAAGAAGAACGAGACGAGCAGCCCCGCGAGGTCGAAGCGGTGCAGCGTCCACTGGTACACGAGCATCGACGGCGCCACGCCGAACGAGACGATGTCGGCCAGCGAGTCGATCTGCAGGCCGAAGGCGCTCTGGGTCTTCGTCATCCGCGCGACGCGCCCGTCGAGCGTGTCAAAGAACATCGCGAAGACGATCAGCAGCGCGGCGCGGTAGAAATCGTCCTCCGACTGCGCTGTCGCCGAGCGCCGGATCGAGTCAAAGCCGCAGAATATCGATGAGAGCGTGATCAGGTTCGGAAGCAGGAACAGCGTCTTCCTGAGCTCGAACCGCCGTCGCTTCCGGATCATGCCGCCTCCCTTTCAGGCAGGCGAGGCTATCGCCGTGAAGACCACGAACGCAAGCACCGCGGCACAAACGAGGGCCGTTGGAAGCTTACCGCGAGCTCGGATCCGGGATTGTTTCATCGCACCATCTGCTGCATTTCATTCATCACGTCGGAGCGGTCTGCGGCCGAGCGCCGCATCGACAGCTCCGCGCCATGCTCATCGGCTCGACCGCTCTGCGGCCCCATCACCGCCGACCGCTCAGCGGTCGGGGCGCGCGGTGGCAGGCTCGTTCCATACCGCCTCTGGCACCCTGGCGCCCGGATCGAAGCGGCACGCCATCGGGCGCACCTCGACGGCCACGCCGCTCGCCGAGGACGAGCCCGACGCGGCCCGGAACAGCCACGAGCGCGCGAGATCGCCCGGGACAATCGCCGAGAGAGGAGCCCGCCCGATCGATCTCGCCTCCCAGCCTGCCACGCACGGCGCGGCAGGCGTGCCGTGGAGCACCGAGGACGAGGTCAGGAGCACCATCGCCTCGGTCGCGCCAGAAGGGCCGGCGGCGTCGGTGACCAGGACGGGGTGGCGCGTGCCCGGGAACAGGGCCTCGCTCCCGAGGAAGAGCGGCGCCTCGTGGCGCGGGGTCGCGGCGCGCTCGGCGGCAGAGCAAGGGCGCGGCACGTCGCCGAGGTCGAGCGGCGTCGGCATCGACTGCGCCGGGCCGAGCGTTCCATCCCCGCGGAATGGCTGGAAGATCGCCCACGCCGTCCCGTGCCCTGGATCGGCGACGAGCGTCGTGACGCCGATCGATTTGCCGGCGTAGGTCCAGTCGGTGTGCACGACGCGATCGCGCCCCGACGGAGGCGCGACGGTTACGGCGTCGATCGCCCACGCGGCGCCGGGATCCGGCGGGGTGGCCCCGCCGGGGGACGCCGGCGCCGGGCGATGCGCGAGCAGCATCGTGGTCACCGGGCCGTTCGACGCCTGCCGGACCATGCCCACGCCGACAGGCTGGCCGTCCGCGAAGACGGCGTCGGCGCGCACGTCGAGGCTGCCGCGGGGGCCCGACTCGGGCCAGGGCGGGAACTCGAAGCGCTGGAGCCTGCCGGAGGGCTCGTAGAAGAACGTGAGCGCCGAGTGCGCGCTGCCGGAGTGCGGGCGGACGAAGAGCCCGCGCATGGAGACGGAGAGGAGCGCGGGATCGAAGAAATCCTCGGGAGGCGGCGGCGGCGGCGCGCGGCGCGGGGACGCGCCGGGCTGAGGGCGCGCGCCGGACGACGGCTGGCGCGCCGCGTCCGGGACGACCTTCACGTCGCCGAGCTCGAACGGGCCGGCGTCGGGGATCACGCCGCGCCCCGAGGTGCCATCCATCCAGTTCTCCCAGGCGACCTCGACGTTGCGCATCGGCGTGCCCGGCTTCGCCGCGCCGCCGGGGAGCCGCACGCGGGCCGCGGCGTAACCTTCCATCTGCGTGGTGAGGTTGGTCGCGACCCGCGCCCTGCCGAGCCCCGAAGGCACAGCGGGCAGGAGCGAGCGCGTGACGACGCGCGCCTCGCCGGCGCCCGACTCGGGGAGCATCGCGGAGACGACGTCGACGGCGCCGCTCGGCGCGCGCGTGAGCAGCGACCAGACCGACCGGCCGCGCAGGAGCTCGTCGGCGTCGGGCAGGCCGAGGCCGCTCGAGTCGACGTTGTCGATGCGCGTCCACTTCGAGGACGGCAGCGTCTCGCAGACGATGGGGGTGCGCGCCGCCGGCTGGGCGCGCGGCGCGAGGTCCGGGGCGCGCGGCGGCGCGCCCTCGGCCTGGCCGCCCCAGCCGACGCGGGTCGCCACGTCGCCGAAGAGGCAGCCGCTCGCGCCGCACGCGATCGCGACCGGGGCCTGGGCGAGCTCGCGCGAGAGCGCCAGCATCTCCGGGAGCTCCGCCCAGCTCACGCCGCCGTCGAGCGATTCCCAGAGCACCGCGACGTCCTCCGCGCCGACGCGCGGGGCGGCGCGGGTCGCGAGCGCGACGACGCGCCGGCCGAAGCCGGAGAGCGCGGCGCCCTCGGCCGGCAGGGCCGCCACCGTGAGCACCCGGCCGTCCTCGTCGGCGGTCAGGTACGTGAGCGCGCCGCGATCCGAGAGCAGGAGGCCGACGGCGCCGTCGTCCGCGGGGCGCAGCGCGCTCTCCTCGACGATCTCGAGCCCCTCGGACGAGGGGCCGTCGCCCGACCCGCCCTCGGCGTCCTCGGCCTCGGCGTCCTCTTCCGGCGGCGCCGGCGCCGTCGCGGCGGTCGCGTCGAGCGATCGCGGCGCGAACGTCTCGCCGCCGTCGTGCGAGACGAACAGCGCGAGGCGCTCGTCCTTGCCGCGGTAGCCGAGGAAGTAGGCGGAGCGCCCGTCCGCCGAGAACGCGGGCAGCGCGGCCGGGGCGCTGAGCGTGGGGGCCGCCGTGAGGGCGACCGTCGCCCGGGCGTCGTCCTGGGCGCCGTCGTGGGTCAGGAGCAGCGGCGCTGTCGGCTTGCAGCCGCCGGCGCCCTCGCTCGGCTTGCAGACGCCGGTCAGGAGCGCCGCGCCCTCGGGCGCCACCGCGACGCCGACCTGGTCGATGTCCAGCGTCTCCAGCGTGGCGGCGGGCGACCACGTGCCGCCGCCGTCCTCGCTGCGGAGCACCCGCGCGAGGATGCGGTCGCCGTCCGGCTCGGAGCACACTGCGACGATGCGCCGGCCGTTCGCGCCGTTCGCGCCGAGCTTGATGCTCCCGCACTCGCCCGTGCCCGGCAGGGGCGCCTCCCTGAGCGGGCCCTCGATGGGGCCGCTCGCGAAGCGCCACGGCGCGCCGGCGTCGTCGGGCCGGACCGCCTCGAGGTAGCGATCGCCGGCCATCGCCGCCCGCCCGAGCCACACCGAGGAGGCGGACGGGGCGCGCGGGGCCGCGACGGCGAGCTCGACGTCGGCCCGCGGGAGCACCGCGGCGCTGCGCGAGAACGCGGGCGCGCGCCGCGGATCCCAGGCCGCCGACGCGAGGAGGCCCTCGGCGAGGAGCTCGCCGCCGAGGACGCCAACCCGCGAGAGGCCCATGGGCGGGAGCGGCGCGCGCGACCATGTCGCGCCGCCGTCCTCGCTCGCGAACAGCGCCTCGGGCAGCGCGAGCGCGAGCGCCCGGCCCCCCTCGGCCATCGCGACGCCGAACGCGCGCGGCGGCGGCGAGCCGCCCTGCCCCGCGGCGCCGTCGAGCGGGACCGGCTTCCAGCCGAGATCCTCGCGCCAGCGGAGCACGCCGCCGCCCCGGGTCACCCCGAGCAGCGCGCCGCCGGCGCCCGCGACCTGCGCGAGCGGCTCGGGCGGCGCGAGCGTGCGCGTGAACTGGCCGAGCGGCGAGGAGGCCTCGTAGATCGCCCCGCTGGCGCCGACGAACATCCACGAGGTCGGCGAGCGCCGCACGATCGCGGTGAGCTCCTCGGGCGCAGGCGAGGCGCTCGTCCTGCCCTGGCCCGCGCAGCGCGCGGCCGGCGCGGCGGCGGGCGCGGCCGCGGACGCCTGAGGGTCGGGCGTCACCGTCCAGCGCTGGCCCCCCTGGGCCACG
>NZ_JEMA01000580.1 GCF_001589285.1 Sorangium cellulosum | reverse complement strand
CTCGTCGGCGCCCTGGCGCTCGCCGGGGCCGGCGCCGGCGCCGTCGCGATGACCCGCGGCGGCCCCCCGCCCATCGACCCCGCGCTCGTCGTCACGGCCAAGCGCGGCGACCTCGCCGTCGAGATCCTCGAGACGGGGCGCATCGAGGCCCGCGAGCAGGTCGAGCTGAAATCCAAGGTCTCGGGCCAGGTCGCCGAGGTGCTCGCCGACGAGGGCGCCCGCGTCGCGAAGGACCAGCTCCTGCTCGTGCTCGACCCGACCGACTACGAGCGCGAGGTCGCCCGCGCCGAGGCCGAGCTCGCCCAGGCCAGGGCCGCCGCGGGCTACGCCCGGCGCGTGGTCGAGCGGCGGTCGGCCGGCGTCGAGGCCCGCGTCATCACCGCGGAGGATCTCGACCTCGCGAAGCACGAGCTCGCCGCGAACACGATCGCCGTCCGGCTCGCCGAGGTCTCGCTGAACGCCGCGAAGGACCGGCTCCGGTACACGAAGATCTCCTCGCCCCTCGACGGCACCGTGATCCAGCGCAACATCGAGCCCGGCGAGGTCGTGACCCCGGGCGTCGAGTCGACCTTCGACGGCAAGGCGCTGCTCACCGTGGCCGACCTCTTGACGCTCCTCGTGAAGGTCGACCTCAACCAGATCGACGTCGCCAAGGTCAGGCTCGGCCAGCCGGCGACGCTGACGCTCGACGCCCTGCCCGGCAAGACGTACACGGCCAAGGTCACCAAGATCGCGCCCGCCTCGGTGAAGCTCGAGGACCGCCAGGTCGACGTCTTCCCCGTCGAGGCCGAGCTCCTCCAGGTCGACGAGCTCATCAAGCCCGGCATGACCGCCGACGTGCGCATCCGGCTCGACAGCCGGCCGGGCGTCGTCTCCCTGCCGATCGAGGCCGTCACCGAGGAGAGCGGCAAGCAGATGGTCACGCGCGTCGTCGACGGGCCCGACGGCAAGCAGACGACCGAGAAGGTCGAGGTCGCGCTCGGCGCGCGCAACGACCGCGAGGTCGAGGTCAAGAGCGGCGTCGAGGAGGGGGCCCGCGTGCTCATCAACCCGCCCTCGGCGGCCGAGAACGAGACCAAGATGTGAGGTGGGCCGTCTACCTCGCGATCGCCGCGAAGGCGCTCACGGCGCACAAGCTGCGGTCGCTGCTCACCGTCCTCAGCATCACCCTCGGCGCCTTCGCCATCGTGCTCATGACCTCGCTCGCCGAGGGCGGCCTGCTCACGCTGAGCCGCGGCATCGAGGACCTCGGCGGGGCGCGGCTCATCCTCATCGTCCCGAAGGTGCCGGAGCGCGCCGAGCGCAAGAAGTCGATGTACGTCACCGGCTTCACCCGCCAGGACCGCGACCGGCTCGCGCTCGGCGTCCCGCACGTCGCCGAGCACACCATGTACGCCATGCTCGGCTCGCGCGACGTGACCTCCGACGAGGGCAAGGAGGACCGCACCGACCTCGTCGCCGCCGACAGCAGCTTCCTCCGCGCCTTCCGGATGCGCGTCGGCCGAGGCCGCGCGTTCTCCGACGACGAGGACCGCCGCCGCGCCCGGGTGTGCGTCGCCGGCCCCAAGCTCGCGTCGCGGCTCTGGCGCGGCGACCCGATCGGCCGCTGGGTCACTGTCGGCTCCCTGCGCTGCCGCGTCATCGGCGTGCTGGCCGAGAGCGATCGCCTGGGCGTCAACTTCGGCTTCAACTGGGTCGATCTCCTCGTCACGCCGATCGACACGGCCGCCGACGTCGAGCGGACCGTGAGCACCTCGGCGGTCGTCGTCATCAAGACCGACGACCCCCGCAACAACGACCCGGTGAAGCGCATCCTCAACGCGCTCCTGGTCGAGCGCCACCACGGCGTCGACGACTTCACCCTCCTCGATTTCAGCAGCATCATGAAGCAGTTCGAGTCCATGTTCGCGATCATGAAGGCGATCGTCGGCCTCATCGCGGGCGTCGCGCTGCTCATCGGCGGGGTGGGCGTGATGAACATGATGCTCGTCAGCGTGTCCGAGCGCGTGCGCGAGATCGGCATCCGCAAGGCGCTCGGCGCGGCGCCGCGCGACATCAGCGCGCAGTTCCTGTGCGAGGCGGCGCTGCTCTCCGGCTTCGGCGGCCTGCTCGGCGTCCTCGGCGGCGGGCTCGCGGCCGAGCTCGCCTCGGCGGTCATCCGCCGC
This sequence comes from Sorangium cellulosum, assembly GCF_001589285.1. Taxonomy (GTDB): domain Bacteria; phylum Myxococcota_A; class Polyangia; order Polyangiales; family Polyangiaceae; genus Sorangium; species Sorangium cellulosum_G. The sequence goes on along the minus strand of NZ_JEMA01000580.1, from coordinate 7,036 downwards.
TTCACCCCGAGCTGGGTCGGCGCTGTCTCGGTGTCGGCCGTCGTCGCGGCGCTCGTCGTCTCCTCCGGCGTGGGGGTCGTCTTCGGGTGGCTGCCGGCGCGGCGCGCGGGCCGGCTCGACCCGGTGGCGGCGATGCGGCGATGAGGCTCGGCGACCTCCTCCACTCCGCGCGCGCCGTCGTGGCCGATCGCACCCGCGCCGCGCTCACGCTGCTCGGCATCATCATCGGCACCGGCTCGATCGTGCTCCTGGCCTCGCTCCTCGCGGGCGGCGAGGAGGCGCTCCTCCGGGCGAGCCAGCAGGCGGTCGAGGCCGATCTCATCCAGATCCACCCCGCCGAGGTGAGCATCAAGGACCGGCGCCGCACCCGGCGCGACCTCTCGCGGTCGGACGCCCGCGCGCTCGACGCGTCGCGCGCCCTCGGCGGCGCCTCGGCCATGAGCGAGTCGCTGCGCGCGACAGAGGCCCGCGCCGGCGACAAGAAGAAGCGGATCTCGCTGGTGAGCGCCGCGCCCGCGGCCCCCTCGCTCTACGACCTCGAGCTCGCGGCGGGCCGGTTCCTCACGCAGGACGATCTCGCGGATCGGCGGCGCGTGTGCGTCGTCGGCCACGAGGTCTGGGCCGACCTCTTCGGCGGCCCTCCCTCGCGCGCCGCCGGCGAGGAGGCCCTCCACATGACGGCCGACGGGCACGTGTGGACCGTCGTCGGCGTGCTGAAGGACCGGCCCATCCTCGGCTCCACCGACAGCACCAACATCTGGAACCGCAAGGTGCTCGTCCCCGAGACCACCTACGACGCGCTGTTCTCGCCGTCGCACACGACCGACCGCATCTACGTGCGGCAGGATCCGATCGTCTCCGTCCGCGCGCCGCTCGCCGCGCTCCGCGGCATCATCGACGCGACGCTCCAGCGGCGCCACCACGGGGTGAAGAACTTCAGGATCGAGGACAAGGACAGCCACGGCCAGGAGCAGCTCGTCCTCGACATCATCAAGATGCTGCTGCTCAGCACCGGCGTCGTCGCGCTGATCGTCGGAGGCATCAACATCATGAACATCATGCTGGTGACGGTGACCGAGCGGACGCGGGAGATCGGCATCCGCCGCGCGGTCGGCGCCTCGCCCCGCGCGATCCTGCTGCAGTTCCTGTTCGAGGCGGCGGCCGTCTCGCTGCTCGGCGGCGTGCTCGGCGTGATCGCCGGCGTGGGGCTCTCCTGGCTCGCCGGCGCGCTGCTCGCGAAGCTGGTCGGCCGCTGGGCCTTCCATGTCGAGGTCTGGTCGATCGTCCTGGGCCTCGGCCTCTCGGCCACGATCGGCGTCGTGTTCGGCTTCTACCCGGCCTGGCGCGCCGCGCGGCTCGACCCGATCGAGGCGCTCCGCACGGAGTAGCGCCGGTCCTGCGGCGCCTGTCGGCCGCTCACGTCGCGGCGGCGGCCTCCGGCGCCGCGGGCCTGTCCACTGTCTCGTCGACGTCGCGCTTCGCGTGCGGGAAGCGGTCCATGCGGCTGAGCATGGGGAAGCCGAGGGCCCACAGCGCCGCGACGGCGAGGGTGGCGCTGCCGCCGAGGAAGACGGCGGGGAGCAGGCCGAGCCAGCGGGCGGTGAGGCCGGACTCGAACTCGCCGAGCTCGTTGGACGCGCCGATGAACACGGCGTTGACGGCGCTGACCCGCCCTCGGATGGAGTCCGGCGTCTCGAACTGCACGAGGATGTGGCGGATATAGACGCTCACCATGTCGCCGGCGCCGATGAGGACGAGGGCGACGAGCGCGACGGCGACGCTCCGGGTCTGCCCGAGGCCGATGGTGGCGAGCCCGAACACAGCGACGCCGCCGAACATCCAGCGGCCCACGTGCCGCGTGATCGGCCGGAAGGCGAGCACCCCCGCGGTGAGCGCGGCGCCCACGGCCGGCGCCGTGCGGAGCATGCCGAGGCCGGTCGGGCCGGCGTGGAGCACGTCGCGCGCGTACGCGGGCAGGAGCGCCACCGCGCCGCCGAACAGCACGGCGAACAGGTCGAGCGAGATCGCGCCGAGCACCGCGGGCCTCGACCCCACGAAGCGCAGCCCCTCCAGCACCGTGCTCCACGACGACGGCTCGGAGCGCCGCTCCTGCCCTGTCGTGCGCGTGAGCCCCATGAGCACGAGCGAGGCGAGGAGCAGCGCCGCGACGGTCGCGTAAACGAGGGTCGTCCCGGCGAGGTAGAGGAGCCCGCCCAGCGTCGGCCCGACGATGACGGCGACGTGGAAGCTCGACGAGCTGAGCGCGACAGCCTTGCCGAAGCTGTCCGCCGGCACGAGGTTCATGAGGATCGCCTGCTGCGCCGGCATCATGAAGGCGCGCGCGCTCCCGAACAGCACGAGCACAGCGAACACGGGCCACACGACGCGCAGCCCCGACAGCGTGAACGCGAGCAGCAGCGCGGAGCAGAGCAGCTCGGCGGCGAGGCCGACCGAGATGATGTGGCGCCTGTCGAACCGGTCCGCCACCTGGCCGGCGAAGAGGATCAGGGCGAAGAAGGGCGCGAACTGGGCGAGACCGATGAGGCCGAGGTCGAACACGTCGCCGGTGAGCGCGTAGACCTGCCAGCCGATGGCGACGCTCTGCACCTGCACCGCGATCGCGGAGAGCAGCCTGGCCGCGAGGTAGAACGCGAAGCTCCGGTGGCGCAGCACGCCGAGCCCGGTGAGGTTGTTGGAGGACATCTGGAGGCCTGGGGCGGCGTTTCACGCAACCGTCGTGCCACGACGTGCAGAGCGCGGGACGGCCTGGCGGCGCTGGACGGGCGCTCGTGGAGCACCGCCGGGCCGCGCGCGGGGGGGGCGCGGCCGGCTGTCGCTGCTGCTGCAGCAGCACCCCGTGCTGCTCCGCTGCGCCGCCACGAGCAGGCCCGAGGGTCAGCCCTGGGCGAGCCGGGCGAGCGCCTCGCCCGTGAGGCGGTGGACGGTCCACTCGTCCATCGGCTTCGCGCCGAGGCTCCTGTAGAAGCCGATCGCGGGCTCGTTCCAGTCGAGCACGGACCACTCGAACCGCCCGCAGCCGCGCTCCACAGCGAGCTTCGCCAGGTGCACGAGGAGGGCCTTGCCGTGGCCTGCTCCGCGGTGCTCGGGCAGCACGAAGAGGTCTTCGAGGTAGATCCCGGGTTTGCCGAGGAAGGTGGAGAAGCTCTGGAAGAAGAGCGCGAAGCCGACGGCGGTCCCCTCCGCCTCGGCGAGGACGACCTCGGCGGCCGGCCTCGGGCCGAAGAGGTTCGCCTCGAGCTCTCTCTCGTCGAAGACGGCCTCGTGCGCGAGCCGCTCGTACGCGGCGAGCATCCGGATGAGGCGGGCGATGGTGGGGATGTCGGCGGCGGTGGCGGGGCGTATCATGGGGGTTCCGGGCGCTTCATACCGCACCGCCCTCCCCGAGCGGAAGGCGCCTACGCCGGCGCGGGATCGTCCTAGGCTCCCGTACCCGCATGACGACGACGACGCCCTCCGCCGCCGGCCCGCGCTGGCTCTACCTGCACGGCTTCGCCTCGGGTCCGAGCTCGACCAAGGGCGTCCAGATCGCCGCGCACCTCGAGCGGCGCGGCGTCGCCGTCGAGCGGCTCGACCTGCGCGTGCCCTCGTTCGAGCGCCTGCGCCTGAGCGCGATGATCGACGCCGTGAAGCGGGCGATCGGCGGCGAGCGCGACCGCGCCGTGCTGATGGGATCGAGCCTCGGGGGGCTCACCGCGTCCCGCGTCGCCGCGGAGGACGCGCGCGTGTGCGCGCTCGTGCTGCTCGCGCCGGCGTTCCGGATCCTGGAGCGATGGCGGCAGCGGCTCGGCGAGGAGGGCTTCCGGGCGTGGGAGGAGCGGGGCTGGCTCGAGGTCGACGATCACGCGGAGAAGCGCCGATCCCGGGTGGATTTCGGCTTCGCCGTCGACGCGGCCGAGGTGGATGAACGCTCCGGGGGCTGGCCCGACGTGCGGGTGCCCACGCTCATCGTCCACGGCGTTCACGACGAGGTGGTGGACATCGCGCTGTCGCGCGAGTTCGCGGCGGGGAAGCGGCATGTCCGGCTCGTCGAGGTGGACGACGGCCACGAGCTCGTGGCCTCGATTCCGCGCATCCTCGGCGAAGCGGACGACTTCCTGCGCCCTCTCCTCGGGAGCTGACGGGCGCGCGCCGCGCGGCTCGCCTCCCGGCGCTCGCTGCCACGGCCACGCCGAGTGGCGCTGAACCTCCGTTCAGCGCGTCTCGTCTCGTTGGCGTCGTCGCGCCGCACCGCGCCGGCTCGGCTGTCCCCTCAACAGCCGAGTCGCATTCTAGGCGTGGGGGGCCCAGCTATCAAGTCAAAACGTTTCCGCTTACTGCTCGTCGGCATCCGGCCGCGAATTTCCGCGGCTCGATCGATCGGAGGAGCGAATGGCGATGGAGACTGCGACGGTTCATCCGCACACAGCGCGCACAGCGTCTGTCAACGGCATCGAGATGGCTTATGAGCTTCGCGGCGAAGGGCCGCCGCTCGTGTTGCTCCACGGCTTCACCGGGTCGAGCGGCGACTGGGCTCACGCGTTCGACCTCGCGGCGCTCGCGCGTGATCACACGGTGATCGCCCCCGACCTGCGCGGGCACGGCCGGTCGACCAACCCGGCGGGCACGCTGACAATTCGCCAGTGCGCCCTCGACGTCTTCGCGCTCCTCGATTCGCTGGGCGTGAAGACCTTCCGGGCCGTTGGCCTCAGCTTCGGCGCCAAGTGCCTCCTGCACCTCGCCACGCAGCAGCCGGATCGCGTCGAGTCGATGGTCCTCGTGTCCGCGACGCCGTACTTCCCCGAGCAGGCGAGGGCGATCATGCGCCACATGACCGACGAGGGGCGGTCGGCCGAGGAATGGGAGGAGATGCGGCGCCGCCACAAGCACGGCGACGCGCAGATCCGGGCGCTGTGGCGGCAGCCGCGCCTCTTCGCGGCCAGCCACGACGACATGAGCTTCACGCCCCCCCACCTGTCGACAGTCACGGCGCGGACGATGATCGTGCACGGCGATCGCGATCCCCTCTATCCGGCCGAGATCGCGCTCGAGGTGCACCGCGCCATCCCGCGGTCCTGCCTCTGGCTCCTGCCGGACAGCGGGCACGCCCCCATCTTCGGCGCGTGGAAGGAGCCGTTCGCCCGCGCGGCGCTCGCGTTCCTGCGCGGCGAGCAGGGCGCTGATCACTCGGCGCAGCGGGCCGCCACGTGACGGCCGTTCGGGTCCTGTTCGGCGAACAGGGGACCGACGTCGGAGAGCTCGAAGGTGACCGACGTCGCGTCGATCGCGGTGATGGTGAGCCTGCCGAACCCCGCGTCGCCGCCGCCGCTGACCGCCGCCGCGCTGCTGCAGTCCGCGCGGAACGACGTCCCGAAGATCGAGAGATCGCCGCTCGCCGTGTCGACCTCGCCCACGGCGAACATCGACTCGGGCATGCGGAGCTCCAGATCCCACCAGTCGCTGCAGGGCGAGTACGTGGGGTTCGCGTCGGGATCGCTGCAGGACAGGGCCAGACTGGCGATACGGAAGGTCACCGTCGAGTCGCCAAAGACGATCGCGTTCGCCCCTGGCGCGGCGCCGCCGGAGGTCGTGGGCGCAGGGCCGGCCGACGTCGTGGGCGCAGGGCCCGTCGGGGCCCAGGGGCCGACCGAGGTTGTCGTCGCGTCAGGGCTGCTCGCGCTGCCCGCGCTGCCCGCGCCGCCGGCGCCGCCGCCGCCGCCGTCCATGATCACCGCGCCGCTGCACGCGGCCTGAACGAGCAGCGCGAGCGCGCCTGTCGCCGTCGAGAGGGTTCGAGGGGAGAACATCATGGCGTCAGCGTACAGCCTGCCCGCGCCGATTGTGTGCGGCGCGAACGCCCGCCCGCGGGCGCGACCGGCCCTCGCGCGCGCGGCCCTCCACGCGTCGCGGGGGCCGCCTCTGGACGGAGCGGCGCGCGGGTGTGCTACCATCGGCCACCGCAGGCGCGGGTGAAGGCCGCCCGCAGGCCGGCGCGCGCAGCGCGGAGCACGGATGAACGCACCCGTCGTCGAAGGAGATGTGATCGCGGACAAGTACCGCGTCGATCGCGTCCTGGGCCGGGGCGGCATGGGGATGGTTGTCGCGGCCAGCCACCTGTTTCTCCCGCACCGCGTCGCGATCAAGCTCCTGATCTGCGACGACAGCCCGGCGCTGATGCAGCGGTTCTTGCGCGAGGCGCGCGCGGCGGCGCGCCTCAAGGGCGAGCACGTCGTGCGGGTGCTCGACGTCGGCGAGCTCGGGTCGGGCGTCCCGTACATCGTGATGGAGTACCTGGAGGGCGACGATCTCTCCGAGGTGCTCCGCGCCCGCGGCCCGCTCGGCGTCACGGAGTCGGCCGACTACGTCCTCCAGGCCTGCGTGGCGATGGCCGAGGCGCACGCCGCCGGCATCGTGCACCGCGATCTCAAGCCCGCGAACCTGTTCCTCACGGCGACGCCCGGCGGGGCGAAGCTCATCAAGGTGCTCGATTTCGGGATCTCGAAGGAGCTGCCGGGCAGCGGCGAGGGCGGCGCCGCCGCGCTGACGCAGACGCGGGAGATGCTCGGCTCGCCCGTGTACATGCCGCCGGAGCAGATGCGGTCGTCGCGCTCGGTCGACGGGCGCTCCGACATCTGGGCGCTCGGGGCCATCTTGTACAGGTTGCTCGCCGGCAGGCCGCCGTTCGAGGCGCCGGCGCTCGCGGAGCTCATCCTCCTTGTCGCGAGCGCGGAGCCGGTCCCGCCCAGCGCGCTCAGGAGCGACATCCCGCGCGAGCTCGAGCGGGTGATCCTCCACTGCCTGCAGAAGGATCCGGCGCAGCGGCCGCAGACGGTGGCCGACCTGGCGCTCGCGCTGGTGCCCTTCGCGTCGGCGGGCGGGCAGGAGCGCGCGGAGCGCGCCGCGCGGATCCTCGCGGCGCCGCCGGAGCCGTCCCGGCCCGGCGCCGCCGCGTCGACGTCGAGGCCCGGGGCGGACGGCAGCCGGAGCGACACGCCCGGCCCGATGGCGAGCCTCCTGCCCACGACGCGGGTGATCGCGC
>NZ_JEMA01000579.1 GCF_001589285.1 Sorangium cellulosum | reverse complement strand
GCTCGTCCGGCGCGGTCGCCCCCATGGCGGCGCCGTCGCCGAGCACCACGCGGCGCTCGACGTAGTTCCNCCGAGCACCACGCGGCGCTCGACGTAGTTCCTCAGCTCCCGCACGTTGCCGGGCCAGTCGTAGCGCTTCATGTCCTCGATCACCTCGGGGGGGAAGAGATCCGCCTTGTCGATGGCGCCGAGCTCGTTGAGGAAGCACTGGACGAGCAGGCCGATGTCCTCCTTGCGCTCCCGGAGCGGCGGGACGCGCACGGTGAGCACCGAGAGGCGGTAATAGAGATCCTCGCGGAACCTGCCGCTGTTCACCTCGCGCTCGAGGCGCCGGTTGGTGGCGGCGATGACCCGGATATCGACCTTGCGCACGCGGCCCTCGCCGAGCCGGCGCACCTCGCGCGAGGCGAGGGCGCGGAGGAGCTTCGGCTGCATCTCCAGCGGCAGCTCGCCGATCTCGTCGAGGAAGACGGTGCCGCCGTCGGCCTCCTCGAAGGCGCCGGCGCGGTCGCGCGAGGCGCCGGTGAACGAGCCGCGCACGTGGCCGAACAGCTCGCTCTCGATGAGGCTCGGCGAGATGGCGCCGCAGTCGACGATGACGAGCGGCTTGTTGGCGCGCGCGCTGCGCTGGACGAGCTCGGTGGCGATGACCTCCTTGCCGGTGCCGTTCTCGCCCTCGATGAGCACGTCGGGCGCGCTCTTCGCCACGCGCTCGAGGATGGGGAAGAGGCGCCGCATCGGGACCGACAGCCCCTGGAGCGCCCCGAAGCTCGGCGCGCGCGCGATCTCGGTCTCGGCGACGGCGTCGGCGTCGCGGATGCGCACGACCGACTCGCCGAGCTCGATGCGGCACTCCGGCAGGACGGCGTCGGCGTCCCGCACGCGGACGCCCGCGATGTAGGTCCCGTTGCGCGACCCGACGTCGGTGAGCCGGAAGGTCGATCGGACGCGCTCGAGGATGCAGTGGAAGCGCGACACGGCGCGGTCCGCGAGCACGAGATCGTTGCTCGGGTGGGAGCCGACGCGGATGAAGTCGCCGTCGAGCACCATCGACCGGCTCGCGGGCTTGCCCGCCTCGCGCTCGACGCAGAGCTCGAGGCGGGGGACCGCCACCACCTCGGCCTTCGTGCTGGGCTCCGTGACGGCGTTGACGCCGGGGAGATCGGCGTCGGGCGTGGCGGGGGGGCGCGGCATGCGCGCCATCTTACCTGACGCACGAGACCGCTGTTGTTCCAAGTGGCCTGTGGTCGGCTCAGGACGGGGCGTCGCCGCCGGCTACCTTGAGCCACACAACGGTCGCCCCCCACCCGCCGCGCGAGGCCGGGGCGTCGCGGAAGCCGTCCACGGCCGGGTGGCGCGAGAGGACGCTCTGGACGATGCGGCGCTGCACGCCCTTGCCGCGGCCGTGGATGATCCGCACCTCGCGGAACCCGCGCTGCTGCGCCTCGTGGAGGTACTCCTCGACCACCGAGGCGACGTCGCGCGGGGCGAACGTGTGCAGGTCGATCGCGTCCTCGATCGGCATGACAACGATGTCGTCGCCGCCGGGCGCGCCGGGCGGCTCGGGCTCCGGCGGCTCGGCGCCTGTGTCGGGGGACGCGGGCGCGCGGGGCGAGAGCGCGCTGTCGAGCCAGGCGCGGAGTCGGCGGAGCATCCGCGCGGTGTAGCCGAGCCCGCGCCGGCCGCCACCGGGCGGCGCCGCTGTCGCCCCGGGCGGCGCCCCGTTGATAGAACACATTGCACATATGACACAGGAGGATTATGATTCGTGTGTCATGTCACTCCGCGGCGCCATCCTGGGCTTCCTCTCGCTCGAGCCGACGAGCGGCTACACGCTGAAACAGCGCTTCGACGGGTCGGTGCGGTCGTTCTGGTCCGTGACCCAGAGCCAGATTTACCGGGAGCTGCACGCGCTGGAGCGCGAGGGGCTCGTCGCGGCGACGACGATGCCGGGGGACGGCAAGCCCGACCGCAAGGTGTACTCGCTGACGGAGCCCGGCCGCGCGGCGCTCAAGGGGTGGCTCGAGGAGCCGCTCGAGCCGCTCATGCTGCGGCACCCGCTCTTGCTCAAGCTTGTGTTCGCGGCGCAGGTGCCCCCGAAGAAGCTCGACGACATCCTGGCGAGGTACGCCCGGGAGATCGAGGCGACGAAGGGCGATTACGAGGGGAGGCTGGGGGACGAGCGCATCTTCTCGCTCGCGCGCTCGCCGCGCGAGCGCGACCTGTGGCGCCTGAGCATCGAGCACGGGCTCGCGTGGTGCGACGCGGAGCTCCGGTGGATCGAGCGCGCCCGCGGCGAGCTGTCGGCGGAACGAGGAGGACAGAAGAGATGGAACCGAAAGGCAAAGTGATCATCGTGACGGGCGCTTCCTCGGGCATCGGGCTCGCCAGCGCGAGGGCGCTCGCCCGCGAGGGCGCGCGCGTCGTCCTCGCCGCGCGGTCGATGGCCGCGCTGTCGAGGGAGGTCGACAGCATCGTCCGCGAGGGAGGGAGCGCGGTGGCCGTCGCGATGGACGTCACGTCCGACGCCTCGGTCGGGGCGGCGGTGGCGTCGATCCTGGAGCGGCTCGGGCGCATCGATGTCGTCGTCAACAACGCCGGCAACGGCGGCAGGCTGTCTCTCTGGGAGTCGACGGACGGGGCGTTCACGCGCGCGATGTTCGACGTCCACGTGTTCGGGATGGAGCGCGTCACGCGGGCTGTCCTGCCGGCGATGCTGGCGCAGGGCTCGGGCGTTGTCGTGAACATCGCCTCGACGGTGGCGTGGGTGCCCATGCCGGCCGCCGCGGCGTACTGCGCGGCCAAGGCTGCGGTCGTCGCCTTCTCCGAGTCGCTGCGCGGCGAGCTCGAGGGGCGCGGCGTCCGGGTGACGGTGTTTGCTCCCCCGCACACGAGCACCGGCGCCGGCAACGACTGGCCCCTCGAGGGGCCGCAGGTCTTCGCGCCCGAGTGGGTGGCCGATCAGCTCGTCGAGACGCTCCGCCGGGACCGGCGCAGCTTCCTCGCCGGCGCGTCCAACCGCAGCCTGCTCGTGCTCCAGCGGATCGCGCCCGCCCTCGCGGCGCGCATCATGAGGGACATCGGGCTGCGGGCCGAGGCGAAGAGCGCCGCCAGGATGCGCGGAGCCGACGAGGCGCGAGGCGCCGATCGCCGCGATCTCACGACGAGGTGATGGCGCCCTGGCGCCTCTACCTCCCGGTCACGCCCCTCCCCGCAGATCCGACGGTCCGCTCGCGGGCAAGCTCAGCCTGAACGTCGCGCCGCCGTCCGGAGGAGAGTTCACGGTCAACGTGGCCCCATGCGCGGCGGCGATCCTGCTGGCCAGGTAGAGCCCGAGGCCGACGCCCGGCGCGCTCCCGCCGGTGACGAAGCGGTCGAAGATCCTGGGGAGGAGCTCCGGCGGCACGCCGGCGCCGTGGTCGATGACATCGACGTGGACGTACTCTTCCCCGGTGATCAGCTCGCTGGTGAGCTTGATGAGGACCCACTTCCCGGCAGGCGAGTGCTTGATCGCGTTGCTGACGAGGTTCTCCAGCGCCTGCCGGAGGCGAGCCCTGTCCGCCACGACGGTGAGCTCCGCCGGGCCCTCGACGCGGACGTCGACGCTCGGCGTCCCGAGCGCCTGCGCGGTGTCCCTCGCCAGCGCCGCCAGATCCATGGACGCGGGCGCGATCTCGAAGAGCCCCTGCTCGAGGCGCCCGACGTCCAGCAGATCCGAGACGAGCTGGCCGAGCCGCTCGATCGAGGAGGTCGTCCGATCGAGGTCGCGCAGGTCGTCGGCCCGGCCGTCGAGCTCCGCGCGCCGGTGGAGCAGCTCGAGGCGGGTCATGAGCGGCGCCAGGTAGTTGCGCAGGTCGTGCGCCAGCACGGTGATCAGCTCCTCGGCGGCCTGGCGCCGGCCCTGCGCGAGGGCGGCCGTGGTGACCTGCTCGACCAGCTCTGCCCTGTGCGTCAGCGCGCCGATCCAGTGCGAGACAGCGACGAGGAAGCGGAGATCGTCGTCGGAGAAGAAGGCCGGCTTGGCGGACTGGGCGGAGATGGCCCCGCGCCGCTCGCCGTCGACGACGAGCGCGACGGCGATGTGCGACCGGACGCCGAGCTCGTTCACCACGCCGGGCAGCTCGCCGGGGACCTGGTCCGCGTGCCCTGTGACGTGGGGATCGCCGGTCTTGAAGACGTCGGCGATCGAGCCGCCGTTGGCGACCGGGTGGGTGTCGAGGCCGAGCGACCGCTGCAGCCGGCCGAGCGGCGTGTTGCTCGTGCCCAGGGCGCGCAGCGTCTTTCTGCCGGGATCGAAGAGGAAGATGTCGATCTTGTCGGCGTCGAGCGCGCTGGCGAGGAGCTCACTCGCCTGGTTGAGCGACTGTCTCAGGTCGGCTGCCGGGAGCTCGAGCAGGCGCTCGAGGGTCGCCATCAGCCTACCTTCCTTAGGGCTACCTTCCTTCAGGGAGGCTTCCATTCCGGACATGGTGCTTACTTTCTCGGTGGCCGGCTCGAGCGCGTGTCGATCGCCAACAGAGGCGTGAGCCGGGTCGGGGCGGGAAATCCTTCGTCATGACGAAGCTGTCGTTCGATGGCCAGGCCTGGACGGCGCTGGTCGGTCGCCCCGGCGCGAAGCAGCGTGCGCCTGAGGGGTATCGGCTACACACGGCGCGTCGTCAAGCTCACTCCGCCTGCGCAGGGCGCGGCGCGCGGCGCGGGCACGCGCGCCGCGCCCGGGAGTACGGCGCGCCGGGGCCGCACACGTCCACCTCGAAGCGGCGCCGGGGGTCTGTCGGCCGCCCCGTCGCGTCACCCCTCGTGCGGGCGACGCGGCGGCCCGCACGCGGGCAGCCTGCTATCCTGACGTATGGGACTGCGCGAGTACTGGCGTAAGCGCGACTTCTCCGTCACGCCCGAGCCGCGGGGAGAAGACGTCGCCGCCGCGCCTGCCGACGCCGAGGAGCGGACCTTCATCATCCAGAAGCACGCCGCCTCGCACCTGCATTACGACTTCCGTCTCGAGCTCGAGGGTGTGCTCAAGAGCTGGTCGGTGCCCAAGGGGCCGAGCCTCGACCCCGAGGTCAAGCGGCTGGCCATGCATACGGAGGATCACCCGCTGGAGTACGGCGATTTCGAGGGGATCATCCCGAGAGGGCAGTACGGGGGCGGGACAGTGCTCCTGTGGGACCGGGGCACGTGGGTCCCGGTCGAGAACCCCCACAAGGGGTATCACGCCGGAAAGCTGAAGTTCCTCCTGCGGGGCGAGAAGCTCCGCGGCGGCTTCACGCTCGTGAGGACCCGCGGGCGGTACGATGACGACGAGGGGAGGAGCTGGCTCCTCATCAAGGAGAACGACGCGGAGGCGCGTCCGGCGAAGGACTACAGCATCGTGGACGCCCGCCCCGAGAGCGTGGCCACCGGGAGGCAGCTCGACGAGATCGCCGCGGCGAAGGACCGGGTGTGGCAATCGAATCGTGCGGAGAAGGGCGCGGGGAAGACGGCGAAGAAGGGCGCGGAGAAGGCGTCGCCCGGGCGCCGCGAGCGGGGAGGGGGGGCGCGCTTCGCGGGGCGGGTGGAGGGCGCGCGCGAGGCGGCGATGCCGGAGAAGGTGCGGCCGCAGATGCCGAAGCGCCTGCCCGCGGGCAAGGTGAAGGGCAAGGCGAGCGGCGCGCCGGACGGCGAGGGGTGGCTGCACGAGATCCAGGTTGACGGTCTCCGGATCATGGCCCGGGTCGAGGACGGGCGCGTCCGGCTCGTGGACGAGAAAGGCAAGGACGTCGAGGGGCGGTTCGAGCACATCGCCTCGGCGATCGCGGGGCTCGGGCTGAAGAGCGCGCTGCTCGACGGCGAGGTCGCGGTGCTCCGGCGCGACGGCATCACGGCCCCGCCGCCGTCGAGCGCCAGGGCCGCTCCCCGGGAGGGCGAGGTCGTCTACTTCGTCTTCGATCTCCTGTACCTCGAGGGCCACGATCTCATGGCGTCGCCGCTCTCGGCGAGGAAGCAGGCCTTGAAGCGGCTGCTCGGCCCCTCGGGCGCGGGCGCGCTGCGCTACGCCGACCACGTCGAGGGATCGTGGGAGGAGGTCCTCCAGAAGGGGTGTCAGCTCTCGGTCAAGGGGATCGTGTCGAAGCGCGTCGACGCGCCCCATGTGCCGGGCCGCGGCCCGGGCTGGGTCGTGGCGTCGTGCGGCGGCGCGGCGGGACGGGCGCCGGAGAAGCCCGGGAAGAAGGCGAAGACGAAGGCGGCGCGCGGCGCGGGCACGCG
>NZ_JEMA01000578.1 GCF_001589285.1 Sorangium cellulosum | reverse complement strand
CCGCGGGGGCCGCGCAGCCGGCTGCGGCGGAGCCGTCCGGCGACGCAGAGAGGGAGCCGACGGCGGAGGAGATCGCCGCGGCGATGCAGAAGTTCGATGCCGAGCTGAACCTCCGGAGCGGGAAGGTCACGGTCGGTGACAACCTTGCCGAGCTCGACGTCCCGGAGGCGTTCCGCTTCACGGGCCCGGAAGGCGCCATGAAGGTGCTCCAGGCCTGGGGCAATCCCCCGGGGTCCGAGGCGCTCGGCATGCTGTTCCCGGCCGGCGTGAGCCCGATCGCGGACGACTCGTGGGGTGTCGTGATCAGCTACGTGGAGGAGGGCCACGTCGACGACGACGACGCGAAGGACATCGATTTCGGCGAGCTCCTGGCCGAAATGCAGAAGGATACCAGCGAGAACAACCAGGAGCGCCAGAAGGCGGGCTTCCCCGCCGTGCGCCTGATCGGCTGGGCCGAGCCGCCGCACTACGATCCCGCGTCGAAGAAGCTCTACTGGGCGAAGACGCTCGAGTTCGACGGCAACAAGGACCGCACGCTCAACTACTCGATCCGCGTGCTCGGGCGCAAAGGCGTGCTCGAGCTGAACGCCGTCTCGGGCATGAACCAGCTCGCGACCGTGCGGAGCGAGATGCAGAGCGTGCTGAAGTTCGTCGAGTTCAAGCCCGGCAACCGTTACGAGGACTTCGACGAGAACATCGACCAGGTGGCCGCGTATGGAATCGGCGCCCTGGTCGCGGGCAAGGTGGCGGCCAAGGCGGGGCTGTTCAAGGGGCTGCTCGCCCTGCTGCTCGCCAGCAAGAAGCTCGTCGTCGTCGGCCTGATGGCTGTCGCGGGCGGCGCCAAGGTGCTCTGGGACCGGGTCCGCGGGCGCGCCTGACCAGGCGGTCATCCCCGCCAGCGCGCACGGAGCCCTCGTCAGCACCCGCTGGTGCAGCTCCCCCGAGCTGCTGGCCCCGCTCCCAGAGCTGCTGGCTTCGCTCCTCCGACCTGCTTGTGTAGCTCCCCGACCGCGCTGACATCGCTCCTCCGAGCTGCTGGTGCATGTGCCCCGCCGCGCTGGCCGCGCTCGCCGAGGTGCTGATCCGGCTCCCCAGCTCCGCCGGGTCGCGTCCCTGGAAGCGCTGGTGCAGCTCCCCGGTGACGCAACCATGCTCTCAGAGGTCCAGGGCCTGCTGCGGCCGGGCCGAGCACTGCTGTCGTGCTACGACCGCCTGCTGGCCACGACGTCCACACTGGCCACCACCCCACCAGGAGGTAGGTTATGGGAATCGAACTCTCACAAGAGCAGCACGCCGTCCTCAAGGAGACCCGCGCGGCCGGGACCCCCTCGGAGTTTCAGGCCCTCCTTGAGCAGGCGCGCCCCGAGATGGACCGCATCGTCCGCGAGGTCATGGAGCCGAGCCAGCCCATCTCGACCACCCTCACGGAGCTCCGGGACCTCTACCTGTCGGTCGTCCAGTACGAGGCGCCGCTCGCGAGCAAAGCGTACGGCCCCGAGCGCCGCGCGCTGCTCCGCGGCGCCATCCAGCTCCTCGACACGGCGAACCTCTGGTTCGGCGAGGGCAAGCGCACCGGCGCCTACCAGGTGCGATCGATCGAGCAGGTGCTCAAGGCGAGCCGACCGTGGCGCGCGCGGCTCAAGGCGTTCGCCGACCAGGCGTTCGTCTTCGAGCCGGACGTCGCGGAGCAGCTCGCCGACGTGAACACGAGCGGCACCCTCGACGAGGAGGTCAGCGATCTCGGCATGCTCCTCCGCCTCGCCCGGCAGCACCAGGCGCGCTTGACGCCGGTCGGCCTCACCGAGGACTTCCTGCGCGAAGGCAGCGTCCTGCTCGACGAGGTGAGCGGCCGCGACCTGCTCGGCATCCTCGGCCTGCGCAACCGCGAGGAGGCGATGGCGCTCCGCAACTCCATCGTGACCTACGCCACGCTGCTCGGGTACGAGGCGCGCGCCGCCGGCGTCAACGCCTGCTGGGACATGCCCGAGGCGAAGCGCCGCTTCAGCGCCGCCTCGTTCCGCAACGCCCTGCGGAGGCTCCGCCCGAAGCGCCGGGGCCGCGCCGCCGCCGAGACCGAGCCCGCGCCGGCCGAGCCCGCGCCGGTCGAGCCTGCGCCGGTCTGAACCGACTCGTCTTCACGCACGCGGGGCGCTGGATCCCGGCGCCTCGTGGGGCGGCAACGATCAGCGAACGCGATAGATGCGGAGCACGGTGATCGTCCGCGCCTCGCGATCGATCGCGAGCACCGCGTCGTGGAAGCCCGCGCTGAGGAGGTGGTAGGGCGCCTCCCAGGCGAGCTCGCCTTCGCCCGTCTCCGCGAAGCGAACGACCGCCCGGTCGATCATGAAGGCCGAGTGCATCGGCAGCCTGTAAAACGTCACCAAAGCGGGGAAGTTCCAGACGACGCGGAAGCTCATCCGTCCTGCTCGCGGGCCAGCTCCTCCAGGACCAGCGGCAGATCCTCGTGGGCGACGAGGCGCGCTCGGCCCGCCGCGATGTCGGCGAGGTCTTGCTCGAGCTCGGCGCGCTGCTCCGGCGCGAGCCTCTGCACACGCGGCGCGCGGTCGATGGCCGCAAGGATGGGGTCGCTCGGCGAGCCGTCAGGGTGGGGTCGCATAGGTGCAGCGTGGATCGGAAGGGGGCAAGGGGGCAAGGGGGCAAGGGGGGCCGCGTCCGGCACGGAAGGCCAGGGCCGCCGTCCCCCACCCGGCGGCCGTCCCTGGCACCCGGCCGGCCCGCGTTCCCGCCCTAGAACAGCTCGCCGATGCGCCGCAGCCAGCTCCCGCTCGAGTAGAGCGCGCGCAGGCCCCGCTTGAACCAGCCGTACGACGCCTCGGTGTACGGGAACCAGGTCGGATCCTTCGACCCCAGCGCGACGCGGTCCGCGTTGATGTGCTTGACGTCGCACATCTGCCGGAGGCCGTCCTCGCCCATCACCCGGCCGAAGCCGCTCTGCTTCACGCCGCCGAACGGCGCGTCGGGGAGGGCGCCGTTCATGAGCACGTCGTTCACCAGCACGCTGCCCACCTGCAGGCGCTCGGCGAGCCGGCGCGCGTGGTCGGTGTCCTGCGAGAAGACGTACGCGTTGAGGCCGAGGTGCGACTCGTTCGCCAGGCGGATCGCCTCCTCCTCGGTGGCGACCTGCATGAACGGCACGACCGGCCCGAAGATCTCCTCCTTCATCACCGTCATCGCGTGGTCGCAGCCCGCGAGGATCGTCGGCTCGAAGAACTGGCCCTGCCCCTGCGCGCGCTTGCCGCCCACCTTCACGCTGGCGCCCTTCTCGACAGCGTCCTTGATGTGCCGCTCGGCCACCTCGATCTGCGGCGCGAAGATGATCGCCCCCACGTCGACGAACTCCTTGCCCGGGTCGCCCTGGTTCAGCCCGCGCGTGATCTCGACCGTGCGCTCGAGCAGCTTGTCGTGGATCTCGCGGTGCGCGTAGACCCGCTCCACCGAGAGGCAGACCTGCCCCGCGTTCGCGAACCCGCCGAACACGATCGCCTGCGCCGTGCGCTCGACGTCGGCGTCCGCGCAGGCGATGAGCGGCGCCTTGCCGCCGAGCTCCATCACGCACGGGATGAGGCGCTCCCCGCAGGCCGCGGCGACCCGCTTGCCCGTGCTGACGCTGCCCGTGAACACGAGCATCTGGATCCCGCTGTCGATCAGCGCCGCGCCGGTCGGCCCGTAGCCGGTGACGACCTGGAAGAGATCCTCCGGCATGCCCGCGCCGTCCCAGATCTCCTTCTGCTTGAGGGCGATGAGCGGCGTCACCTCGCTCGGCTTGAGCACGGCGGCGTTGCCGGCCACGATCGCCGCGATCACGTCGCGCAGCGCGAGCTGGAACGGGAAGTTCCACGGCGAGATCACGCCGACAACGCCGCGCGGGGCGTAGTGGACCCAGCTGCGCCGGTGCTTGAAGAGGTGGAGCTTGATCTCGCGCGGCTCGAGCGCCTTCGGCGCGATGTCCGCGAAGTACGTCGCCGCGTCCGCCGCGACCAGCACCTCGTGGATCAGCGCCTCGTGGCGCGGCTTGCCGCACTCGCGCGAGAGCAGGTCGACGATCTCGTCGGCGCGATCGACGATGGCGTCGCGGAAGCGGAGGACGCGCTGGCAGCGCTCCTCGACGGGCAGCGCGCCCCAGGCCTCCTGCGCGCGCCGCGCCCGGGCGACCGCGGCCCGCACGTCCTCGGCGGTCGTGTTCGGGACCTCGCCGAGGAGCTCCCCGGTCGCCGGCGCGTAGCTGCGGATCGTCTCGCCCCCGTGGCCGTTCGCCCCCGGACCGCTGCCGTTGCCCCCGATCGCGCGTTCGCTCACCACCTGACCCATGTTCGATCCCTCCGCCTTTCGAGCCCCGCGTACTTGCCGGACGGCCCCCGCGGCTCGCTGCTCGGCGCCGGGACCCTACCCCTCTTGCGAAGGTACAGCAAATGAGCATTCGCCCCGTTTCTCGGCCGCTTCGCGCGCGATCGGCCCCCGACGTCCGATGTTGCACTGCGGACAAATGGTGAGCACAGGGCGGCCGCGCCAGGGGGAAGCCGCGGGCCGGGGCGATCCCGGTGCGTCGGGGCGAGCCTGGTCGGCGTCTCGGGCGGACTCTCGACATGACGTCGGCGAGAGGAGCCGGTATAGGCAGACCCCGACATGTTGGAACAACGAGAAGTCGATCTCATCGCGGCCGTAGAGCACCCGGATCCCCACCACGTGCTCGGCCCGCACGAAGAGGAAGACGACCTGGTGGTCCGCGTCTTTCGTCCGGACGCCACCGAGATCACGGTGCTCCCGGCCGATCCGTCGCTGCCGAAGCGGCCGATGAAGCGCGTGCACCCCGCGGGCCTGTTCGAGGCGCGCTTTCCCGGCGTGTCCTACCCGAAGGAGGGCCGCTTCCTGTACCAGCTCGACCTGCGCTATCCCGACGGGAACGCCTCGGTGGAGCTCGACCCGTACGCCATGCGGCCCACGCTCGGCGACATCGATCTTCACCTCCTCGCGGAGGGGAGGCACTGGGAGCTCTACCGCGTCCTCGGCGCGCACGTGCGCGAGGTCGACGGCGTCGCCGGGACGGCGTTCGCTGTCTGGGCCCCGAACGCGCGGCGCGTCAGCGTCATCGGCGACTTCAACTGCTGGGACGGCCGGCGCCACGCCATGCGCCGGATGGGCGAGGGCTTCTGGGAGATCTTCGTCCCCGGCCTCGGCGACGGCGCGCTCTACAAGTACGAGATCAAGACCCCGGCGGGGCACGTCACGGTGAAGAGCGACCCGCTCGGGCAGGCCATGGAGCTCAGGCCGGCCACCGCCTCGCGGGTCACCACGAGCCGCTACACGTTCCAGGACGGCGCGTGGATGCGGGAGCGCGGCCAGCTCGACTCGCGCAAGAAGCCTATCACGATCTACGAGGTCCACCCCGGCTCCTGGCGGCGCGTGCCGGGCGACGGCCCCCCGTACGAGCACGGGATGCGCTGGATGACCTACCGCGAGCTCGCCGACCACCTCGTCGAGTACGTGGCCGAGCTCGGCTTCACGCACATCGAGCTGATGCCGGTCATGGAGCACCCCTTCGACGGCTCGTGGGGCTACCAGGTGGCGGGCTACTACGCCCCGACCAGCCGCTACGGCGACCCCGACGACTTCCGCTACTTCGTCGACCGGTGTCACCAGAAGGGCATCGGCGTGATCCTCGACTGGACCCCGGCGCACTTCCCGAAGGACGCGTGGGCGCTCGGCCGGTTCGACGGCACGGCGCTCTACGAGCACCTCGACCCGCGGCTCGGCGAGCACCGCGAGTGGAACACCTACATCTTCAACTACGGCCGGCACGAGGTGCGGAACTTCCTTGTCGCCAACGCCCTCTACTGGCTCGACGAGTTCCACATCGACGGCCTGCGCGTCGACGCTGTCGCCTCGATGCTCTACCTCGACTACGCCGCGCAGGGCGGGGACTGGGTGCCGAACCGGTACGGCGGCCGCGAGAACATCGAGGCCATCGACTTCATCCGCGAGCTGTCGAACCGGGTGCACGAGCGCTGCCCGGGCGCGATCCTGTGCGCCGAGGAGTCCACCGCGTGGCCGTCGGTGACGCACGCGACGTACGTCGGCGGGCTCGGGTTCGACTTCAAGTGGAACATGGGGTGGATGCACGACACGCTCGACTTCTTCAAGCACGAGCCCATCCACCGCGCGTTCCACTATCACCAGCTCACGTTCGGGCTCATCTACGCCTTCTCCGAGAAGTTCCTCCTGCCGCTGAGCCACGACGAGGTCGTCCACCTCAAGAAGGCGCTGCTCTCGAAGATGCCGGGGGATTACTGGCAGATGCTCGCGAACCTGCGCGTGCTCTACGGCTACATGTGGGCGCATCCGGGCAAGAAGCTGCTCTTCATGGGCGGCGAGCTCGGCCAGTTCGCCGAGTGGAGCGAGAAGACGGAGCTCGACTGGGGCCTGCTCAACGTCCCGCAGCACGCCGGGCTGAAGAAGCTGCTCACGGACATCAACGCGCTCTACAAGAAGTACCCGGCGATGTACGAGCTCGACGACGAGCACCACGGCTTCCGGTGGATCGACTGCACCGACACCATGCAGACCGTGATCTCGTTCATCCGCTACGGGGACGGCGCGGGAGATCAGATGTCGCCCTCGGGCGTGCACGTGGTGTTCATCGGCAACTTCACGCCGGTCCCGCGCCACCACTACCGCATCGGCGTCCCGCGCCGCGGCGCCTACCTCGAGGTGCTCAACACCGACGCGACCGAGTACGGCGGCAGCGGCGTGGGCAACATGGGCCGTGTCGAGGTCGAGGACGTCCCCTGTCACGGGTTCCCGCAGTCCATCGTCCTGACGCTCCCGCCCCTCGCGGTGCTCTGGCTCGTCCCCGAGCACGACGCGTAGCCCTGAGGCTCGGTCCAGCGCACTGAGCAGCGCGGCGCGGCGGGCGCCGGCCGCGCCCCTCGGCCAGCGCCCTGCCGGGCGCCCGGCTCATCCCACCTCCTCGGACCTGCCCGCCGCTGCGGCGATGAAGTGTGCCTTGATCCGTTGGGGTCGGAGTACCCCTCTCCCGGTGCAGGATCGGCGTGCCGTGTTTCCGTTCACATCGGAGAATCGCGCCTGCTGATACAGCGCGCTTCCCCTCCTTGTTCAATTGTTCAACACGGCACCACGCGCGCATTGGGCTTCATGCGTCTCGCCGACTGGGATGTTCGAAACACGCTTGCTTCGAAATAAAAAGTTCTTTACTAAAGAGCATTCAGCACAATGGCTTTGGCGCTGTCGCTCGTCGGAGGGGCTGCGTTCAGTGGGGGTGGGACTTGTCCAGGCGGCGCCGGTTCACTGTCTGCGAGCGGGACGCGAGCGATCCGGCGCCCGCTGTCGTGTCCGGGGCCAAGACCTCCTGATGAGCAGCAGCGACAGGCTCCTCGGTCAGATGACGGCGACGGTCACCCAGGGGGGGCCGTCGCGCTTCCTGTCGCCGCCCCCCGCGCCCTCCTGGACGGGACCTGACTCCACGCAAGGGAGCGATGTCCGCAGGGTCCTTGTCATCGACGACAACCCGGCCATTCACCGTGACTTCCAGAAGCTCCTCTGCCCGGACTCCGGGGCGGCGTCGGACCTCGACGCGCTCGACGCGGCGATCTTCGGGGCGCCCGCGCCCGTCGCGAGGACAACGTTCCAGGTGGACGGCGTGTGCCAGGGTCAGGAGGGCTTCGAGAAGGCCAGGCGGATGCAGCGGACCGGCCGCCCCTATGCGCTGATGTTCGTGGACATGCGGATGCCGCCGGGCTGGGACGGCATCGAGACGATCGAGCGGATCTGGTGCGAGTGCCCGGACATCGAGGCCGTGATCTGCAGCGCTTACTCGGATTATTCATGGCACGACGTGATCCGGCGCCTCAAGCGGCCCGAGCTGCGGCTCCTGCGCAAGCCGTTCGAGAGCAAGGACGCGCTGGAGCTCGCCTGGTCGCTCACGTCCCGCTGGCTCAAGCGGGGCGCGCGGCGGTGAGGAGCCCGCGTCGGGCGGGCGTTGACGCGCGAGGGGCTGTGGCTGCTGCTTCGAGCGGGTCGGGAAACCCACCCTGCTGACGCCCGGCTGGAGCTGGTCTCCCCGCCGCTCGGCCGAGCCCCCGGCGTCGTGGGCGCGGGCGCGCCCTACTCTGCCTCCGAGGGCGGCGGCGCCTCGCCCCGCCGCGACCGCCTCGGCGACCACATGTCCACTGTCGAGACGACCGCCATGGCGCCGAGCGACAGGAGCATCGCCACGCCGGAGACAGGCATCAGCGCCGCCGCGCCGGGCGCGCCCCGGATGAGCCACGGCGCCGCCATGTGCAGCCCGCTCGTGAAGACCGCGGCCACGACACCGGCGGTGTGCAGCCACGACGGCAGCCTCGCGAGCAGCCAGAGGTGCGCGAGGATCAGCACGTAGACGGGCACGGAGAAGAGGTGGAAGTGGGTCACCTCGAGCAGCTTCCGCTCGGAGATCTGCTCCACCAGGACCCGCGGCGTCTCCGGCGTCGCGGGGAGATCGAGCTCCGGGCCGAGGTCGAGCGCCGGCCCCTCGGCCGGGGCGGCCGTCTGCGTCGGGGCGGGCGCGACCACCGCCGCGCCCGCATAGTACCCGGCGGACCCTGCGTCGTGCACCATCGCCCCGTAGAGGCGCCACGACACGAGCAGGCCGATCACGGACGCGACGGTGAACGCCGTGTACAGGAGCTTGGCGCCCAGCGAGAGCGACCTGAGCCGCCCCGCTGCCGCGGTGAAGTCCCTCACAGCCCGCCGCGCTTCAGCGCGAGCTGGAGGACGAGCGTGTCGCGCTTGACGCCGAGCGCCACGGAGCGGGACGAGATGGACGCGCCCGACACGATGTCGATGTCCTTGCCCGCGGTGATCGGGTCGTTCGCGGTCTTGCCGTGGAACTGGGCGCGGAAGCGATCGCCGCGGACCTCGTCGCCGTACGCCTCGCGGTACTCCAGGATCTCGATCCGCTCCACCGCGCCGGCCGTCGAGAACTTCACGGCGAAGTCGATCGGCTCGTGCATCCCCTTCTCTTCGTCCTTGATGGCGTAGCCGTCGGTCTTGCCGTCCGACTCCGCGACGTACACCACCCACGCGTGCTTGACCGGCGCCCCGAGCTTCTTGCCGATCTCCTGCGCCTCCGCGTCGCTCAGGACGACCTTGCGGTACCCGACCTTCTTCGAGCTCGCGAAGAAGCTCTTCAGGACGGCCGGGACCGTCCAGTACGTCGCGCCGTGGGCAGGGAGCGCCGCGAGCAGGAGCGCGAACGCGGCGGCGGCGGCGAAGTGGCCAGTACGGGAAGCACGCATCAAAGCTCAGACGAACCTGTCACTCATGAAAGTCAGAGTCAACAGCGTTCGGGCGGTGAATCCCGTCGTTTCAGCGGCCTGGGGCCTCAGTCGCGCACCTGCACGTCGAGGTAACGCTCCGCGTTCAACACCCACGCTTCCGGGCTCTGGCCGGCCTCGACGTGCGCCACCGCGTCGGCCGCGATGGCGGCGCAGTGGTCCAGGTTGCAGTGCAGGAACAGCGCCTGCCGCCCGAACGGGAGCGCGCCGAGCGCGGCGGCGCGGCGCATCGCCGCGCGCCAGTCCTGGAGCCAGCCGCGGCGGTAGAGCGGGTACACGTTCGGCACGAAGCGCTGCCGGGCCTCGACCGGCGCGACCCCGCGCGGGGCGATGCCCGCGCGCACGAGCTGGTCGAGCAGCGCCTCCAGCGGCCGGCCCGCGGCGAAGTCGCGCCCGCGCCCCCAGGCCCCCTCGGGGATCTCCACGCACAGCACCGTCTCGCCGGGGCGGCGCAGATCGGGCGCGTAGTTCTGCAGCTCGGAGACGCGGCCGAACCAGAAGCGCGGGTCGGGGCAGTAGTACGTCTCCGGCGTGCCTACCCGTGCGCGCGGGTAGGCGAGGTAGACGAGGTAGAGCCCGCGGTGCTCGAGGCGCGCGTCGGGCACGAGGTCCGCGAGGTCGCCCGCGAAAAGGACCGGCGCCGCGCCGGCGCGCGCGCCCAGCGCGGCGAGGTCGAAGGCGGCGCCGCACTCGGCCCGGACGCCGGCCTCGGCGAGCCGCGCCTCGAGGTACGCGATGATCGACGAGATGCCGCCCGGCGGGTAGACGAACCGCGCGAGGTCCGCCGCGGCGCCGCCGCGCGCGCGGGCGAGCTCCTTGAAGAGCGCGAGCGGGCTTGTCGTGCTGATCCGCTTCTTCGCGACCGTCTGGGAGAGCTCGGCCGGCGGGATGCCCCAGACCTTCTCGGCGTAGGGCCTGTAAAACGAGGCGTACGCGGCCGCCCCGACGCGATCGCGCACGAACCGCTCGAAGCCGACGTCCTCGCCCGCGATCGCGCGGTCGCGCTCCCAGCGCGCGAACGCCGCGCGGCGGCCGCGCTGCGCCACGAAGCCGAGGCCCATCGCGGCGCCGGCGCGGAGGCCGAGCGCGCGGAGCATCGAGGGGGCGCTCGGAGGGTAGGGGACATGGCGCTCGCCGAGCACGAGCACCCCGCGCCGCGGGCGCGTGAGGAACGGCGCGCGCGCGTGCACCTCGCGGAAGAGCGGCTGCTCGAGCGCGGCCGGGTGGAGCCGGTGCGAGCCGAGATCGCACGGCAGGCCGCGGAACACCTCGGCGCCCGCGAGCCCGCCGGGGCGCGCCGCGCGCTCAAGGAGGCGCACGCGCCGGCCGGCGCGCGCGAGCAGCAGCGCGGCGTACAGGCCGGAGATGCCGGCGCCGACGACGAGGCGCTCGGGCCCCGCGGCGTCTGGGCGGAGTGACATGGCGTGCCCTCGGCCCGTGCGCTCAGTACATGAACCCGAGCCCGACGTTGAGCTGCGTCTGGTCGAACCCCAGCGTGCGGTCGCGCAGCTGGTAGTCGGCCTTGAGCACGACGCCCTGGGTCGGCCTGTACGAGGCGCCGAGCGTGAGCTCGCGGACGCCGTACGACGCGTTCGCCGCGAAGCCCTCGGGCACCGCGGACTGCGTGTCGTACGCCTCGAGGCGCGCGAACGGCAGCAGCTCGTGGCCGAGGTCGAGCGGGCGGAGCACGTCGTAGGCGGCCTCGACGTAGCCGCCGCGGATCCGGCTGCCGGTGGGGCTCGTGGGGTCGATGAAATTGGGCGCGCCGCTCGCGTTGAACGAGACCATGAGCGCGCGCGCCTCGGGGAGGTGCCACTGGGCGAACAGGGCCCGCGCCTCGATGCCGCTCCTGCGCCAGCGCGCGTCGAGCGACCAGCCGATGACCGGGATCGTGAGGTCGACCTGTGTGCCGTCACGAAGGAAGAATTTTCCGTCGCCGTTCGGGCCTGCGTCGCTCGCGTACACGGAGGCGCCGGCGATCACGCCGAGCAGCGGCTCGGCCTCGACGCGGGCGACGCCTGCCCACGCGTTGGCGCGGGCGAGCGCGCCGCTCTGCCGCCCGCCGGCGAGGCCGCCGGCGCGGAAGCCGAGCGGATCGAGGCCGGTCATCGCGTAGGCCTCGAAGCGCAGCCAGTCGAGCGGCTGGCCGAAGGCGCCGATCGCGATCTCGCGCCACGTCGAGGGGATGACGACGGTCTCCACCTTGGGCCGGACCACGCCGTGGAACACGGGCGGCTCGTGCCACTGGTTGATGATCCCCATCGGGACGAGCACGAGGCCGGCGCGCAGCCCGAGCGCGCGGCCGGCGACGTTCCATTCGAGGTACGCCTGCTCGAGCTCCGCGGCGCCGGGGCAGCTCGCGCAGGACAGCGAGTGCTCCACCTCGATCTCGACGTAGGACCGGATGTCGCTCGTGAACTCGTGCGCCACGAAGAGCACGAGCCGCGGGATGTCGGCGACCCACGCGCGCTCGCCCTCGCGGCCCGTCGTGGTCCCGCGGACCTGCACCTCGCCGTAGCCGCCGATGGACGTGCTGCTGGTGCTCGCCGCGGCGCTCCGGAACCGCTGCTCGGTCAGGCCGCGCGCGAGCTCGTGGTCCGGCGCCTTTCCAGCGCCCAGGCCGACGGCGGGCTTCGGCGCCTCGGGCGGCGGCGCGGCGTGCTCGGGGGGGAGATCGAGGACCGGGCCATCCGCCGCGGGTTCCGGGGTCGCCGCGGGCTCCGGGGTCGCCGCGGGTTCCGGGGTCGCAGCGGGCTGAGGGGCAGCGGGCTGAGGTGCCACCGCGGGCGGCGGTGCCGCAGGCTGAGGTGCCGCCGCGGGCGGCGGTGCCGCAGGCTGAGGTGCCGCCGCGGGCGGCGGTGCCGCAGGCTGAGGTGCCGCCGCGGGTTGCGCGGCGGCCGGCGTGGCGGCGGCAAGGGACAGCAGCAGCGCGCTGAGGGCGACACCCGCAGGGCGAGGCCGCAAGGACGAGGTCGCTTTCATGGACGAGGACCGGTCGCCCGGCGAGGCGCTCGGCAGGGCGCGAGTCTTCGCGCCCCTGAAAACGGAGGTCAACCTCGTTCTCAGCGCGCGGTCGCGTCGCGCGGCGGGCGCGGCTGCGCCGGAGCGGCCGGAGGCGCCGAGGGCACCGCCTCGATCAGGGCGAGATCGCTCCAGAGCGCGTCGACGTAGCGCGAGCGCGGGCGCGCGAAGCGGGTCGAGATCGCGTAGCCGCGGCCGGCGAGCGCGTCGCGCGCCTCCCGAGAGAGCGCCTCGCTCGTGATGAGCGCGCCGCCGGGGCCGGCCTGCTCGACGGCGCGCACAAGCGCGGCGTCGCTGCGGACGCGCACCGGCCGGCGGCCCGGCGCGCCCTCCAGGATCATCCGGTCGAGGTCGCGCGTGAGCACGGGCCGCTGCTCGGCGTCGGCGTCGCGCAGGAAGCCCACGATCGCGGCCGCCGGCGAGGGCTCCCGGTGCTGGCGCGCGAGGGAGATCCCGTCCACGAACCACTGCGCCGCGAGCGCCGCGGCGAGCACGGCGGGCGCAGCGGCGCGGATCGCGAGCAGGCGCGGCGCGCGCGCCGCGGCCGGGGCGGCAGGCACGAGCGACGCCGCGCCGGCGGCGAGGGCGACGAGGAGGAGCGGGACGAGCGGCAGCCAGTGCCGCGGCTTGTAGGCGATGTTCTGCCCGAGGAGTGCCCACACGAAGTAGGCGAGCGCGGAGGCCCAGAGCTCCGGCTGATCGCGCGCCGCGCGTCGGAGGGGCGCGGCGCGGCGCGCCGCGGCGACGAGGAGCGCGATCAGGAGCGGCGCGCCGAGCCACCGCGCCGCCGGGGCGTCCGGCCACGCTCCGCCGAGGCCGTTGGCCCAGAGGCCCCAGACAACGCCGTGGAGGCGATCGAGCGGCGACGAGACGGTGATCGCCGTGCCTCCCCAGCGGGTGAAGTGCCCGAGCCCCTGGACCCACGTCGCGGCGACGAGGTCGCGCGGCGTCGCGATCAGCACGAGCGGCACGAGCCACAGGAGCACGCCGGTCGCGAGGTCGCGGCCGCGCGCGAGCCACGCGGCGCGGCCGCCCTCGGCGCGGGCGATGGCGGCGAGGCAGGCGAGCGCGAACGGGAAGTACGAGAGCCGCACGCCGAGCCCCACGCCGAGCAGCACGAGCGCGCCCGTGCGCAGACGCGCCGCGCGCGCGTCGAGAGAGCCGTCCTCGGGCTGCGCGCCGAGCGGACCGTCCTCGGGCCGCGCGGCGGACGTGGCGCCCGCTGTGCTGCCGAGGCGCCGGGCGCGCGCGCAGAGCCAGAGCGCCACGGTCGTCACCGCGACGCCGGTCATGTCGCTGAGGAGCTTCTCGGAAGAGAGCCACAGGAACGGCGAGGCGAGCGCGAGCACGCCGGCGAGCACCGCGGCGCGCCGCCCGGCGACGGCGCGCGCGAGCAGCGCGGTGAAGGCGACGGTGGCCGCGCCCGACGCGGCGCTGACGAGGCTCAGCGCGGCGCGCGGCGTCGCGCCGAGCAGCGCGGCCCCCTTCGCCGCCGCGATGAACACGGGGTAGTACGGCGCGTGCGGGCGGAGCTCGGCCACGTCGAAGCGCTCCACGCCGAGCGCGAACCGGAGCGCGTCGATGTCCTCGTCGTGGTCGACGCGGAACAGCAGGCGGGAGGCGAGCGCGGCGGCGGTGAGCGCGGCGAGGGCGAGCGCGTCGCGCCGCTCCTCCCTCACGAGCCCGAGCCGGAGCCCGATCCGGGCGCGTGCGTCGGCGCGCCGCAGTCCGGTTGATCCGCGCCCGGCGCGCCTGCGTCGACGATCGCGCCCGATCCGGAGCCCGAGCCGGGCAGCGGCGCCGCGGGCGTGTCGCACTGATCGAACAGCTCCTCGCCCGCGTAGTCGAGACACGCGGTCCCGAGCGACACGAACACGAACGTGACGCCCGCCACCACGAAGGCGGTGCGCGCTGTGCGAAGCGATGTCCAGGACCCCGAGCCGGCCACGCAAGCACCGTGCCGCCAGCGCAAATGACTGTCAAGCGCCGGCGCTCCGCGGGCCGCGGACGCGTCGCGGCGCCGGGCGTCGCGCGTTTTTTGCTCCTTCAACCGACGGGCGCGTAGGGTCGCGCGCATGAAGTGGCTCGAGTCGATGCACCGCATCCGCGCGCTCAAGCTGGAGCTCGCGCGGATGGATCCGCGGCGGGGGATGCCGATCGCGCCGCCGGCGGGAGCGTCCGAGGCGGCGATCGCCGGCGTCGAGCGTCGCCTCGGGATGTCGCTGCCGCCGAGCTACCGGGAGCTGCTCGCGCGGCACGACGGCTGGCCGCAGCTCTTCGAGGGCGCCAGCCTGCTCGGGGTGCGCGCGCTCGCGCGCGGCTCGTACGTGGATGTCGGGCGGATGGTGCTCGAGCACTGCGAGAGCGAGCAGGCGCGCGGCGCGGGCGATCGCGACGCCGCGCCGGCGATGGTGCGGGGCCGCTACGGCGCGCGGAGCGCGCTCGTCCCGTTCGGGATCGACGCGGCGGCCGAGACCGTGTTCGCCTGGGATCCGGAGGCGAGGGCGCCTGACGGCGAGCTCGAGGTGATCCTCTGGACGAACGACATCGGGCTGCGCCTCTCGGGCCTCCCGGAGCTGCTCGACATGGTGAAGGACATGCTCGCCGCGGAGCTCGACGATCGCCGCCAGCGCGCCGCCGCGCAGCTCGAGCTGACGCCGCGCCAGCGCGCCTTGCTCGCGCCGAGGAGCCGCCCGCGCGCCGTGGCGGTGCCGCTCACGCCAGCGCCTCGCTCGTTCGCGAGGAGCGCGATCACGGGCTGAGCCCGCGCCGCGTCAGGAAGCCCGTCCTCGTCGCTGCCCGCGTCGGGAGCGCGTCCTCTGGACCTCGAACGCGCTCGTAACAAGGCACACGCCTGCGCGCGTCGCGCGCAGGGCGCCGGGGGGAAGAGCCGGTTGTTTCCGCGCACAGCGTGGGACGTGATGTACTAGGCGGAGCATGACGGAAGCCCACCAGCAGCAGCGCTATCGGGTCGTCGAGCGGCTCGCTTCGGGCGGCATGGCCGAGGTGTTCCTCGCGGAGAGCGCGGGGATCGAGGGGTTCAAGAAGCAGGTCGCGATCAAGCGCGTGCTCCCGCACCTCAGCGAGAAGAAGCGCTTCATCGCGATGTTCCTCGACGAGGCGCGGCTGTCCGCGCACCTCTCGCACTCCAACGTCGCGCAGGTGTTCGACATCGGCGTCGGCGACAACGCGTACTTCATCGTGATGGAGTACGTGGACGGCGCCGACCTGAAGGCCGTCCTCGAGTCGATGCGCAAGGCGGGCCGCACGCTCCCGGTCGAGTCCGCGGTGTTCATCACCGCGAAGCTCTGCGAGGGGCTCACCTACGCCCACGAGCTCAAGGCGGCCGACGGGCACCCGCTCCAGATCGTGCACAGGGACATGTCGCCCCCGAACGTGCTCATCACGAAGTACGGCGAGGTGAAGATCGTCGACTTCGGCCTCGCCAAGGCCACGAGCCAGCTCGAGAAGAGCGAGGCGGGGATCATCAAGGGCAAGTTCAGCTACCTCTCGCCCGAGGCCGCGCAGGGCCTGGAGGTCGATCACCGCACCGACATCTTCGCGGTGGGCGCCATCCTCTGGGAGATGCTCGCCGGGAAGCGGCTCTTCCTCGGCGACACCGACTACCAGACCGTCAAGCTCGTGCAGCAGGCGCAGATCCCGCCGCTCTCCGAGATCAACAAGGCCGTTCCCCCCGAGCTCGACCGCATCATCGCCCGCTCGCTCGCCCGCGAGCCCGGCGATCGCTACGGCTCCGCGCGCGAGTTCGGCCGCGATCTCACGAACTTCCTCTACAGATTCGGCCGGGCGGTCAGCGCCTACGACATCGCCGAGCACGTCCGCAGCGCCATGGCGCTACGGAGGCGCGCCCCCGCGTCGGAGAAGGCGTCGTTCATCGACAGGCTCATCGAGGAGACCCTGCTCGAGTTCACGTCGATCCCGGACGACAAGGTGGCGCCGAGCACCGCGCGGCTGAACGAGCCGCTCAAGATCTCGGCCTTCGAGGACATCGGGAAGTGGGCCGACGAGATCAAGGTATCGGCGCCCGGAGAGGACCTCATGCGGCGGTCCCTGGCCGCAGTGTCGGTCGAGGCGGGCAACCTGGCCGCGCTCGAGGAGCCCGAGCTGCTCGCCCCGCCCCCGACGCTGCCGGCCGCTC
>NZ_JEMA01000577.1 GCF_001589285.1 Sorangium cellulosum | reverse complement strand
CCCGCGTCGCGAGCGCCGCGAGCGCCTGCGCGGCCACGATGAGCGCGTACTCCTCGCTGCTCGCGCAGAGCGCCCGCAGGAGGCGCTCCGCCGGCGCGCCGCGGTCCGCGATGGCCGCGCCGACGGCGCGGGCGAGATCCAGGTTCACGCGCGGCAGGGGCGCGTTCGGGCCGAGATCGGGGCCGGGCGCGCGCCCGCCGCCGCGCCGGGCGGGGAGCCCGGAGCTGCGATCGAGCAGCGCGAGCAGCTCGGCCGGATCGCCGGGCTGCACGGCGCGATCGATCGCCGCCTCGATCTTCGGGTTGCGCAGCGCGCCCGGAGGCGTCGCGCCCCGGCGCAGATCCGACGGATCGGCCATTCAGAACCCCAGGGAGAAGCCGACCTCCGGAGAGAGGACGGCGGTGACGGCAGGAAAGGTGAGGCCCGCGCGGAGCGCGAGGTTGAGCGAAACGGCATCGATGGGCGCATAGGCGACGCCCACGCCGGCCGACGCGAACCCCTGGCCCGCCTGCCGGGTGGCGGCGAGCGTCTGCTGCCGGGGCTCGAGGCGACCGCTCCGGCCCGGCCTCGTGCACGGGCTCGTGATGTCGGCAGCCGCCCCGCACGCTGTCGCGTCCTCGAGGACGCGCACGTCGACCTCGGCGTCGACCTGCGCGACGCCGGCCGCGGCGAGCACGAACGGGCGGGCGCCGATCTGCTCGAACGGCCGCGCCGTGAGGAAGTACTGCGCGCGCGCCTCGAGGTGGAGCGGCAGGAACGAGGCGCCGCCGCCCGTCGTGCCGCCCGCGGCGAAGCCGACGCGGCCGCCGACAGTGAGGTTGTCGAGCACCAGCCGATCGTAGGCGATCGCCACCCGCAGCGTCGCGAGCGCGAAGCCGAGGTTCACGTCGTTCGCGACCCCCGGCGTCGGCGTGCCGTCATACCGGGTCCCGTCGCCGCGCAGGCAGACGTAATTGTCGCTCGCCTGCGAGCCGACAGCGCACACGTCCCGGCCGGAGAACAGCGCGACGTCGGGGGAGAAGGTGAGCGCGACCCAGTTCCTGCGGACCTCCGGCGCGCCCTCCGCCATGGCGTCCGACGCAGGTCGCGCGACGCACGCGCCGCCGGCGCAGGCGAGCCCCCGGCTGCACTGCCGGTCGTCGAGGCACTGCGGCGGCCGCTCCCTCTCGGGCGCCGCGCACGTCGCGGGGGGCGCGTGGCCGGGCCAGCGCGGTGGCGGCGAGGTGAGGCTCGCCTTGATCTGCGTTGTCAGCGGGGCCTCGCGCGCGCCCGCGCTCGCGAGGATCGCGCCGTCCCCGTCGACGGCCGCGACGTGGTAGCGGAGCGTCCCCTCCCGCCCGAGCGCCTCGCACGGCACGTTGATGCCGAACCCCGGGCCCCGCAGCTTCTTCATGACCAGCGGGCGGACCTCGTCCTCGCCGGGCGGCTGGTACCAGACGGTCACCTGCTTCACGCTGGGCAGCAGATCGTCCGGGACCTCTACATAAAGAGGGACGGGCGTGCGGACGCGCTGCTCGGGCGGCGGATCCATCCGGAGCCGCGCTCCGGCCGCGCCGGACGTCGACGCCGCCCCGACGCCTGTCGCGGCGCGCGCCTGCTCGAACGCGAACGAGACCTCCGGGGCCGCGAGACGCGGGTCCAGCTTCGCCGACGGATCGACGCGGAGGGCGTCCGCGAAGGCGTCGCGCGCGTCCCCCAGCTCCTTCTTGCCCTGGGCGAGCACCGTCCCGAGCGCGACGTGCAGCCGGGCCCTGGCCGCCGGCGAGCAGCCCGACGCGCCGCAGGCGTCGATCGCGGCCCGGAGCTTGCGCTCCGCCTCATCGAACCGGGTCTCGAGGTAGTCGGTCCCCATCGCGTCGTTCAGGGCCGCGTCCGCCTGCGCGTCCCGCGGCAGCGCCTGCGCAGCCGCCGCGCCCGCTGTCATCCACCCGGAGAGGCCGACCACAGCGATCGCGAGCAGCGCGCGCGGCGTGCAGGATGCGGGGCCGTTGCGTACGGGCATCGGCCCGCAACGTAGCCCACCGGTGTGTCCACGAGCTTCACAAAAGCTCTGGAACCCGGCCTCCCGCTCGCGCGAGCGGTGCCCGCCAAGGGCGCAGGACGGGCAAGTAATCCACAGGTTCCTCCCAGCTTGTGGAAAGCCCGCACGAATTTCCTGCCACCTTCAAGGAAGCTGCCCGGTCCTCGTTTGCTCGCGCGGGCGGCAGCTCCTCCAAGCCCCGGCGCTGGCAACAGCCAGCCCGGGCATGGACGCGCCGCCCACACCGATGCCACCGATTTTCTGCGATCTCGGGCACTCCGCGGCTCGACGCGCCGCAGAACTTCCGGGCGCTAAACTCCCTCCTCCGGCACCGATCCGCAACCCAAAAATCACGCGTTTGAGCCGCGGTTTGGCGGTCCACAGGGTTGTCCACAGGTTGGCCACCCGATGGCCCCAGACCACGCCCAGGTTCCGTCCCTGCCCGGCAGATCCTGACCTGGTTCGCGGGTTCTCGTTGACAGCTATGCGACGACATGGAGGGGAATCCGACGGTGAGCGACAGTGAGCGCCGGTGAGCGGCGGTGAGCGATGGTCGCTGGACCGCCCGGCGCCGCGCGGGGCGTGCTAGCTGGTGCGCATGCGCGTTCCGGAAATCCCCGAGGAGATCGCGCCGGCCGTCAGCGCCGGCGACCCGCCGGCGCCGGCGCCTGTCGCCGCTCGCCCGCTGATCCGGAGGAGCGCGCGCGTCCCACGTTGGCGCGCGCGGCTCGCCGANATCCGGAGGAGCGCGCGCGTCCCACGTTGGCGCGCGCGGCTCGCCGACCACGACGCGGCCTCGCTCGCCGAGCTCCTCCGCAAGGCCGGCGGCACGGCGTCGGCGGCGCGCGCTGTCGCCGGCAAGGTGGTGCGCCACGCGTTCGGGGCGGAGCCGGGCGCGCCCGCGCCGGCGTGGGACGCGCCAGCGCTCGCCGCCCTGGGCGTCGGAGCGTGGGCGCACGAGGCGCTGCTCGCGCTCGACCCCGGCCTGTCGCTCGAGATCGCCGAGCGGGCGCCCTCGACGGACGACACGCTCCGGCTCGTCCTGCGGGCGCGCGACGGCGCGCTCATCGAGTCGGTGCTCATCCCGGGGCCGGCCCGTACGACGCTCTGCGTCTCGAGCCAGGTCGGCTGCGCCCGCGCGTGTGCCTTCTGCGAGACGGGGCGGCTCGGGCTCGCGCGCCAGCTCGCCGCTGGCGAGATCGTCGATCAGGTCCGGATCGCGCGGGCGCTCGCGGCCGGGCGCGGCGGCGCGCCGCTCCGGAACCTCGTCTTCATGGGCATGGGGGAGCCGTTCGACAACCTCGGCGAGGTGCTCAAGGCCATCCGGCTGCTCACCGACCCGCGCGCGTTCCGGTTCGCGCCGTCGCACGTGACCGTGAGCACCGTCGGGGTGGCGGACAAGATCGAGCCGTTCTTCCGCGAGGCGCACGCGGAGCTCGCCGTCAGCCTCAATGCGCCGGACGACGCCCGGCGGCAGGCGATCATGCCGGTGAACGCGCGGTTTCCGATGGAGGCCCTGAAGGAGGCGCTCGCGCGATCGCTGCCGCAGGGCCGGCGCGTGCTGTTCGAGTACGTGCTCTTCGACGGCTACAACGACGCGCCGGAGGACGCGGACCTGCTCGCGGCGTACGTCGCCGGGCTCCGGTGCCGCGTGAACGTCATCCCGTGCAACCCCGGCCCCGATCCGGCGCTCCGCCCGCCGTCCGCGGAGCGGCTCGACGCCTTCGTCGCGCGGCTGTCCGGGCACGGCGTGACAACGCTGGTGCGCCGGCCGCGCGGGCGCGACGTGGGCGGCGCCTGCGGGCAGCTCGCCGGGATCGCCCGCCTCAGGCCGCCATCGCCAGCGTGATGGCGGCGGCCCGGAGCCCCACCGCGCTCGGGACGACAGCGCGAAGCGCCCCGTTGCCCGCCGCGAACGTGCGCGCGACCTTCCCCGCGTGCTGGTTCATGCGCGCGACAACCGCGCGCCGGTCCGCCTCGCGCTGCTCCGCGAGCAGGGAGAGCAGGTCGTCCCAGACCCTGTCGCGCCACATCTTGAGCAGGAAGAGCACGGCGCCGGAGACCGTGCGCTGCACGTCCCTCGTGAAGGTCGCGATCCGGGCGAGCGGGCAGCCGTAGCGATCGCTCAGGATCGCGAAGATCTCCGGCATCGCCGCCGCGAGAATTTCATTCACAAGGTCGTGGTCGTGGCGGTAGCGGGCGAGGAGCCGGGCGTCCTGCTCCGCCCCGTGCTGGACGATGTTCTGGTAGAGGCCGAGGGCCAGGTCGTAGTTGATGTGCGCGTTGATGCCGAGGAGGGCGTGCACCGCCGCCGCCGTCCCGCGCGCGCTGTTGCACTGGAACGCCACGTCCCACGCCTCGACGCCCGTCGAGCGCCCGTCCAGCGAGGCCGCGAGCGCCTTCAGGTAGTACTCGCAGAAGATCCCGGCGAGCCGCGAGATCCACGCGGGCTCGAGGAACCTGCCATCCGTGCCGTCGACGACCGCCTCCTTCACGCGGCGCGTGATCACGGCGTAGACGTCCGGGAACACAGCGCGCGGGTCGTTCTTCTCGCGCAGCCGCGCGGCCACCGTCTGCAGGGCGACAAGCGCCTCGGCGACGTTCGCGGGCCTCATCGCCACGCCCTCGAGGACGGCGTGACGCGCGGTGTCCACCGCGGGACGACGCGCGGCCGACGACCGCGTCTGCTTGCTCATCTTCGCCAGGGGCCGCTCGGAAGTAAGGGTGTTCATGGCTGCGCTCTGAGCGAGCGAATTCAAGGATCGTGCCCGTATGTCCGGTTCGCAGTCATACACTTGGCGTCGCCACCCCGAGGCGCGCAGCGCGGAGCTCGAGCGCGCGCCGGCCGGGCGCGCCCGCGTCGGTACGTCCCGCGCGATCGCGGCGAATTTCCCGCAAATCCAGCGAAGATCGCGCGCCGAAACACCCGGCGAGGGCGAGCCGTCCCCGGCGACGGTCAGCGGCTATCCGGACCGCGATCGAACCGAGGTCGCTGCATGGACGCCATCTCCCGACAAGGTGAGAAAGCTGACCAGCGCGCCAAAGTGCCTCATGGGGCAGATTGTTACGCGCAGACGGATTACCTCCACGAAGAATGCGGGAGCTCCCGACGTAGCGCGTCGTTTCTGCGACTTGACACGACAGTGTGTGATGCGCGCGCTTGCATCTGGATCTCGGCCCGCGGGGCGCAGCCGCGTATCCTGGACGGAGCGATCCGCGCGTCCGCGCGCATCCCGTCCATCGACCGGCGCGCGGGGGGAGCCGCTGCTCCTCTGCGGTCGCCACTGCCGAGCACCATGAGCTTCCTCAAGATCGTCTGCTCCGAGCCGACCAACGACCTCGCCTCCTTCCTCCAGGCCCTGCCGTTCGAGCCCGCGGAGCCGGCCATCGCGCTCGTGCTGAGCACAGCGGATCTCGCTTACCCCCTCGTCGCGGCGCGGACCTTCCTCGCGTCGGCCAGGGAGAGCGGCGCGTCCCACCTCGTCTGGGTGGCGCCGTACCTTCCTGCCTCGACCAGCGTGGGGCGGCAGATTCGCGACGCTGAGGCATTTCTCCGCGCCGCCTGTCCGAGGCTGACCCTCGTCTCTCACGGACCGTTGCTCAGCGCCCTCGACCTCTGGCGCGACGACATCCGGCTCCGTCGCACCTTGCCGCTGCCGCTCGGCGACGGCGCGCTGCCCTGGGTGGCGCCGGCCGACGTGGCCCGCATGACGCAGCGCGCGCTCGAGCAGCCCGGCGCCGCGCTGCCCGTCGTTTGCGGCCCGGCCACGTGCACGGGCGCGCAGGTGGCGGCCGCGCTGTCCCGCGCCGTCCGGGGCGGCCTCGCGAGCGAGCGCTTCGCCGGGCGGCGGTTCGAGGAGATCGATCGCGACAACAACCGGGCGCTCAGCGAGGACGAGATCCTGCCGTACCTCACCGGCCTCGGTGTCCCGGCCGACGAGGCGAGGGCGCTGCTCCACGTGGCGGACACGACCGGGGACGGGACGATCGATTTCGAGGAGTTCACCGCCGGGTTGCGGGGACGGCTCGACAACCTCGTCCAGCAGCTCCTCCGCGAGGACAGCTTCGAGATCCGGTACGCGGACACGCCGGCCGACGCGTCGGTGGCGGCGCTGGTCCGGGCGGGGCTGCGGAAGGCGGCGGCCGAGGCGCTGATCGAGGGATGGATGAGCCTGGCGAAGGAAGGGATCCCCGAGGGGGCCCGCGGGGCCGACGAGGCGTGGCTCGAGCTGCCGCCCGCGAGCGTCGACGCGTGGGCCGAGCGGCGCGCGCTCGATTACGTGAACGTCCACCTCCTGCCCGGGCAGGGGCTGCTCTCCCTGCGCGAGGGGCTCGTCGAGAGCAGCGCCGTGATGGGCGCGCTGGCCGGCAAGGCGGCGGCGATCTCGAAGGTGGTGGACGGCAACGGCCGGATCCTGGCGCTCTCCCGCGCGCTCGACGGGAGCGGCGTCTCGGCGCGGTGGCTGGACGCGCCGCCCGCGAGCCTGCGGTGGGTGGTGTGCGGGGACCGCGACAAGCGGCGCGCGCTGCTCGTCTCGGACGGGCAGCTCGTGGGGGTGCACGTCGAGGGCGAGTGGCAGGGCCTGCCGTCCGCGATGCGGCTGCTGATGGCGCGCGCCTCGCTGCCCGGCTGGCAGCTCGCGACCTTCCGGGAGCTCGGCGAGCTGAAGCTCGATCAGCCCGCGGCGCTGTTCGAGCCGGAGGAGGTCGTGTGCAACTGCGCCGGGGTCAAGCGCGGGCAGATCGCGAGCCTCATCGAGGCCGGGTGCGAGACCCGCGCCGCGCTGTCGGAGCGGACGCGGGCGGGCCAGATCTGCGGCGGGTGCGTCCCCGCGATCGAGGAGATGTTCGGCGGGTCGAGCCTCGTGCAGGCCGAGGTGAAGGGGGCGCAGGAGCTCGCTCCTGGGATCTTCCAGGTCAGGCTCGCGCCCGTCGGCGGCGCGCCGGCGGCGTCGGCGCCCGGGCAGCACGTGCTCGTGCAGGGCTACCTCGATCGGCGCTGGGTGGCGCGCGCGTACACGCTCTCGGCGCCGGCGGTCGCCGGCGGGGAGTACGAGATCACGGTGAAGCGCGAGGAGCTCGGGGTGTTCTCGCGGTGGCTGTGCGAGCGCGCCGCGGCCTCGCTGCTGCGCGCCTCGGCGCCGCGGGGCAGCTTCGTCCTGCCGGGGCCGCCGGTGGACCGGGTTGTGTTCCTCGCGGGCGGGATCGGCGTCACGCCGGCGATGGCGATGCTGCGGGCGCTCGACGGGCGGGCTGCTCGCGCCGACCTGCGGGGGTTCCTGCTGGACTGGTCGGCGTCGCACGCGGGGGACTTCCTCTATTTCGAGGAGGAGCTGCGCGCGATCGCCGTCCGCGCGCCCGGCGTCGCGTTCCGCCTGCGCCCGACGAAGGCGGAGGGGCGGCTGTCGCGGGGGGAGGTGGCCGAGCTGTACCCCTACCGGCCGGGGTCGCGGGCGCTCGTGTGCGGGCCCGAGGGGTTCATGCGCGACGCGCACGAGCACCTGCGCGCGGCGGGCTGGCCGGAGGACGCGATCCAGCGGGAGCTGTTCACGTCGAACGTCGACACCGCGGGCGCGATCCGGCCGATGCCGCTCCGGCGGGCCGGCGCCGCCCGGGCGCAGGGCGGGGTATGCGCGGTCTGCCCCGTAGAGCACGGGTCGTTCCACCTGACGCCCACAGCGCCGGCGGCGGCCCTGACCGAGGCCGAGGCGTTCCTGCGCCAGTGCTACGCGGAGCTCGGGGTGCCCTCCGCCGCGGAGGAGCGCTGGCAGGAGGTGCGGGCGAGCCTGGAGAAGCACGGGACCTACGCGCACCTGCCCGACGAGCTCGCGTACGGGGCCCGGCTGGCGTGGCGCAACAGCTCGCGGTGCATCGGGCGCTTCTTCTGGTCGACGCTGCACGTGCGCGACCTGCGTCACCTGAAGACGGAGGAGGAGATCTTCGGGGCGCTTGTCGAGCACCTCGACCTGGCGACGAACGGGGGCGACATCCGGGCGATGATGTCGGTGTTCAGGCCGGGGGAGCCGCGGATCCGCATCTGGAACGGGCAGCTCGTCCGGTATGCGGGCTACCGGCTGCCGGACGGGGGCGTCCTCGGCGATCCGGCGAACGTGGAGCTGACGGAGCAGGCGCTGGCGCTCGGCTGGCCGGGCGGGGAGCGGACGCGCTTCGACCTGCTGCCGCTGATCGTCCAGATCGGCGACGCCCGGCCGCGGTGGTTCGAGCTGCCGCGGGAGCGGGTGCTCGAGGTGCCCATCGCGCACCCGCGCCACGCGTGGTTCGCGGAGCTCGGGCTGAAGTGGCACGCGCTGCCGGCGGTCTCCAGCATGGCGTTCGACGTCGGCGGGGTGCAGTACACGGCGGCGCCGTTCAACGGCTTCTACATGGGGACCGAGATCGGCGCGCGCAACTTCAGCGACGTGACGCGGTACAACCAGCTACCGCTGATCGCGGATCGGCTCGGGCTCGACCGGTCGCGCAGCGACACGCTGTGGCAGGACGCCGCGCTTGTCGAGCTGAACATCGCGGTGCTGCACTCGTTCCGGCAGGCCAAGGTGCGCATCCTCGATCACCACGCGCTGTCGGAGTACTTCAAGAAGTTCGAGCAGCAGGAGCGGGAGTGCGGGCGCCCTGTCTATGCGGACTGGACGTGGATCGTGCCGCCGATGTCCGCGTCGACCATGGCGGTGTTCCACACCAACATGGAGAACAAGATCCTGAAGCCGAACTATTTCTATCAGGACGACGCGTGGAAGCCGCAGAAGGGGTGACGGGGGTCCTTCGGCGGGAGCGGGGGGTATTCCGGGGCGTCAGCGGGACTTTCTCGACCGTTCCTGCGGCTGCCTTGGTAGGCTCGCGGGCGCGTGATGATGGATGATGAGGAGCTCGCGGCGCAGCGCGTCGGCACGCGGATCGGCACCTGGACGGTGGAGCGCGTGCTCGGGGGCGGCGGGATGGCGAGCGTCTTTCTCGGCCGGCGCGCCGACGGCCACGTCGCGGCGGTGAAGGTCCTCCACCCGTCGCTCAGCCAGATCGACGAGCTGCGGAAGCGGTTCCTGCGCGAGGGGCCGATCGGCAGCGCGCTGGCCGCGGTGGGCCCGCTCTGCCAGGGGCTGCCGCTCGTGCTGGAGTCGGGCGTCGCGGACGACGGCGCCGCGTACCTGGCGATGGAGGTGCTCGAGGGCGAGACGGTCTTCGACCGCATGGCCCGGGCGGGGGCGCTCCCCGCGGGCGAGGTGCTGGCGCTGGCCGAGCGGGTCCTCGACGTGCTGGTCGTGGCGCACGCGCACGGCGTCATCCACCGGGACATCAAGCCCGAGAACCTGCACATCGGGTACGACGGGCGGGTGAAGGTGCTCGATTTCGGGATCGCGCGCGTGCTCGATCCGCTCCCGTTCGGCATGGGGGAGCTGCCGGACAAGACGGTGACGAGGACGGGGGTGGCGCTCGGCACGAGCGAGTACATGGCGCCCGAGCAGGCGACGGGGAACGTGCGCGAGATCGACGGCCGGACCGACGTCTTCGGGCTGGGCGCCACGATGTTCCGGCTGCTCTCCGGCCGCGCGATCCACGGCGACGTCGCCGACGCGCGCCTGCTCATCGCCGCGGCGACGGAGCGGGCGCCGTCGCTCGCGGCGCACGCGCCGGCCGTGCCCTCCGAGGTGTGCGACGTCGTGGATCGCGCCCTGTCGTTCCACAAGGCCGAGCGCTACCCGGACGCGGCGACGATGCGCGCCGACATCCGCGCGGTGCGGGCCGGCCGGCTGCCGCCGTACGTGGTGGCCGTGGAGGAGGGGCGGATCCCGGCGGGGGCCCCGCTTCCGCGTCGCTGAGCGAGCCCTCCTCGCGGAGGGCCGCCCTGTCCGGCTGCGGCGCGCGTCAGCGGTGGCCGGCGCAGCGGAGCTGACCGTTGTCGTTCATGATGTCTCCCGGGCACCGCCGGAAGTCCACCATGCGCGTCCTGTGGTAGTTCCCCCTCCGGTCCTGGCACCTCGCGTACAGCGTGCCTCTTTCCGTCCGGACGTTTCTGCACGTCCTGAGGTAGGAGCCCTCGGGCGGCCGGCGTTGCGCTTGCGCCACATCGCTGCTGGACATCACGGTGGACAACGAGAGCGCGCCGAGGACCAGCGCGACGAGCGTGTTCTTCATGGTTCTCCCCCCACGTTGGCGCAGCGCCTCGAAGGGCGATGCGTTGCTGAGCTCATGGGGCGGGGGCGCCGGGGGCGCAATCCTGCTGGAACGGCGAGGGGGTGAAGTGTAAATGGGAAGAATTGAACCACAGAGGCACAGAGGGCACAGAGGGGAGAGAGGGAGATAAAGAATCAGGCCTCTGTTTCTCCATCCTCTTTTCTCTGTCCTCTGTGCCCTCTGTGCCTCTGTGGTTCAATCTCTTTTATCTTTCACGACGTGTCGAGCCGCCCGCGATCTGGCCTGCAGGCGGGCGTCCCTCGGCGCGTGGAGCTCTTCGCGTGCCCGGATGCGCTCGGCATGGCGGGGACGGCGGAGCCGCACGTCTTCGTGGACGGGGACGACGCGGTGGGCGGCGCCGGGGCGGTGCGGCTCATGGTGCGCGGGGCATTTCCGGAAGGGCCGCTGATGCTGCCGCGGCCGTTCCGGTGCTGAGCGGCGCTCCTATCGACTCCCGTGCTCCTCGCCCGCGAGCAAGCTCGCCGCCTGCGCGAGATCCGCCTGGAAATGCGCCCTCGCCGCAGCGCGCGCCGCCTCGTCGGGCATGCGCAGGAGCGCCGCCGGGTGGTAGGTCGCCATCCACGACTCCGCCCACGGCGTCTTGAAGACCTGGCCGCGGCTCTGCGTGACGCTGAACCGACCGCCGAGGAACGAGCGCGCCGCCGTCGCGCCGAGACACACGATCACGCGCGGCCGCACCGCCTCGACCTCCGCCTGGAGCCAGGCGCGACAGGCCTGGATCTCCGGGCCGACGGGCCTCGCGTGCAGCCGGCGCTCGCCGCGCGGCTCCCACTTGAAGTGCTTCACCGCGTTCGTCACGTAGATGCCGCCGCGCGACAGGCCCGCTCCCGCGAGCGCCTCGTCGAGCACGCGCCCCGCCGGCCCGACGAACGGCCGGCCGCAGAGGTCCTCCTCGTCGCCAGGCTGCTCCCCCACGAGCATCAGCGCCGCGTCCGCCGGACCCTCGCCGAACACCGTCTGCGTCGCCCGCTCGCACAGCGCGCACGCCTGGCACGACGCCGCCGCCTCGCGGAGCACCGGGAGCGCGCGCGAGCCGGGCACGTACGCCTCCGCCGCGCTCGCCGCCCCGCTGCGGCCCGCCTGCATCGCGTCGACGCGCGACGCCGCGTCCCGCACGAGCTCGCTCATCACCGAGAGCTCCGGGAGGGTGCTCCAGTGCTTCACGGGCATCTCCGCGCGCATCGCCCGGAGGTTCACCCGCGCGGGGTTGTAGATCGCGCGGTAATAGGTGCGGAACAGCTCCTCCAGCTCGTCCTCGCGCGGCGCCGCGTCGCGCGGCAGCCCGGGGCCGTAGCGGAGCTCGGCGCCGTCCCAGTGCGCCGACTCGTCCGGCGTCAGGATCGACCACGCCATCGACGGGAAGCGCCGCTCGAAGAACGGCGCGCCAAGGCGCACGATCCGGTGGTCCGGGCGGTACCACGCGACGTAGCGCTCGCCGCCGCCCTCGCCCTCGACCCGCCGGAAGCGCACGAACGCGTGCAGCTTGTGGACGTCGCGCCGCACCGCCTGCTCCAGGGCGCGCAGCCGCGCCACGTCGGGATCGGCGGCGAGCTCGAGCAGGTAGGGCTCGCCGTGGGTCAGGCGGAACAGCGCGCGGTAGAGCAGCGCGAACCGCGCCGCGTCGCGGTGGCAGGCGACAGCGGTCGCGAGGCGCATGTAGGCGGCGGGGACGCGCGGGCGCTGCGCGTCGTCGGACGCGGCAGGCGCCGCGGGCGCGGC
>NZ_JEMA01000576.1 GCF_001589285.1 Sorangium cellulosum | reverse complement strand
GCCGGCGGCCGCCTGGGGCGCGCCGTGCGCCGCAGCGCTGGGCGCTGCGCCCATGGTGGACGCAGGTGCAACAGCGGATGGCGGGCCTGCCTGTTCTGGCAGGCCGGCGTGCAGCGACGCCATGGGCGGACGCGCAGGATCTGACAGAGGGGGGCCGCCAGCGGGGCCGTAGCCGGGACCTCCGAACGCTGGCGGAGGTGCCGGTGGAGGCGGCTGCGCCGCGTTCGCGCCCATCCGCTCCGTGGTGGGCGCCGGCATGAAGGACATCTGGCTCGAGGGCGCCGGATCCGACGGTGGCGGGGCCGAGACGAACGGGAGCGCGCTCGGAGAGAAGACGCCGCTGGCCGACAGCACGTCCTGCTGTGAGACGAGCCCGGGCGGGAGGGTCCCGCCGCGCGCGGAGAGGTTCGCGGTCGGCGGCTGCGTGTGTGCAGGAAAAGCAGCCCCGGGCGGCGCTGGCGCCGAGAACGCCGGCGCGGACGGCGCCGGTCCCGGGAACGCCGGCGATGGCGGCGTCGGCCCTGGAAGCGGCGTCCCGGATGGCGCTGGCCCGGCGAAACCCGGCGCCGCTCCGGCGAAGCCGGGCGCCGACGGCGCCGGCCCGGGGTATCCGGCCGGGCTGTGCTGCTGAACGTGAGGGCTCAGCGCGTACTGCGCGGCGAGCGGGCGCAATGCCCCGGGCGCCATGAGCGGCGGCACGGGCAGCGGCCGGAACGGGATCCCCGCGCCTTGCGCGGACAAGATCGGCCGGCCTGGCTGCGCCGCCATCTCACTCTCCGGGGCTCCCCATGGAACGTGTTTGTCGGTCATCCGCGCGCCTCGGAGGAACCGCCCAGCGGCCCCCCTGCCTCACACTGAAGCGGAACAGCGGTTTCAATCTACCTCCAAGTCTCGGTGTCCGGCCATCCTTCTGACGCGTCGCCCCGCCCCGTGAGGTGCCGCTGCGCCGGGGCGCTCAGCACCGCGCCGACCCAGCCGCCCGTTGCGGACGAAGGCGCAGCGAGCCGCGCGCTCCGGGCTCGCCTCAGCACCGCGAGGTCGGATCGCCGCCGCGCCGCGCGCTGTCACACCCCTGGCGCGCGCGAGCGCGGACGATGCGCGCGCCGGCCACCGAAAACGCGAGGCGGCGCGCGCACGTCGCCGCGGGTGACCGCGCGCGGGAACATCGGACGGCAGAGCCCGCACCGAGGCGCTGTCCACGCTTGCCGGGAACTCTCGACATGACCAGGGCGCGCGCCGCGGACGGGAGACGACGCTCCCGCGGGGACGCGGGCTCCTTGCCGCCGCGGGGCGGCTGTCGACCGCGGCAGCACAGTGCTATGGCTCGTCGCGATATGGCCGCCGAAACGATGGGCCCCCGTACCTCCACCGAACCTTCCTCCAACGAACCGCGCGAGCCCGTGCGCTACGATCACGCCGAGGTCGAGCCGCGCTGGCAGCGCGCCTGGGAGCAGGGCGAGACGTTCCGCGCCGTCCGCAGCGCGGGCAACGCCCGCGGGAAGCGTTACGTGCTCGACATGTTCCCCTACCCCTCCGGGTCGGGGCTACACGTCGGGCACCCCGAGGGGTACACGGCGACCGACATCGTGTCCCGCTACTACCGCATGCGCGGGATCGACGTGCTGCACGTCATGGGCTGGGACGCCTTCGGCCTGCCGGCGGAGCAGCACGCCATCGAGACCGGCA
Organism: Sorangium cellulosum; assembly: GCF_001589285.1. Classification (GTDB taxonomy): domain Bacteria; phylum Myxococcota_A; class Polyangia; order Polyangiales; family Polyangiaceae; genus Sorangium; species Sorangium cellulosum_G. The sequence goes on along the minus strand of NZ_JEMA01000576.1, from coordinate 10,325 downwards.
CGCACCCGGCCGACACGACGGCGCGGAACATCGCGACCTTCAAGCGCCAGCTCAAGATGCTGGGCTTCAGCTACGACTGGTCGCGCGAGCTGTCCACGACCGATCCGCGCTACGTGCGCTGGACGCAGTGGATCTTCCTCCAGCTCTTCAAGAAGGGCCTCGCTTACCAGGACGAGGTGAGCGTCAACTGGTGCCCGGCGCTCGGCACCGTCCTCGCGAACGAGGAGGTGATCGACGGCAAGAGCGAGCGCGGCTCGCACCCCGTCTACCGGACGCCGCTCCGGCAGTGGATGCTGCGCATCACCGCCTACGCCGACCGCCTGGCGGACGATCTCCGCCTGGTCGACTGGCCCGAAGGGACGCTGGCCATGCAGCGCGCCTGGATCGGCCGCTCGGAGGGCGCGCTCATCTCGTTCGAGGTCAAGGGGCGGAGCGAGGGCTCGCTGAGCGTGTTCACGACCCGGCCCGACACGCTGATGGGCGTCACCTACGTCGTGCTCGCGCCCGAGCACCCGCTCACCGCATGGCTCATGGGCGCCGAGGGCGGCGCGTCCGAGGCGCGCCGCGAGGCGGTGCGGGCGTACGTCGCCGCCGCGGCGAGCAAGAGCGATCGCGAGCGGCTCTCCGCGGCCGCGAAGGAGAAGACCGGCGTCGACACGGGCCTCGTCGCCGTCCACCCGATCACGGGCGCAGAGGTGCCGATCTGGGTCGCGGACTACGTGCTGGGCGGTTACGGCACCGGCGCCGTGATGGCGGTGCCCGGTCATGACGAGCGCGACTTCTCCTTCGCCCGGACCTACGGGCTGCCGATCGTCGAGGTCGTGAGCCCCGACGGCGCCCTGCGCGACAAGCTCGAGGCCGCCTACGTCGACCCGGGCGTCGCGGTCCGCAGCGGCGAGTTCGACGGGCTCAAGACCGAGGACTGCAAGCGCGCGGTCATCGCCCGCCTCGAGTCGCTCGGCCGCGGCCGGCGCGAGGTGAACTACAAGCTTCGCGACTGGGTCTTCTCGCGCCAGCGCTACTGGGGCGAGCCGATCCCCATCTACTTCCCCGTCGACCTCGCCGCTCCGAACGGCGACCCCAGGAAGGGCGACGCGCACACGATCCGCTACGATCAGCCGATCGCGGTCGACGAGGCCGACCTGCCGCTCGAGCTGCCGCCGCTCGCCGACTTCCGCCCCGGCGACGACCCGGCGGGCCCGCTGGCGCGCGCGGTGGACTGGCGCTTCTTCCAGAAGGACGGCAAGTGGTACGCGCGCGAGACGAACACGATGCCGCAGTGGGCGGGCTCGTGCTGGTACTACCTGCGCTTCCTCGACCCGCACAACGACGCCGAGCCGTTCTCGGAGGCCTCCTACGACGCGTGGATGCCTGTCGACCTCTACGTCGGCGGGGCGGAGCACGCCGTGCTGCACCTCCTCTACGCGCGCTTCTGGCACAAGGTGCTCTACGACCTCGGCCGCGTGAAGCACCCCGAGCCGTTCGTGAAGCTCGTGCATCAGGGGATGATCCTCGGCGAGGACAACGAGAAGATGTCGAAGTCGCGGGGCAACGTGATCAACCCCGACGACATCGTGCGGTCCTACGGCGCCGACGTGCTGCGGCTCTACGAGATGTTCATGGGCCCGCTCGAGGCGGTGAAGCCCTGGCAATCAGGGCAGATCCAGGGGGTGGTCCGGTTCCGGGATCGCGTGTTCGCGACGTGCACGCGGCCGCTCTCGGACGCGATGGACGACGCGACGAGCCGGCAGCTCCACCGGACGATCAAGAAGGTGACCGGCGACATCGAGGCGATGGCGTTCAACACCGCGATCTCCGCGATGATGGTCTTCGTGAACCACCTGAGCTCGCTGCCCTCGCCGCCGCGCGAGGCGGTCCTCCGGCTGATCCTCCTCGTGTCGCCCTTCGCGCCGCACCTCGCGGAGGAGCTGTGGCGGCTCACGGGCCACGAGCGCTCGCTGAGCCACGAGCCGTGGCCCACGTACGACGAGGCGCTCTGCGTCGATGACGTCCTGGAGATCCCGGTGCAGGTGAACGGCAAGGTCCGCGGCCGGGTGATGCTGGCGAAGGCGGCGTCCGAGGAGGAGGCCCGCGCCGCCGCGCTCGGCCTGGAGAGCGTGGCCACCTTCTCCGCGGGCAAGCAGGTGAAGAAGTTCATCTACGTCGCCGGGAAGATCGTGAATATCGTGGTCGGCTGACCCTCCTGGCCGACGCTACGGCGCCGCCCGGCGACAACGAGCATCCGCGGCGCGGCGACGTCCCGAGCGGATGCTCGGCACGAGCGGCGCGGGTGCTTCTTCCTGGATCGCGATGAAGCGCGCTCTCCCACGGCCTCTTCACCGAGGAGCGCCTTGCGCCGTGCGGTCGCCGAGGTCGGGCGCTCGCCGTGCACGTGAGCCCGCCCGGCGCGCTGCCCGCATGCGTCATCGCAGCGCAGCGACGTTGCTCCGCGGGCGCGTGAGCTTCCTCGGAAGCGGCTCTCTCCTCCCCTCGAGGAACACGGCGGTGCACAGCCCAGGCTGGCAGGTGGCGTGCAATGGCGGCTGGCGGTGTGCCGGAACAACACCGCGCGGAGCACCCGAGCTGGAGGCCTCCTCGCCGCCGCCGCCGCCGCCGCCGCCGCGCTGGCCGGCTGCGCAGGAGACGCGTGGGAGCCTGGTCTGGACGAGGAAGATGCGGCGGAGATCGCGCTGGAGATCAAGGGAGGGTACCCCGACGCTGGAGATCGCGCGGTCGCCGGGCTGCTCATCACGGATCGACGCGGGCGGGTCTCACGGACCTGCTCGAGCACGCTGATCGCGCCCAACCTGGTGCTCACGGCGCAGCACTGCATCGCCGAGGCCCCGAAGCTCATCGCCTGCAAGACGGCGACGTTCGGTGAGCCGGTCGATTCCTCGCAGGTCTTCGCCACGCTCGGCAGCGCCTTGTGGGCCGCGGACGCGCCGTGGATCGCCGCCCGCGCGCTGCTCAGCCCGCCTGATGGCAACGTCGTGTGCGGGCGAGATCTCGCGCTGGTGGTGCTGTCCTCGCCGGTCCGGGGCAGCGAGGTCACCCCCCTCGCGCCCCGCCTCGATCGGCCGCCGGAAGAAGGCGAGGTCTACTCGGCGGTGGGCTTCGGCGACACCGAGGGCCGAGCGCGCGACGGCGGCGCCCGCAGGCGCCGCGATGGCCTCCACGTCGAGTGCGTGGGGTACGGGTGTGGAACGCAGGAGCGCGTCACGGGGAGCGAGTGGCGCGGAGAGAGCGGCATCTGCAGCGGCGACTCGGGCGGGCCCGCGCTCGACGTCGCGGGGCGGATCATCGGCGTCACGTCGCGCGGGCCGGCCGGCTGCTCCGACCCCATCTACGGAGGGCTGATCGCCCATCACGACTGGCTCGTCGCGGAGGCGAGGCGCGCCGCAGATGTCGGCGATTACGACGCGCCCTGGTGGGCCACCGACGCCGACGCGGCGGAGCGCTTGCCTTCGCGCCGACCGCTCGACGAGCGCTGGCTCTCGTGCGCGCAAGGCCCCATCGCGGACGGCGCCGAGGCTGCGCCCGCGTTGCTCGCGATGCTCGCGCTGCTCGCGCTGAGGCGCGCCAGGAGGGTCACGCCGCCCACGTAGAGCGCGTGGCGGAGCACGATTTCCGCCCGATCACCACTCCAGCGCACACCTCGCCTGCTAGGATGCGGCCGTCCTGCCCCTGCGGAGTGTCCATGTTCAGTTCGCCCATCATCCGTCCGGCCGCGCTGCTCGCGGCGCTCGTGCTCGCATCGATGTCCGTCGGCTGCGGACCTACCTACGTGCGCGGCAACCAGGTCGAGGGGCTCGACGACGCGGCGATGAGCACGGGGATCGACAAGCGCGACATCGAGCAGCTCCTTCACGAGAACCTGAAGTCGCTCATGGCGTCTCCGATCGTCAAGGCGTGGGCGAACGACGGCTCTCGGCCCACGCTCGCCATCTACCCGCTGTCGAACCAGACGAGCGAGCACATCGATAGCCAGCTCCAGGCGCTCCTGTCCGATATCGAGACGTACATGTTCGACACGGGCCTCGTCACCGTGGTGAGCGTCGAGCGCCAGCAGCAGATGATCGTGGAGGTCGAGAAGCAGCACGGCGGCGGCTTCGACCCGAACCACATCGCCGAGTACAACCGCCAGCTCGGCGCGAAGTACTACATCACTGGCAAGGTCTTCACCTCCGACGAGCGCACCGAGGACGAGCGCCGCGTCCAGTACTTCATGTTCATGCAGGTCATCGAGGTCGCGACGAGCGCGGTGGTCTGGCAGAACAAGGCCGCCTTCACCAAGGCGCTCATCCAGGAGTGATGCTCTCGCGGCGCGCGAGCCTCTGGGGGCGCGGGCGCGCGGTCCTGGCGCCCCTCGCGGTGCTGCTCGGCCTCGGACAGGCGGCCTGCGGCGGCCACGAGGACCGCGTGCGCACCGCGCTCGACGCGCTCGATCGGGGAGCCCCCGCCGAGGCGGTCGCCGCGCTGAACGACGAGCTCGACGTCGAGACCGCGGACGAGCTCCCGGCGCTCCAGGGCGACAACGCGCTCCTCCTGCTCGACCGCGGCAACGTCCTCCTCAGCATGGACCGCTACAAGCTGTCCGCGCGCGATCTCGGGATCGCGGACAAGTCGATCGACCTGCTCGACATGTCCCGCGGCGCCGCCGACGAGCTCGGGAAATACCTCTTCTCGGACGACGCGGGCCCGTACAAGGCCCCTGCCCACGAGAAGCTGCTCATCAACACCGTCAACATGATGAACTACCTGGCCCAGCGCGATCTCAGCGGGGCCAAGGTCGAGGCCCGCCGCCTCGCCGTCATGCAGAAGTACCTGCGCGATCACGAGGGCGAGACGGCGCTCATCGGCCTCGGGAGCTACCTCGCCGGCTTCGCCTTCGAGAAGAGCGGCCAGCCCGAGGAGGCGCTCCTCCACTACGACGACGCGCTCCGCCACGGCCCGTATCCGTCGCTCCGCGGCCCGCTCCGCGCGCTCACGCGCGGCGAGCCGAGATCGCCCCGCGTCGCCGCTCTGATCGAGGGCGTGGAGCCGTCGCCGCCCCTCGCCGAGGCCGGCGAGGCGGAGCTCGTCGTCGTCGTCGGGTTCGGGCGCGTGCCGCAGAAGGTGCCGCAGCGCTTGCCGATCGGCCTCGCGCTCACCCTCGTGGCCAGCGACATCAGCCCCACGGATCGCGCGCGGGCCGACGAGCTCGCGGCGAAGGGGCTCGTGACGTGGGTCAACTACCCGACGCTCGCCCGCGGCAAGGGCGGCTACTCGACTCCGACCCTGACGATCGACGGGCGCGTCCGGCCGCTGGAGCAGGCGCTCGACGTCGAGGCGCAGGTGCGCTCGGCCTGGAAGAAGAACGAGGGGACGCTCATCCTGTCGGCCATCACGAGGACCGTCGCCCGCATCGCGGCGGGCGAGGCCGCGCAGGGCGCGACGGAGGCCGCCGCGGAGGACTCTGGGCCGCTGGGCTTGCTCGTCGGCCTGCTCACGAGCGCGACGCTGACCGTGCTCGACACGCCGGACACGCGCGGCTGGTCGACGCTCCCCGCGCGCATCGCCATCGCGCGGCTCCGCGTCCCCGCGGGCACGCACGACGTTGTCGTGGGCGCCCGGGGCGAGGTGCGGCGCGCGCGGGTGAGCGTGGCCGCCGGCGGGTGGGCGTTCGTCCCGGTGATGGTGCTCCGCTGAGCGCCGCGGGCGCGGGGGGTTGCGGGCGCATTCCTCCCGCGGCAGTCTCCGCGCCGATGCGTAGCCCTGACGTTCGCGCCCTGCTTGTCCGTACGCTCTCGGCGTGCTCTCCCCTCGCGCTCCTCTGCGCGACCGCCTGCGGGACGCTGGCCACCTCGCCGTCCTGGGTCGGCGGCGGCCTCGCGGTCGCCGCGCCGATCCGGGAGGCCGAGGAGGACGCGGCGCTCGAGCGGGAGCGCGCGCTCGTGGCGAGCCAGCCGAAGCAGATCGGCGCGCGGCACATCCTCGTCATGCACGGCGGCTCGAAGAGCAGGCCCGAGGGCGTCGAGCGCACGCGCGAGCAGGCGCGCGCGCGGGCCGAGGAGGCGCTCCTCAAGATCCGCGGCGGGGCGAGCTTCGAGCAGGCGGTCACCGAGTACAGCGACGAGCCCGGCGCCGCGGAGCGCGGCGGGGATCTCGGGGTGTTCGAGCGCGGCGTGATGGTCAAGGGCTTCTCCGACGTCGCCTTCGCCCTGAAGGTCGGCGAGGTGAGCGAGATCGTCGAGACGCCGTTCGGTTTCCACATCATCCAGCGCACCGAGTAGCGCCGACCGCGGCCCGTCGCGCGCTGGCCGCGGGCTCGACGCACCGGCGGGAGTCGCCTAGCGTGCGCGCATGACGAGGACCGCCCGCGCCGCGCAGACCGCCGAGCACCGCCGCCTCGAAGAGGAGCGCGAGCGCCTGCTCCGCTGGAAGCACTGGGGCCCTTACCTCTCGGAGCGGGCCTGGGGGACGGTGCGCGAGGACTACAGCGCGAACGGGGATGCCTGGGCGCATTTCCCCCACGACCACGCCCGGAGCCGCGCCTATCGATGGAACGAGGACGGGCTCGGCGGCATCTGCGACCGACACCAGATCGTGTGTCTCTCCGTCGCCGTCTGGAACGAGCGGGATCCGATCCTGAAGGAGCGGGCCTTCGGCCTGACCGGCCCGGAGGGCAACCACGGCGAGGACGTCAAGGAGATCTACTACTACGAGGACGCGACGCCGACCTCCAGCTACCTGCGTTACCTCTACCGCTACCCGCAGCGACCGTTTCCTTACGAGGAGCTCGTCGCCGCCGCGCGCCGGGGCGGCCTGTCGGAGAGCGAGGTCGATCTCCCCGATCTCGGCGCCTTCGACGGAGACCGTTACTTCGATGTGTTCGTCGAGTACGCGAAGCGGAGCCCGAGCGACATCCTCATGGTGATCACGGTGGTGAACCGCGGCCCGGAGGCCGCGCCGATCCACGTGCTGCCGCACCTCTGGTTCCGCAACACCTGGTCCTGGAGCGAGCCTCTCGGCGTGATCCCCGAGATCCGGGCCATGGAACCCTGCGCCGGACACGTGATGCTGCGCGCGGCGCACCCCGAGCACGGCGCGCACTACCTGTACATCGAGGGCAGCCCGGAGCTGCTCTTCACCAACAACGAGACGAACAGCGAGCGGCTCTATGGCACCCCCTCGCGGACGCCGTACGTCAAGGACGCGTTCCATCACCGGGTCGTCCACGGCGACAAGGAGCGGGTGAACGCCGAGCTCCGCGGCACGAAGGCCGCGAGCTGGCATCGCATCGAGGTGCCGGCCGGCGAGCGCCGGCGGCTCCTGCTCCGCCTCGCGCCGGAGCCGGTGGAGAGGCCCTTTGACGGCGCGGACGAGCTCCTGGAGACGCGGCGCAGGGAAGCGGACGAGTACTACCTCGCCGTCCAGGGCCCTGGCCTCTCCGACGATCGCCGCGCCATCCAGCGGCAAGCGGCGGCGGGGTTGTTCTGGACGATGCAGTTCTACCACTACGACGTCGACACATGGCTCCGCGGCGACGCGCAGGCGCCGCCGCCGGAGCGTCAGAAGGGCCGCAACAGCCAGTGGCGGCACGTCTCGGTCGCCGACGTCATCTCGATGCCCGACACGTGGGAGTACCCCTGGTTCGCGGCCTGGGATCTCGCCTTCCATGCGCTCGCGCTGGCCCCGCTCGACATCGATCTCGCGAAGGCCCAGCTCAAGATGATGGTCAAGGAGTGGTACCAGCACCCGAACGGGCAGCTCCCTGCCTACGAGTGGGAGTTCTCGGACCTGAACCCCCCGGTGCACGCCTGGGCGACGTACCAGATCTACAAGATCGAGCGGAAGCAGCGGGGCGAGGGCGATCGGGTCTTCCTCGAGCGGGTGTTCCACAAGCTGCTCATCAACTTCGCCTGGTGGGTCAACAAGCGCGACGCCGAGGGGCACAACGTCTTCGAGGGCGGTTTTCTCGGCCTCGACAACATCTCCCTCTTCGATCGCAGCGAGCGGATCGCGCCCGGGGTTCGGCTGGAGCAGGCGGACGCCACCGCGTGGATGGCGATGTACTGCCTCGACCTCATGCGCATCGCGCTGGAGCTCGCGCTCGAGAACTCCGCGTACGAGGATCTCGCCAGCAAGTTCTTCGAGCACTTCCTGCGGATCGCGCACGCGCTCCACCACACCCCGGACGGCCGGCTGCCGCTCTGGTCCGAGGAGGATGGCTTCTACTTCGACATCCTCATCGAAGGCGGGAAGCCGCGGCACGTGAAGACGCGCTCGGCGGTGGGCCTCATCCCGCTCTGCGCCGTGCATGTGATCACGCCGGAGATCTACGGCAAGCTCGCGAACTTCCGACGCCGGACCGAGTGGTTCCTCCGCAAGAACCCCGCGCTGGCCGAGGCGATCACGGTGCGTCCGGACGGGCGGCAGGTGCTCTCCGCTGTGACGCCCGGGCGTCTCGAGCGGGTGCTCGCGCACCTCTTCGATGAGGACAAGTTCCTCTCCCCCTTCGGCCCGCGCTCGCTCTCGAAGGAGCACGCGGCCTCGCCCGTCTCGCTCGGACTGGAGCGCTGCGATGCGCAGTACACGGTCGGTTACGAGCCCGGCGAGTCGATCACGCGCATGAAGGGCGGCAACTCCAACTGGCGCGGCCCGATCTGGTTCCCGCTCGGGTATCTCCTCTACCGCTCGCTCCTCCGGCTCGATCACGGCTTCGGGGACGTGCTCGCGATCCCGCCGGTCGGCGGCCGTGGCCCTCGCGCGCTCCGCGACGGAGCGCACGAGCTCGCGCGCCGGCTGATCGCGATCTTCGAGCGCGACCGCGACGGTCGCCGCCCGGTCTATGGCGAGCACCCCGTCTTCCAGCATGATCCCGGATTCCGAGATCGCCTGTTCTTCTTCGAGTACTTCCACGGCGACACCGGCGCGGGGCTCGGCGCCTCTCACCAGACCGGCTGGACCGCGCTCGTGGGCGATCTGATCCTCCGCACCGGGCGGCACAGCCTCCCCCATACGTAGTGCGCCACACAGGGCGTTCGGTGCAGCGCCGGTGCTCGTGAATTCGTGCTAGGAGGGCGCCTGTGTCGCTGGCGCTCGGCGTTTCGTTCCTCGCGCTGGCCGTCATGCTCGGCGGCCTCGCGGCGTTGTTCCGTCACCGGAACGAGGGCGCGATGTCGGCGCTACGGACCTTCGCGCTCGTCGGAGCGGCGTCGATCGCGTTGCTTCATCTGCTGCCGGAGGCGCTCGGCGAGATCGGCTGGCTCGGATTTGTCGCGGCGGCGGCCGGCTTCCTGGCGCCGGCGGTGCTGGAGCGCCTCGTGCTCGGGGAGGCCGGCGCTCACAGGACACCGACGACGGCGCTCGCGATGGGGTACGCCGCGGTGCTCGCGCATCAGTTCGGCGAGGGCGCGGCCGTCGCCTCGCTCTCGCGGGTCGGGCAGCTCTCCTTGCCCATCGTGATAGCGCTCGCGGCGCACACGGTGCCGCTCGCGATGGTGGTGGCCATCCAGGTCCTCGAGGTCAGGGCCGGAACCGGCGGCAAGCGCGCCATGAGCGCAGCGCTCGCGGGCATCGCGCTCGCGACGGTGATCGGCGCCTTCGCGACGCGCCTCGTCGACGCGGAGCAGTTCGAGGCCGTCGAGCCCTGGGTGCTCTCCGCGGTGGCGGGCCTTCTCCTGCACGCGCTCTCGCACGAGGCGATCGCCAGCGGCCCTGCGACGTTCGTGAGCCGAGCGGGCGAGGCCATGGGCGGCCTGCTCGGCCTGTTTCTCGCGACGATCGGGATCGACAAGGAGGAGTGGGTACAGCAGATCCCGGTTGCGCTCCGGATCTCCGCCCTGGTCATCCTCGCCGGCCTCATCTTCCTGCGAAGCTACGGCCCGAGGCGAGCCGTCGAGCACACGCACTGACGCCGATGCGCTGCCAGAAGCCTCGCCGCCTCCGGCGGTATGAGGTTGCGCCGCCCTCGCTGCCCGGCCCAAAGCCCCCTGGCCGGGCCCCTCACCCCGGCGCCGCGTCTCAGGCGGAGACGCTACAGCACCGATCCAGCGGCCACGACCAGGAGCAGGGCAGCGGCGCGCGCCCAGACGGTAGGCCGTGGGGGCGCTCGTCGGGCGGCGCGGAGAGGGGCCGATGTCTGAGACCGATCGACGCGCTATCTCCGGCCTGCCGTGCGCGCCGGAGAAAGAACGTCCCAGGCGAGTCCGGCGGGGCCCCGCGCCGCCCGACGAACACCCCCGACAGGGCCCGTGGCCGTTCAGAACGCCCTTCGCGCGGCCAGCGACCGCCGTAGGCGGTTCGCGCCCGGCCTGCGGCTAGAACGCGGAACGGCTGCGAGA